>JAAYZF010000131.1 GCA_012514975.1 bacterium
GTTCTGGAGGGTCGTGTCGCCGGCATTGGTGACGACGATGACATAGCCGGCGGTCTTGTTGATGTACTGCTCCGGGAGGCCTGCCTTGTAGACCTGGAGGTCTTCAAGCATGACCGTGGTGCACGCCGTCGAGTCGGCCTTGCCCGCGTTCTCCGTGTCCACCGACGCCTTGTTGCAGTGCTTGCCGCGTTCGGCCGCCTTGAGGTTGACGACGATCGTCTTCGACTGCTGGGCGCCGAGGTCGCCGATTTCGTACGTAAGCTGCGATTTGCCGCTCTCGTGAGTGAGCCCCTTGGGCACATCGTCGACGACGACGACATTGCGCGCCGGGCCGTCGCCTTCGTTCTTGACGAGGACGGTATAGGAGACCATGTCGCCGAGCATCGCGGTTTCCGGCCCGGACTTCTGGATGGAGATGGCGGGCTTGGTGATGTTGACGACGTAGCAGTTGCGGGCAGTTGCCTCGATGGTCGCGCAGGTCTTCGCGGAGCCTTTCTTGAGAGGCTTGAACCACACCTGTGCGCTCTTCGTTTCGCCGGCGCTCATGGTGGGGAAGGACCAGATGAGCGTTGAACCTTCGGCCTTAGCCGCAGGGTCGCTCTTGACGTATTCGAGACCTTCGGGCACCATCACGCGCACAATGACGTTCTCGACGTCCTCGTTCGCGCGGAAGGAGACGGTGCTCTGGAACATGTCGCCTTCGTTGACGGATTCGGGCCCGGCGATGCCGATGCTGGCGAGGCTGCCGCCGGAGCTGACCGCGGGCGCCTGCACTGGTGCGGGCGGGGCGGTTTCTTCAGCCGGCGCCTCGGCAACGGGAGCCGGTTCTTCCTTCGGGGCGGACTTTTCCGCCGTGGCACAGCCAAGCGCGACCACGAGCGCGAGGCCGAGGACGGTGCCAAGCAGGACCTTGAGGGATTTGCTCATTTGTAACCTCCGTATGCTGTTAGTAAGGTTAAGCGTTCCTTGTGCGGCGAAGGCTCATTGGTTCTATCGTGAACACCGTATCGGTGCAGTTAGCGGCTTCCGAGCTCCATTGGTGACAAAGAAGGTATTCTGGTACCTAATATACAAAAAGCCGGGCGAAAAGTCAAGTCCGCCTCAATAGACATGCGTGCTCTCCTCCTCGATCACCGGCACCTGGAGCAGGTCGGACCGCAGTTCCACCTTCAGGCGCGAGTCGCCCACGGCGGCGGCGCGGGCCTTGATGATGTACGTGATAGTCTGCTTCGGCGCGAGGACGCGATACGGCTGGAAGGACACCGCGCTGCCCTGGACGGTGCCGGCGGTCGGCCCCTGCGCGCTCGTCGGGCCGATCAACGGCGAGAAGTACGCGGCGATCCTGACGTTCGTATCCTGTTCCGTCCCCTGGTTTGTCACCTTGATGATGTACGTCTCCTCCTCGCCGACCTGCAGCGGGTCCTCGACGTCGACCACCTCGATCAGCACGGCGGCGAAGCCGCGCCAGACAGTACATGCCGACGCCTTGCGGCGCAGGCCTTCGCGGCTGCTTGCCTCGACGGTGTTGCAGTGCGAACCGGGCGTTGAGGAGGTGAGCGTGACGTTGAACGACTGCGGGCGTCCGGGCTCGAGCACCGGGATTGACCAGGTAAGCATGTTGCCGCTGACCGACGCGCCCGGCGCCTCGACGAGCTTGGTCTCCGGCGGGAACGAGTCAACCACGCTCACATCGCGCAGCGGCACTTCGCCGGTGTTCTCGACCGTGATGGCGTAGCGCGCGCGTTTGTTGAAGAACTGTTCGGCGGGGCCGGACTTGTTGATGCGCAGGTCCTGGGTCACGATGTCAGTGCACGCCTGGTCGTTCGCCGTGCCGGCATTCGAGGTCTCGACCACCGCGGTGTTGCACGCCCTGCCGCGCCCGGCGGCGCGGAAGACGACATTGATGGATTTGGACTCGCCGGGAGCGAGGGTGCCGATGCGGCTGACGAGGCGCTGGCTGCCGCTGGCGTGCGCAAGCATCTGCGGCGCTTCGTCACGGATGACGACATCGCGCGCGGGGGCGTTCCCCTCGTTCTTCACGGTGATGGTATACGTCACTTCGCTGCCGAGCGTGGCCATTGCGGGCCCGGTCTTCTTGATGGCGATCATCGGCTTCGTCACATCCGCGCCGAAGCAGGAGCGCAGCATCACGGTGGCGTAGGCGCACGACTGGATGCGGCCGGGCGCGCGTGTGCGCATGCGCAGGCGTATCGTCTCTGTCTGGCCGGCGCGCATGGCGGCGAGGCGCCAGTTGAGGACATTGTCCTTGAGTGATGCGACGGGCGTGCTGTCGATGAACTCGGAGCCGGCAGGCACGGCCATCTGAACCAGGGCGGACTCGAGGTCTTGGCGCGCGGTGAGCACGAGCTCGCAGGTGAACGGCTCGTTCATCTCGACCGTCTCGGGCGCGCGCAGGACGAAATCCAGTTGTTCGCGTGAGGTGTAGACCGCGGGCTGCGGCGCGGGCTGCTGTGCGGCGGGCTGTGCGGCAGGCTGGGATGGCGCCGTGTAGACGGTGTCTCCGCGGTCCCCCGAGCGGGCCGTTGTGCATTGACAGAGCAACAGAGGAACGGAAAGGGCTGCAACGAACAACACGCGAGATATTGAACGATACATTGCCGCCTCCCTAAAGCTTGCCTCATTATACCATATTTCGGCTCCGGGCACAACTTTACTTCACATCCACGGCCTCCTATTGTACTCTCAGGCCGCCCATTTGTCAACAATTCCCAATAACACCCCGCGAGCGGAGAGAGCCGCATTGATTTCCCGCGTCAAGTACCGTATAATCAAGAGGCATGAAAATCCTTAATGGCCGGATAGGAGAATCACTCTTCGAATCGCTGTACGAGCACCTGTGCAAGGGCGGTTTGTGTGCGCGGCTGATGCGGGAGATGGTGAGCGCACTGGCGGAGCGGGACTATGGCCGCTGTGAAGCCCTGTGCGCCCAGGTCGCCGAAGTCGAGGAGCAGGCCGACCAGATCAGGTTGGCCATCAGCAAAGGCTTGTCGACTTCGCTGTTTGCCGTCGTCCGACGGAGCGCCGTCGTCCATATCGTACGGTACCAGGACCGCATCTGCAACCAGGCTGAGGACGCGGCCAAGCTCATCGTACTGCGCAGGACCGTCATGCCCGGGAACACGCCGCGCGAGCTGCTCAAGCTTGTCGGCAAGGTTGGCGACGCCATCGATGCCCTCATCGCCGTGTGCCGGCGCCTTGCCGCGGTGCCGGACGATGCGGGCGCCGGGGACGCCGCGCTTGCCAGCGATGCCGGGCTGCTCGGGAAGCTCGAAAGCATCCACGGCGAGGAATGGGCGTCTGACACGTTGCTCCATGATTTCCTGAAGGAGCTCTTCGCGCATGAGCGCGAATCAGACCCGCTCTCCATGATGCTCCTGTTCGACATCGCCCGCATGATCAGCGGCATGGCCGACGCCGCCGAAAAGGCCGGCGAGGCATACAGCGAAATCCTGCGGCAGTAACCGTGGACACGCAGCCCGTTGGCCGCACACTGTGGGAGTCACATGACACTACCTGCCGTCACGCGCGCCGTTGCATGTGCCGCGCTTGCGTTCGTTGCCGGCTGCGAGACCATTCGCACCGAGCTCGGCCAGACTGAATCGGTCGACCTGAACAAGCCGTACTGGGTGGAGGCTGTTGACCCTGACAGCGGCGCAACGCTCGGCGGCGCACGGGCGCCGCTGTTTGACGCGCATCAGGACGGCACGCCGCTGCGCATTGGCCGCGTCCCCTGCGACCAGGGGATTCTACTGCGCGGAAGCGCGCTGTTGCTCTATCAGACCGGCAGCCGCGCGGCACTCCTCGAGCTGCTTGCCGGCGTCGACGACGCGTCGCCCGAGCGTGACGCGCCCGCCGTCATCGAAGTCATCGGCGACGGGCGAAGGCTCGTACGGAATCGGTTGCACCACGGGTATCAGCCGGTTGACTGCGGCGCGGCGCTCTCCGGCGCCGATGTCCTCATCATCAACGTGACCGCACCGAGTAACGTGTACGTGACACTGATGCTGCCGCGGCTCAGCGGAGTGCCGGGCATGCGCCAGGCCCTTGTCGAGGCGAAGGACGCCTTGCGGGCCGCGCAGGCGGCGACTGACGCCGCGGACGCCGCGGCGTCTGCGGGGATGCCGTACCGCACCAATGGCATCCATGCGTTCATCTGCACGGTGAAGGGCGAGGGAGGGTGCCTGGGGCTGAGCAACGAGGCGTGCATGGTGGCGGTATCGCCGCGGGGCGGCCGCGTGGTTGAATTCAGAACTTCAAAAGATAATAACTGCATAACATTTGAATCTAGCGTCGCGCCCGCGCCCCATGACCGCCGCCTGGTCCTCTCCGACGCCGTCTATGACGCCCCGTGGAAATGGAGGATCGAGCCGGACGGCACGCTCCGTCTCCTCTCCCCTCCTGACTTCGCCAACGGCATCCGCTGGTCCCGCGCATTCACACTGCACCCCACGGCGCCGGTCATGCGTGTCGCAGACTGTATGAAGAATTGCGTCGGCCATGCCGTGTCGTGGAGCATCGGCACCCGGCTCATCTTTCCCCCGCAGGTGTCATTGATGATGCCCATGGAAGACACGCCGCCAGGTTTCACGCTGGTGCATCCGCCTGATGACGGCATTACGGCGCGTGACGGCGTGGTGGTGATCGAGAGAGTTGACGGCGGACGCATGCGTGCGCTCAGCGGGCGGCGTCGCGGCCAGGCGGCAGCCACGCGGGCCGGCGCATGGATCGCGGCGGACGATGGACAGACGTGCGTGATCATGAGAAGCCGCGCGCCGGGCGCTGACCTGTTTCCGTACGATGGCCGCCGCGCTGTCGTCCGCACCGGCGCGAAGGGATTCGACGCTTCACTGTACAGTCCCGTCTCGCCGCTCGAACCGGGGGAGTTCTATTGCAGTGAGCAATGGTGGGCGCTGGGAGCGGCGTCGACCAGCCCGCCCGCTTCGGTCACGGCCCTCCACGCAACGATGGAGCGAGCGGCACACGATCTTGGTGGATTATGAAAGCAGCATTGTTCTGGCACGCGCTCGAGGGTGCAACCGTTCAGTGCGACTTGTGTCCGCACCGCTGCCGCATCGCTCCGGGCAAGACGGGCATCTGCAACGTGCGGGAGAATCGCGACGGCACGTTGTACTCGCTGAACTACTTCCGCGTGAGCAGCGCGTCGGTTGACCCGGTCGAGAAGAAGCCGCTCTACCACTTCTTCCCAGGAAGCAGCATCCTGAGCCTTGGCACATTCGGCTGCACATTGTCATGCAGGTGCTGCCAGAACTACACCATCGCCAAGGAATTCTCGAAGCGGGACCTCGAATCAACGCATGGCCGGGCCGCGGAGATTCTCGGGGTGGTCACGGAGCACATCCGTGCGGCGCCGGTGGGGGAGATGTGCGGTGTGGCATACACGTACTCGGAGCCGCTGGTCTGGTATGAGACAGTACGCGAGCTGGCGCCCGAGGTGCGCGCGCTTGGCCGGAAGAACGTGCTTGTGACCAACGGGTACATCAATCCCGAGCCGTTCGACGACCTTCTGCCCTTCATTGACGCGCTCAATATAGATTTAAAGGGATTTGACGACGCGTTCTACCGGACGTATTGCGGCGGGACACTTGCCCCGGTCCTTGAAACGATCAAGCGCGCGGTGCGCCATGCACATGTCGAGCTGACGGCGCTTGTCATCCCGACGCTCAACGATTCCGACGCGCATTTCACCCAGTTGCGCGACTGGGTGGCCGGCGAGGCGGGGCAGGACGTTCCCGTGCATCTCTCACGCTATTTCCCCACCTACAAGCTCACGCTGCCTCCCACGCCCGAGCGGACGCTGCTCCACGGCCGAGACATCCTCAAGGAGAAGCTTTCCCACGTCTACGTTGGCAATACCGGCTCCGTGCAGGACACTGTCTGCCCGCATTGCGGCGCGCTGGCAATCGAGCGTCACGGATACGCGACCAGGGCAAAAGGGCTGTCCGCCCGGGGGGATTGCACCGTCTGTGGCACGCATATAGCAGTTTGCAGTTGAAAGCCCCGCCGTCCATTCGACGATATTGGCGAATGACAGGCATGTCACGTCATTCAGGTCGCACGCCATCCGCCCCGATTCCCCGCAAAAATACGTAAGTTGCTCTGAAAAAGCATGTTACAAGGAACCTGTCACATGCTTTTTCATGTGGCACTATTCTTGTTACGCCCTATTGGGACTGATTGTCAATTAGGTTAACAAGGCGGCACCGAGGAGCCTGTTATGCTGCGACGATTGATCAGGAAACAGCCGAGAGTCTGTCTCAAATGCGCACACGAGTTCGAGGCCAGCGGCAGGTACAACAGAATCTGTGGCCGATGCAAGTCTCACCGTGTGCCCGGGTGCATTGAAGTACACAAAATGCTCTTTCCATGGACATGCTGAGTGGGTGCTCAGCGAGTGGCGAGCGGTGCCATCAAACCGCAACTTGCTCATGGTTACCTCCCAGGGGAAGCGGGGCCGAATGCCCCGCTTCTTTTTTGCCCGCGTTGCGGCAAAGAAGATAATCAAGACCAGAGAGGCAGGGCTTCGATGACCGAGGCGAACGTCGCGCGCTGCCAGGCACGGACATCGCCGTTGCCTCCGTCGTGCAACTCGCGGCCGCGAGAGTCGGGGTAGAGCGCCAGCCGTTCCAGGCTCGCCATGGGCCAGAGGATCGAAGGATCGACATTGAGCGCCTGCGCGGTCTGTGTACGCCAGGTCTTGAGGGCATCGAGGCGCTGATGTGCCTTCTGCGTCCATGGCAGCGAGGGGAAGCGGGGCTGCTGGGGCGGCTTGACCGGCGGCGCGTGTTCTCCGCGCGCGAGCGCTTCGCACAGCCCTTCCTGCGCATTGGCGAGAAGCCATCGGGACAAGCCTTTGACCGACGCGAGCCGTGAGTGCGGGTGTTTGGCAAGAAAGAGAAGGACGTCATTGCCCATGACCTTGAACGGCGGGCGGTCGAACTCGTGGGCAAGTTGTTCGCGGAAGAGGTACACTTCCCTCAGCACGGCGCGCTGCCTGGGCGTGAGATGCTGCGCGCCCTTCATGCGCAGCAGCGCCGCATCGGGCGGCTCGGGCGGTTCGGGCCGCAGGGCTTCCATGCGTGTGAATTCCTCGCGCACCCAGTCAAGCCTGCCTTTCTCCTCGAGGCTCTTTGCCAGATGGTCGCGAAGGCGCTCGAGATGCAGGACATCATTGACGGCATAGCGCACTGCCTCGGACGGCAGCGGCCGTATGCTCCAGTCCATTTTCTGCAGCGCGCGGCTTTTCTGCAGCTCGATGCCGAGAAACTCCTTCATGACATTGCCGAGGCCAAGGCGCGTTGCGCCGAGGAACTGCGCGGCGATGGCCGTGTCGAACAGGCCGAGAACGACCGCCTGGTAGTCGTTGTACAGCGAACGCACGTCGTAGCTGCAACTGTGGAGGATTTTCTCCAGCGACCCGTCGGCAAACAGCTTCCGCAACTCGTCGCCGGCGCCGAACGCGCGCGGCTCGACAAGATATGCCGCGCCGCCCGCGGCGACCTGCATCAGGCATATCCGCGCGGGATAGCCGTGCAGTCCGTTCGATTCCAGATCGATGGCGATGCGCCGCATGCCGTGGAGCCGGCCGCAGAGATGTGTCCACTCCGCATGCGTTGCTATGATTGTCGGTGTGCTCATAACGGCGGGTCAAAGTATACCAGATTCGCGGTGAACACACAACTGCCGGCCTGCCAGTTCCGGCGAAGCCTTATGGTATAATACCGCTCACGGAGTTCCAGGAGCGTTCCATGACGCCACCCTGTTCCTCTGAAACAACCGAACCAAGCGGGGGAGAGTTCCCACATGAGCACACATGACAGACGCATTCTTCGCGACCTCGTGAAACAGTATGCCGAGCTGGCTGCCAAGCCCGTCCAGGAAGAACGCCGGCGGCTGTGGACGCGCCACAACAGCATGAAGAGGACGCGCCCGCTCGTGCTCGTGACGTACGGCATGTGGAACGTGTGGTGCCGCGAAGTGTTCGGCGACGATGCGCTGAAATGCGCGGACCCGTTCTACCGCATGCACGAGCGCGCGCTGCGGCTGCTGCTCTTTCAGGACACCATCGGCGACGACTCGATCCTCGAGCCGTGGTACACCATGCGCGCCGCGGTCAAAGGCGGGTGGAATGGCCTGTGGGGCGTCGAGCTGGGCAGACACTCCCCCGGCGTCGAGGGCGGCGCATGGAAGTTCGATCCGCCCATCAAGGAATGGGCCGACATGAAGAAGCTCGTCGCGCCACTGCACGTCGTTGACGAGCAGGCCACGCAGGAGCACCGTGCGAAACTGCAGGATGCCATTGGCGACCTGATCGAGATAAACGTGTCCCGCGCGCCGGCATGCACGGCGTTCAAGGCGGACATCTCGACCGACATCACCCAGTTGCGCGGGCTCGAACAGCTCATGGTCGACATGTATGAATCGCCCGGCGAGCTGAAGAAGCTGCTGGCATTCATGCGCGACGCCATCCTCGAGA
>JAAYZF010000132.1 GCA_012514975.1 bacterium
CATAGGCGCGCGGATGCTGGATGCTCTGCAGGGCGAACCCGGTCTCGCGCATCATGGTGCACACCACCTCGCGGGCAAGATTGTCCCCGATCGACACGTGCACGAGCCGCACGCCGTCGACGAACAGCTCGGAAAGCTGTTCGCGCCCGCCATTGACCACGTTGATGACGAGCCGTTCGCCGGGCGCGCGGCCGTCGTCGAGCACCGCGGCGATCTTCCACGTGCCGTCGGCGATAATAGCGGCTTCGACCACGGCGCCATGTCCGCCCGCGCCATACAGGATCAGTTGCCGTCCACGTTTCATCATTACTCCATTGAGCGTTTCGTTAATAGTATAGCAAATTCCGGTCGGGCCGGGAACTGCCGCGCGCGCGCGCCAGTGAAGTTGACAAATCAGGCGCAATAGCAGACAATATCCTCAACCATTGTACCGCACATCCATGGCTCTCGTACATACGGCAGGCATTATCATGAACGGCGTCACGGGACGCATGGGCGCCAACCAGCACCTCATGCGCTCGATCATCCCCATCATCAGGCAGGGCGGCGTTGCCATCAGTGACGGCGAGACGATCATGCCCGACCCCATCCTCGTCGGCCGCAATGCCGCCAAGCTCGAAAAGATCGCCGCCGCCGCCGGGGTGAAGAACTGGACCACGGACCTCGACAAGGCGCTCGCGGACACGCGGTATCAGATCTACTTTGACGCACAGACGACCAGTCTCCGCGTTCCGTCGGTGACAAAGGCGATTGCCGCGAAGAAGCATGTCTACTGCGAGAAGCCGACCGCAACGACGACGAAGGAGGCGTTGAGCCTCTACGCCCTTGCCCGCAAGGCGGGAGTGAAGAACGGTGTCGTCCAGGACAAGCTCTGGCTCCCCGGCCTGCTCAAGCTGAAGTTCCTCAAGGATGCCGGCTTCTTCGGCCGCATTCTCTCCGTGCGCGGCGAGTTCGGCTACTGGGTCTTTGAAGGCGACACCGTCACGCCCCAGCGGCCCTCGTGGAACTACCGCAAGGAAGACGGCGGCGGCATCATCATCGACATGCTCTGTCACTGGCGTTACGTGCTCGACAATCTCTTCGGCGGCGTGAAGGCGGTGTCGTGTCTCGGCGCAACGCACATCCCAACCCGCCGGGACGAGAGAAACAAACCGTTTCGCTGCACGGCTGACGACGCGGCCTACGCTACATTCGAGCTCGAGGGCGGCGTGATCGCGCAGTTCAACTCCTCGTGGTCCGTCCGCGTCCGCCGCGACGACCTGCTGACAATCCAGGTGGACGGCACGAAAGGCTCCGCCGTCGCCGGCCTGCGCGAGTGCGTGATCCAGCCCTACACCGCCACGCCGCGCTGCGTCTGGAACCCCGACATCGACAACCCGGTTGATTTCCTCGGGACGTGGACACGCGTGCCGTCGCATGGCCAGTGTGACAACGCGTTCAAAATCCAGTGGGAGCTCTTCCTGCGCCACGTCGTGAAGAACGAGCCGTTCCCCTGGGACCTCCGCGAGGGCGCAAAGGGCGTCCAGCTCGCCGAGCTTGGCATCAAGTCATGGCGCACACGCGCATGGGTCCCCGTGCCTGAATTGAAGAAAGCATAGTGGTTCATCGTCCACGTAGCCCACATCGTCCACTGCGTCCACCATGTCCATCACGTGCCTCATAACCGGCGGCAGCCGCGGGATCGGCCTTGGGATCGCGCGGGCGCTCGCGGCCGAGGGCTGTGGCATCGCAGTCTGCGGCATGCGCCCCGCGGCACAGGTTGCCCCTGCGATTGGCTTTCTGCGCGAGGGTGGCTGCGACCCGCTGTACATCCAGGCCGATGTCTCGAAACAGCCAGACCGCGAACGCCTCCTCGATGCCGTCAGGGAACGTTTCGGCGCGCTCAATGTGCTGGTGAACAACGCGGGCATCGCTCCCCGGGAACGCAAGGACATGCTCCATGCCTCCGAGAAGAGCTACGACGAGGTGATGGGCACAAACGTCAAGGGGCCGTACTTCCTTACCCAGCTCGCCGCACGCTGGATGATCGCGCAGCGCCAGAAAGACCCCCAGTTCACCGCGTGCATCATCACCGTCACCTCGATCTCCGCAACGGTAGCATCGACCAATCGCGGCGAGTACTGCGTCTCGAAGGCCGCGGCAAGCATGGCGACGAAACTCTGGGCCGTGCGCCTCGCCGAGTTCGGCATCCGCGTCTATGAAATCCAGCCGGGCATCATCAAGACCGACATGACCGCCGGCGTCGAGGAGAAGTATAACAAGCTCATCGCGGAAGGCCTCCTCCTCCAGCCCCGCTGGGGCCTGCCGCAGGATGTGGGCAGGGCGGCCGCAATGCTCGTCCGCGGCGACCTCCCCTACTCCACCGGCCAGGCGATCACGATTGACGGCGGCCTCACCATCGCCCGGCTGTGACGATCGGCGATCTGGTGATCTGATGACTTGACGATTTGATGATCCTGTCCACCACGTCCACAAAGTCCACCATGTCCACCAACACCCCTCTTTCCCTCATCGCCCTGCACCGCCTCGTACCGATCATCGTCATCGATGACGCGAAGGATTCCGTGGCAGTGGCAGACGCGCTCCTCGCGGCAGGGCTGCCTGTCGCAGAGGTCACCTTCCGCACCGCAGCGGCCGAGGAGTCGATCAGGCGGATAAGCGCGCGCGGCGGCCTGCTCACCGGCGCCGGCACGGTGTTGACGGTCGAGCAGGTGAAACGCGCCGCCGGCGCGGGCGCGCAGTTCATCGTAAGCCCCGGCTTCAGCCGCGACGTGGTGCGCTACTGCATCGAGAATGCGCTTCCCGTCTTCCCCGGCGTGGCCACGCCGACCGAGATTCAGATGGCGCTCGAGTTCGGGCTGAACACGCTCAAGTTTTTCCCTGCCGATGCATTCGGCGGGCTGAAGGCGCTCAAGGCGATCAGCGCGCCCTTCCCCGGCGTGTCGTTCATTCCGACCGGCGGCATCAGCGCAGCGAATCTTCAGGAATACCTGGCATTCCCGAAGGTGGCAGCATGCGGCGGCAGTTGGATGGTCAGACAAGAGCTCATCCGCTCCGGCGCGTTCGACCAGATCACCCGCCTGACAAAGGAAGCAGTGGCCATCGCGCGGCCGTGATGCGCCTGCGATGGCGCGCGTTCGCAGCGGGCCGTATGGGCCTGCGCGTGACATCCGCGAACGCCTCTCCCGGGTACTGAAATGATGAACGCCCTGTACGTTCTTGATCCATCCTCATACGACCGCATCTATGGCGCGGCCGAGCGTGCCGACATCGCATCGCTCGTTACAGTCGACTCGACGGCGCGCTCCAGGGCCGACCTCGAGGCACATCCCGGGATGCTTTCCGGCGTCGAGGTCATCATGTCCGGCTGGGGCTGCCCGCGGTTTGATGACGCGCTGCTGGCGCGCGCGCCGCGGCTCAAGGCCGTGTTCTATGGCGCGGGCTCGATCCGCCATGTCGTGACCGATGCATTCTGGGAACGTGGCATCGTCATCTCCAGCGCGTTTGCCGCGAATGCCGTGCCGGTGGCCGAATTCACGCTGTCGCAGATTCTGTTCTGCCTGAAGCGGGGCTGGCAGCTCGCGCTCGGCATCAAACGCGACGGCGCCTATCCCTCGGACAAGCGCATGCCCGGCGCGTATGAGAGCGTGGTGGGCATCATCTCCCTCGGCATGGTTGGCCGGCGCGTATGCGAGCTCCTCAGGCCGTTCGACCTGCGTGTGATCGCGTATGATCCGTTCGCCGCGGAAGAGACGGCGCGCATGCTCGGGGCCGGGCTGTGCGGCCTTGACGAGCTGTTCCGCACCGCCGATGTCGTTTCGCTCCATACGCCGTGGCTGAAGGAGACCGAGGGCATGATCACCGGTGCGCACTTCGCCGCGATGAAACGCGACGCCGCGTTCATCAACACGGCTCGCGGCGCGGTGGTGCGCGAAGACGAGATGATCGCCGTGCTGCGCGCGCGGCCGGACATCCAGGCCGTGCTCGATGTCACCCATCCCGAACCGCCCGACCCGGGCTCGCCGCTCTACTCGCTGCCAAACGTCGTGCTCACCCCTCATATCGCCGGATCGATGGAGGGCGAATGCAGGCGCATGGGCAGATACATGGTTGATGAACTGCGCAGGTTCGTCACCGGCGAGCCTCTGAAATGGCAGATCACGCGCGAACGCGCCGCGCTCCTTGCCTGAACCGAATCATGAACCCATATCTCACTGCTTTCCCCCATCATGTCTATGACTATTCTCGATCTTAATGGCGCCTGGCAGCTCAGACAGAAGTCATCGGCCAAGGCGTATCAAGCCGCCGTCCCCGGCTGCGTTCACGCAGACCTGCTTGCGAACAAGGCGATTCCCGATCCGTTCGTGCGCGACAACGAGGAGAAACTCCTCTGGGTCGGCGACGCCGAATGGACGTACGAACGCCGGTTCGACGTCCCGCGTGCGTTCCTGGAAAACACGCGCGTCCTCCTGCGCTGTGAAGGGCTCGACACGCTTGCCACACTCAGAATAAACGGGCGGCGTGTTGCCTCGACGGACAACATGTTCCGCACGTACGAGTTCGATGTCAAACGACTGCTGCGCCCCGGCGCCAACACGATCAGCATCACCTTTGCGCCTCCGCTTCCATGGCTGAAGGCGAAACAACGCGCGTACGAAGCCATGGGCCGTTGTTTTCCCGGCTGGGGCAGCGTGCCGTTCGAGACAAGACTGCCCCGCGGCGTTCTCCGCAAGATGGCATGCAACTTCGGCTGGGACTGGGGCGTCGTGATGGTTACATGCGGCATCCACCGCCCCATCTCGCTCGTGGCGTACGACACAGCGCGGTTGACGAACGTGCGCATCGGCCAGAGGCACACTGCAGCCAGCGTCGCCATCGTTGTCACGTCAACGGTCGAACGCGTTTCCGCGAATGCGCTGACCGTGCGCGCGACGGTGCGGCACAAGCGCGCGGTAGTCGCCAGCGCGTCCGCGCCTGTTCGCGGCGGCAGCGCGCATGTGCCTCTCAAGATCGCGAATCCGGAGTTGTGGTGGCCGAACGGCCTTGGCGCACAGCCGCTCTATGAAGTGATCGTCGAAGTGCTCGACAGCACCGGAACCGTGATTGACAGGCAATCGAAACGCATCGGGCTGCGGACGCTGCGCCTGACAAGGAACAAAGACCGGTGGGGCGAGTCGTTCTGCTTCGAGTGCAACGGCGTGCCGTTCTTCGCCAAAGGGGCGAACTGGATTCCCGCCGATGCCGTCTACACCCGCGTCACACCCGCGCGCTACCGCCGATTGGTCGCCGATGCCGCGGCGGCGAACATGAACATGCTGCGCGTCTGGGGCGGCGGCATGTACGAACACCCGGCGTTCTACAATGCATGCGACGAGCTCGGCATATGCATCTGGCATGACTTCATGTTCGCGTGCAACCACCTCCCGCTGTTCGACAAGGAGTTCATCAGGAATGCCTGCACCGAGGCCGAGCAGCAGGTGAAGAGCCTGCGCCATCACCCGTCCATCGCGCTCTGGTGTGGCAACAACGAGCTCGAAATGGGCGGCGTGGCGGACAGCGATCCACAGAAGATGCGCTGGCCCGAGTACAAGGCGCTGTTCGACGTCGCCTTGAGGAAGATCGTCAACAAACACCACGCGGGCTGCGACTACTGGCCCTCAAGCCCGCATTCGCCCTACGGCGACCGCGGCGACCACAGCAACCCGAGATGGGGCGATGCGCACCTCTGGGCCGTCTGGCATGGCAGACAGCCGTTCGAGCACTACCGCACATGCCAGCACCGGTTCAACAGCGAGTTCGGCTTCCAGTCGTTCCCCGAGCCGCGCACCGTGCGTTCCTATACCGCCCCGTGCGACCGCAACGTCACCACGCGCGTCATGGAGCTCCACCAGCGCAGCCACAACGGCAATGCGGCAATAATGCATTACATGCTCGACTGGTTCCGCCTGCCCACCGGGCTCGACAACACGCTCTGGGCAAGCCAGATACTGCAGGGCATGGCGATCAAGTACGCCGTCGAGCACTGGCGGCGCAGCATGCCGCGCGGCATGGGCACGCTGTACTGGCAGTACAACGACACGTGGCCCGTCGCGAGCTGGGCCTCGGTCGATTATTTCGGGAGGTGGAAGGCGCTGCACTACATGGCGCGGCATTTCTACGCATCTGTGTTGTTGTCGCTGCTCGAGGACAGCGACAACAAAACAGTGGAGATTCATGTGACGAACGACCTGCTCGAGGATGTGCGCGGGACCATCGAGTGGACGCTGCATCACGTTGACGGCCGTGTGCTCGAACGCGGCACGCTGAAGGCCCATGCAAAGGCACGGGCGAACACGAAAATCGCCGTGGTCAACCTGCGGAACGCCCTCGAGCGGCATCTCGTCCGGAATGTCGTCTTCAGCGCGAAGCTGACGGCGAACGGCGGCATCGTTTCGTCAAACCTGGCGACGTTCGTCCGGCCGAAGCATCTCGAGCTTGGCGCACCGGGCATCACGGCACGTGTGCGCGCCGGCAGATCAGGCTCGTTCGCCGTCACGCTCACCGCGCGCCGCTTCGCGCCGTGGGCCTGGCTGGAACTGGCTGACGCGGATGCGGAGTACTCGGACAATTTCGTGCATCTTCTCCCCGGGCAGCCCGTGACGATTGCCGTGACGCCCAGGGAGCAGACGGGCCTCGCCGCGTTCAAACGCCAGCTGCGCGTCCGCAGCCTTGTGGACACGTACGCCGACTAGGCCTGGCCGCCCGCCCTCGCTCAACCGCGCATGCGGCGCCCGGCACACAACAACGCCATGGCAACGGCCATCAGCGCCGCAGGCTCGGGCACGAACTCGTATGCGCCCATGTCGACCACGCCGTCATAGATGCGCGGGTTGCCGTCAAGGTCGCATGCGCCTGCCATCCACGCCTGGTTGGTGCCGCTATCGACGCAGGGCGACGCGCCGACGAGGTGGTAGTCGCTGCCTGCCGCATTGACGAACATCGGGTAGTTCGTTATGTTGCCGCCGCCGTTGAGATACGCTGGCACGGCGGGATGGGTGCAGCAGAAGACCAGCTTGTTGTCCGAGTCGCCAAGAACGTTCGTCGACGCAGGCGACGTGTTGAGATAGATGATGGTGTTGACCATCGTGGCCGAATCCTGCAGGCGCACGCCGCCCGCGAACGACCCGCCGCTGTTGTCCACCACCGTGCAGTCGCGTATCAGCGCGTTCCCGTTGCCGTAGATGCCGCCGCCGATCAGGCTTGCCTGGTTGCCGGTGAACAGGCTGTTCTCGACTCTGCCGTCCACCATGTACATGCCGGCGCCATAGATCGCATTGTTGTCAAGCAGCCGTGACCGGGCAACGACGCCTCCCAGCGACAGGTCCGCGCCGCCGCCGACGTATCCCGCCGTGTTGCCACTGAGGTAGCTATTGGAGACGACACCGCCATTGGCAAGGAACACGCCGCCGCCGTTCGACGATACGTTGTAGTAGATCCCGGCACTGTATACGACGCCCGCGTTGGTGATGTACGCGCCGCCGCCTGCCTTGCCCGACCAGTTGTAGAGGAAGGCGCCGTCGTGAAACGCGCCGCCGCGATCAAGCGCGAGCGCGCCGCCATTCCGGGCAGCCCGGCAGTGATAGATGTTGCAGTCGCTGAGTTCGCCGTTCATGAAGATGTACGCGCCGGCGCCGTCAGCGAGGTCGTTGTTCGACGCCGCCGTGTAGCCGTTGCTCAGGGTGAAGCCGGAGAGCTTCGCCCCGCTCCCGAGGTAGACGCAGCGCATGGCGCGATACCCGTGCCCGCCCGTCACCGGGTCCGGCATGCCCATGATCACGGTTACCAGCCGCCCGTTGACGCTTTTGACCTGCGTGCCGCTGAAGACCTGCACGCGGTTCGAGAAGCCGCTGTAATCGAACAACGTGCCGCCACCGGTGTTGTAGATGCCGTTGGTGACGAGCACGAAGCCGTTCGACCCCGCGGCGTCGACGGCGGACTGGATGTCATTGGCCGCCTTTGCCCATGTGTCAAAGGGCGCCGTGTGGCTTCCTGTCAGGGATACGTAGTTGGTCACCCCGGGCCCGGCGTGCGCGCACGGCGCCAGCACAACGCAAAACACAGCAAGCACAGACCATGCATGCGACAATGCAGCTTTCATAGCGACCTCCTGTGTTGAACCGTGGACTCCCCGCCAGCCAGACGCGAACAACTTTGTCCTAGTATATACTCTTTGCAGGCGAAAAGCAAAACAGCCGCCTTCCTTGACTTTGCCGCATGGTTCTCGTAGAATACGTTTCGTTGTACTCAACGGGATGCAGGCTGCACGGCACTGCACCATCAGCCCCTCTTTGGGAGCATCATGAACCGCTTCGCCATTGTCCTCTGCGTTTCCATACTCGCTTCACCCATGCTCTCCCTCAGCGCGCGGGCGGGCACACAGGAGACCACCATGAGCGCTCTGTCACTCGAACGGATCGAACTCTGGCCCGGCGGCGCCCCTGGCGCCAAGGGCGCCAACGAATGGGACAAGCCATGGATGAGCATCCACCGGCCTGAAGCAGGCAAAGCCAATGGCGCGGCAATGCTCGTCTGCCCCGGCGGCGGGTACAACTGCGTGGTGATCAACCATGAAGGCCTGCACGTGGCGAAGTGGCTTAACGACAGCGGCGTCACCGCGTTCGTGCTGACGTACCGGGTCAAGCCCAAAGGCTACACCCCCGATACCGCCTTCACCGACGCCACGCGCGCCATGCGCCACATCCGCGCCAACGCGAAGCAGTATGGCATCGATCCGGGCCGGATCGGCATGATGGGCTTCTCGGCCGGCGGCCATCTCACCACGCGCGTCGCCACTCATTTTGATGCGGGCGACCCATCGAGCACGGACGCGGTCGAGCGTGTGTCATCGCGGCCGGACTTTATCCTGCCGATCTACGCGGCGGTGAACAGGCCGAAGGACCCTTCATTCAGCATTACGAACACCGTGCCGCTGTCCTCGGTTCCTCCCGCGTTTTTCGCCCATACGAGCGCCGATCAAACGGTCGATCCGACCGGCGCGCTCACGTTCTTCAATGCTCTTCGCAAGGAGGGTGTTGACGCCGAGTTCCATTGCTTCGGCGGCTATGGGCCGCATGGCGTCGGCCTTGCGGACGGTGATCCCAACATGGGCGCGTGGCCCTCGCTGGCCGTCGCATGGATGCGCCGCAGCGGCTTCTTCACGTCAGCGCAGCGTGTGGCCGTTTCGGGCAGCGTGACGATCGACGGCAGGCCTGTGGACCACGGCTGGGTGACGCTCACGCCAATCGGCTACGATACCGCGCCCTCCGCCTCAGCGCTCATCAGCGGCTCGAAACCGTCGTTCGAGATCGCGGCGAAATACGGGCCCGTCCCCGGGCCGTATGCCGTCTCGGTCCGCGAGCTGTGCAGGGGCACGCAGCTCGAGCCGTCGCTCGAACGCAGCATTCTCCACACCAGCGACCGGCCGGGCGGGGCCGCTCTCCGCTTTGTCGTCCAGCCGTCCAACAACGTGCTCGACATTGCCATCAAGACGAAGGAGTGAACGGGCCGCGTGTGCGGCGGCCGGGCATCGGCGAGGCGGGACGCTCCATCGTGGCGCGCCGCTGGCCGTGAAGTTGTTGTGCTCTGCACGTTTTTATGGTATACTGACATATTATGCTGTCATACGGAAGAACACGCAGGTTGCGCGCGTCCATCGGGGCGGCGCTGTTGATCGGTCTGGCCGCATGGCTCCCCGGTTTTTCGGGCGGCGCGGGCAGCTCATTCATGTCCATTCTCCGGCAAACACCGCCCGAGGAGACGAATGTGGCGGCAGCGGCGCAGGCACTGCCTGATGCCGTCGAAGCCTCGCTCACCTATCTTTGGGATTTCATGGCGACGACGAACGCGGCGTTCGATCCCGCGCGCGTCGAAGCCGTCGTCTCGTTTATCGCCACGCAGCCGACGAACGAAAGCGACTGGGTGCCTGCCAGCAGGGGCGGCGCCGACGGCTCGGCGTGCATCGTCAGCCTTCCGTGCGCGCTCGAACGCATCCTGGCGCTGAGCTACGAGCCGGGCATACCGGACTACGCGCTCTACGCGGCAGTGCTCCGCCATTCCGCCGAGGTCGATGCGACGGAGGTCACGGACGCCTATGCCCAGTGCGCCGTGCCCGCATGGACGGATGCCGTCGCGCTGGTCACGAGGAAGTACCTGTGCACGGAAGAGATAACGCCCAATCCCGAGTCGGGCACGTATTACACGTACACCAACGTGCGGCAGATGGTGCGCTGCATGGTGGGGACGTACGACACGCTGTTTTCGTTCACGCAGATGCTCGGCCCCTCGTCGTTGAGCAAGCGCGGCGCGCCGGTGGGCCCTCCCGAGAACGGCCTGTTCTACTTCAGCGAGAAGCCGGGCATCAGCCTCCCCGGCCTCGTCTGGCTCCAGTCGCAAATCCGTTCGTCCAGGACGGTCACGCTCTACATCGGCACAGGCTCGAACTCAACTGCATTCTGCGCGTTCACCTGGATGAACGCGGGATGGCGTGGACTGAATGTCACGCGTTCAAGCAACATCCTGAACACGCAGAAGGCCTCCATGCACCTCATCAGGCGGATCGCGGGCACGCCTGCCGCCACCAGCTCGAACGTCGCGGCCATCGTACGCACCGCCCTCGCCATGCCGGCCTCCGATGTCAACAAGGAATACGAGAAGTACTGCGCCTATGTGAAGGAGTGGCGCGAGAAGGAGAAGGGCTCGCTGCTCAAACGGGTGAACATCAATGTGAACGTGAACACCCTTGGCGCCGTCTTCGACCCCGAGACGCTGCTCACAATGCCCATGCACTACCGCCGCGCGCTTGTCATTCAGGAGCACGTGCGCGAGCTGCTAGGCATGCCCACCTGGTCGGCCGAACAGGCTGACAAATAAGGGGCATCGGGGCGTTCGGCCCCGGCCTTTGCCTCGACATCCTCACTCAGTTATTGCGCCAGCGCGGCGGAACACCGTCCGCCGTCGATTCACGCGGCCGCGGCCGCGGACTGGAGGGCAGGCCATAGTACTCACCTGAAGTTCCGGTATAAGGGCTCAACATCCAGCCGGGTCTGCGGCATCATGGTGTCGGCACAGGGGCGCGCGTCCGGTGGTAGGCCGCGACTCCAGTCGTGGCCGCACGCCGCGTCAATGTGTCAGCCAGACGCGCGCATTCCTAGTGTCGACGCGACTGGAGTCACGTCGTACCACGCGAGCCGGCGAACGCGTGTCAACCGCGCCAGCCCTTACATCGGGATTTCAGATAGTATTCATGGAAGTCTTTGACATTCCCGGCCGATTTCACTATACTATTGGCGCTTTGGATGTTCATTGTGCCTGCGCGGCCGAAGCGGCCGCGATACAGGCGTTAACGCTTACAATAGTGACCTATGCCGAACCATCCGCATCGAGCAAAGAGCGCCCGACAGGCGCAGAAGCGTCATCAGCGCAACATAAGCGCAAAATCCCGTGTCAAATCGCTGGCGCGCAAGGTGCGTGAGAGCGCGGCTTCGGGCGCCGCCATCGAGCCCGCGCGGATCGCGAAGAGCGTCTCGACCATCGCCAAGGCGGGCAAGAGCGGCAACATCCACAAGCGCGCCGCCGCGCGCCGGATCAGCAGGCTCATGCGCGCCGCGAACAAGGCGGCCAAGGGCGGCACGGCGTAACGCACACTCCGGGGCGGCCATGCTCGTCGGCATCATGTCAGACAGTCACGACTACATGCCGCGCATACGCGCCGCCATAAAGACGTTCATTGACGCCGGCGCGGGCGCCGTGATCCACGCCGGCGATTTCATTTCCCCGTTGACGTTCGACTGCTTCAAGGGGCTCGACGTCCCGTTCCACGCCGTGTTCGGCAACAACGACGGTGAGAAGTTCCTCCTTCGCGCACGCTTCGCCCCGCTCGGCCAGATCCACGAAAGGTTCTGCAAGACCGGGATCGCCGGCCGGCGCTTCATCATCACGCACGAGAACGATGTCGTCGATTCGCTCGCCCGCAGCGGCGATTATGATGTCGTCGTCTACGGGCACAGCCACGGCATTGATCTCCGCCGCCTCGGCGGCACGCTCGTCGTGAATCCCGGCGAAGTGTGCGGCTGGCTCTCCGGCCGCTCGACCGCCGCACTGCTCGACACGGATTCGCTCGATGTCCGCATCGTTGACCTGGCGTAGGGGCCGCCGGCGCACGCGGCCGCATCACACCGGTCCGGAGGCTTATGCACATTCTCCGCGCGCAGACCATTCGCAGCCTTGATGAACAGACAATCAAGTCAGGCACGCCGGGCGAGATGCTGATGGAGCGGGCGGGCCGCGGCGCATTCCGTTTCCTGACGCGCGTTGCCGCGCCTGGCGCGCGCCGCTTCCTCGTCGCCAGCGGCAAGGGAAACAACGCGGGCGACGCCTTCGTCGTCGCGCGATACCTGCGCGAGCACGGCATGCATGTGGACCTCCTCACGCTCGCTCCGCCCCAAGAGCTGTCGAACGACGCGCGCCTCATGTTCGACCGCGCGGCCGCGCTGGGCATTCCCGTCTCGCATGGCTATCACGAGCTCGATCTCGTCAGGCTTTTCTCGATGTGGCACGGAGACGCAATCATTGACGGCGTGCTCGGTACGGGGGTGCACGGCGCCGTCTCCGGTGTCTTCTGGGCAGCCATCCAGTGCATGAACGGCCATGCCGCGCCAGTCTATGCCCTCGATGTCCCCTCCGGCCTCGACAGCGACACGGGCGAGCCGTGCGGCGTGGCCGTCCATGCGCGTTGGACAGCCATGTTCGCCAGCGCCAAGCACGCCATTCTTTCCGACGGCGGCGCCGCCTGCTGCGGCCGCGTCGAGGTGATCGACATAGGCATCAAACGCGACCTCGTTGCCGCCGCCGGAGAGAAGGAGCATTCGCCCGCGTGCGCCCTTTCATCCACCGAGGTTGCGGAGTTGCTGCCGCGGCGCGCGCTTCAGGACCATAAGAACCGTTTCGGCCACCTGCTTGTCATCGCCGGCTCGCGCGGCATGACGGGCGCGGCCGTCCTGTGCGCGCAAAGCGCGCTTAAGGCCGGCGCGGGGCTCGTCACCGTCGCAGTGCCCCAGTCGCTGCTCCATCTCGTCGCGCCCTGCATTCCTGCATGCATGACCCTGCCCGTGCCGGACAACAACGCCGGGCGGTTCACCGAGCCGTGCTTCGGCGCCGTGGCTGCGTCGCTCGACAGGTTCACCGCCATTGCCGTCGGCCCCGGCATGGGCACGCATGACGACACCGTTCAATTCCTCGCGAAACTTGCCGCCATGGCCGCGGTGCCGATGGTGATCGATGCCGACGCGCTCAACATCATCGCTGCACAACCGTATCTCGAAGCGGCGCTCAAGGGCCGCCCGGCGGTGCTCACCCCACACCCCGGCGAGTTCGCCCGCCTGGCAAAATCAGCCAAGCCGTCGGACGCGGCGGCGGAGCGCATCGCGGCCGCGCAGACGTTCGCCGCCGAACGCCAGGTGGCACTCGTGCTCAAGGGATTCCAGTCCGTCATCGCCGCGCCTGACACCGGGCCGATCCTGAATCTGACGGGCAATCCGGGCATGGCGACTGCCGGCGCGGGCGACGTGCTCACCGGCATCATCGGCTCGCTGCTCGCCCAGGGCGTCAAGCCGCGCGATGCCGCCGCCGCGGGCTGCTATCTTCACGGCATCGCAGGCGATATCGCCGCCGGGAGCCGCGCGATGGAATCGCTTACCGCGCCGGACATGATCGCTGCGCTTGGCGAAGCGTATAACTACGTTCATAGTTCATAGTTCATCGTTCATTGGCTCCCCAGTGCGTCACGGGGGATTCATCTCCACGTCCTCATGCCTTCAATCTGAAATCTCAAATCTCAAATCTCAAATCTATAACGCCCTCCCTTGTTCACCTGTCCCGATCCATATGATGTCATCGTTGTCGGCGCCGGCCATGCCGGGTGCGAGGCAGCGCACGCTGCCGCGCGCATGGGCTGCCGTACGTTGCTGCTCACGATCAATCTTGACACGATCGCGCAGATGTCATGCAACCCCGCCATTGGCGGCATTGCAAAGAGCATCCTGGTGCGCGAAGTTGACGCACTGGGCGGCCTGATGGGCATTGTCGCGGACCACACGGGCATCCAGTTCAGAATGCTCAACACGAGCAAGGGCCCCGCCGTCCAGGCCTTGCGCGCGCAAGCGGACAGGAAGGAGTACCAGTTCTTCATGAAGCATCTACTCGAGCGCGTGCCGCTCCTCGATGTCAGGCAGGGCATGGTCGACGCGCTGATGACGGATGACCGCGGCGTCACCGGCGTGATCGTCTCGGGCGAGGTCGCCTATCGCTCGCGGTGCGTCGTCCTCACGACAGGCACCTTCCTCCGCGGGCTGATCCACATTGGCCAGGCGATGATGCCGGGCGGACGCGGCGGAGAGCCGCCCGCGGAGAAGCTCTCGCCGTCGCTCGAATCCCTCGGCCTTCCGCTCGGCCGCCTGAAAACGGGCACGCCCCCGCGGCTTGACGCCCGCACGATCGATTTCTCCGCCATGCGCATCCAGCCGGGCGACATGAATCCGCCTGCGTTTTCGTTCAGGCACCGCCATCCGCCCGCACTCGACCGCGGGCCGCAGATCCCGTGTCATCTGACGCACACGACCGGCCTGACGCGTTCAATCATCCAGGACAATCTTGATCGCGCGCCGCTGTATACCGGGCAGATCAAGGGCGTCGGCCCGCGCTACTGCCCGTCGATCGAGGACAAGGTCAAAAGGTTTGCCGACCGCGAGCAGCACCAGGTGTTCCTCGAGCCAGAAGGCCGCGACACGCAGGAAATCTATGCGAACGGCATCTCGACAAGCCTGCCGTACGACGTGCAGGCCAGCCTTGTCCGTTCGATCCCCGGGCTCGAGCATGCCGGGATCATGCGGCCTGGCTATGCGATCGAATACGACTACAGCGACCCGCGCGAGCTGCTGCCCACGCTCGAAAGCAAGATCGTTCACGGCCTGTTCCTCGCCGGCCAGATCAACGGGACATCCGGGTACGAGGAAGCCGCCGCGCAAGGCATCATCGCCGGGATCAACGCCGCCGCGTCCGTCAAATCCGTCGAGCCGCTCGTGCTCGGCCGGTCCGATGCCTACACAGGCGTGATGATCGATGACCTCGTGACGCTCGGCACGCAGGAACCGTATCGCATGTTCACGTCGCGCGCCGAGTACCGCCTGCTGCTTCGTCAGGACAACGCGGATTTCCGGCTGTGTGAAAGCGGCCATCGGTACGGCGTGCTCGACGACGAGCAGTACGCACGGTTCTCGATGCGACAATCGCAGCTCGATAAGGAGATCTCTTCGCTTCGCGCCAGGCGCAGACAGGATAAAACGCTGTTCGAATGCCTCGCGCGCCCGGATGCCGGCATGCAGGAGCTGCTTGACCTCCGCCTCGAATACGCGGATGAGGAAGGCGGCGGGCTCGACCCGTCAGTGGCTGACCAGATTCTCATCGAGTGCAAGTACTCGGGGTACATCGAACGGCAGCGCGAGGAAGTCGCGCGGTTCAAAAGAATGGAAGAGAAACGGATTCCCGATCACTTCGACTTTGCCGCCGTGCCCGGCCTGCGCAAGGAGGCGAAGGGAAAATTCCAGTCCGTGCAGCCGCGGTCGATCGGCCAGGCATCGCGGATACCGGGGATAACGCCGAACGATGTGGCGCTGGTGATCGGCTGGCTGACGAAAAACAAGAAGGGATAAAAACATGAGCCGGGCAGGCGCCCGGCTCATGTTTTTATGATACCAAAGGAATTCCCTTGAGGGACGGATCAGCGGCGGCGGATCGCCGCGAGAACAGCGAAGCCGAGCAACCCGAGCGCCGCCCCGGAATATCCAGGCGACCGACTGCGGGAACCTGAATTCACCAGGGTTGTTGAACCCGCCCACGCCGAAGGTGTACATTTTGCCGAGAGTATTGATGAAGCCTCTCTTGTTGCCCGACGTGGCGATTTCAACCAGGTTCGGCCCGCTGAAATCCGAGTTGGTCGTCGGATAGTTGGACAAGTCGAGCTTCATCTTCAGCGTGAGCACTCCGGTCTCGCTCGGGAACACGGTCGCGCCGTCGATGTTTCTCGTCACAAAGCCGGGCACATTGTTGATCGCGGCCGAGTAGACGAGCTCGTCCGTGCCCGCCACCTGGTTGCTCGGGTTGTTCACCGTGTCGAAGTTCCACGGCATGTTCTGATGCGTGCATTTGCTTTTTTCGTCAATTCCATGGTA
>JAAYZF010000133.1 GCA_012514975.1 bacterium
AGATACGCGATGCAATCTATCGCGGACGTGAGGACTTCGTCTACCGCATCAGCGTGAGCGAACAGCCGTTCATCACGAAGATGTTCCCGCTCGGCGGCTGCGCGGGCTCGCCCGCCATCGTCACCATCTCCGGCTGGAATCTGCCTGGTGAACGCGTGACGCTCGATACGCGCGCCGGTCGCGGCCACATCCGTGAGACCGCCTGGCGGAAGGGGAGTCTGCTCGCCAACCGCCTGCCCTACGCTGTCGACACGCTGCCCGAATGCGCCGAAGCGGAAACCAACGACACAACGCAGACTGCGCAGAACATCGCCCTGCCCGTCATTCTAAATGGCCGCATCGGCCACGCGGGCGACATTGACGTGTTCGCGTTCCATGCCCGCACCGGCGAACGCGTCGTCGCTGAAGTCCGCGCCCGCCGCCTCTTCTCGCCGCTCGATTCCCTCGTGCGTCTGACCGACGCATCAGGCCGCGTGCTTGCGTGGAACGATGACTTCGAGGATAAGGGCATGGGGCTCGACACCCATCACGCCGATTCGTACATCAGCACGAACCTGCCTGCCACGGGCATGTACTTCATCCACGTGGCTGACTCGCAGCACCACGGAGGCGATGCCTATGCCTACCGCCTGCGCATCAGCCCGCCCCGACCCGGCTTCGAACTGCGCATGGCGCCGTCAAGCATCAATGCCGCGGCGGGCCGCGCAGTGCCCATCAGCGTGTTCGCCATGCGGAAAGACGGATTCGATGGCGGGATCGACATTGTGCTGACCAATGCGCCGGATGGATTCACGCTCTCCGGCGCGCGAATTCCGCCCGGGCGCGATTCAGTGCGCATGACGCTGATGGCGCCGGGAGGCGCGACGAGCGGCGTGACACGCCTTGAGCTGGAAGGCTGTGCGCGCATCGGCAGCGAGACCGTCTCTGCGCCGGTCGTTCCTGCCGAGGACATGATGCAGGCGTTCGCCTATCGCCACCTCGTACCGTCGGAACAACTGCTTGTGTGCGTTACGCGAGGCGGCCGGCCTGGTGGCCCGCCGATCGAGGTGGCGTCGGCCATGCCGGTGCGGATTCCAGTGGGCGGCGCCGCGTCGGTGCAGCTCAAGGCGCCCCGCGCGCCTCTGCCCCGCGGCCTGCAGTTCGAGCTGAGCGACCCGCCGAAGGGCGTTGCGCTGAGCAATGTCGTGACAGCGACCGGCGCAGCTTCGTTCATGCTGCTCGTCGAGACAAACACCGTTCCCGCCGGCTATGCGGACAACCTGATCGTCGAGGCGTTCTACGACGGCGATGCGCGCAGGCCGGGCGCCAGGCCGCAACGGCAACGGCAGCGCACGCCCGCCAGCATCCTTCCTGCCATTCCCATCGAGATCATCAGACGGCAGTAGGTCAGCACTGCGCGGAAGCGCCCCGGCGCTCCTGATGCGTCGCGCGCGCTCTTCCTGCACGACTGAAGCCCACAGCCGTCAGCAGAGCGATCATTGCCGGCTCCGGCACGGGCGGCCACACGGCGCCGATCTGCTCGGGGCCAAGGTCGACCATCGGACGGAACCCTTCGCGCAGGTAGGCGATCACCGCTGATGCCGTGTAGTTCGTGTCCCACGTGTCCTTTGACTGCGCGCGGCACGCGGCGATGAACGCGTCGAAACTGTTCGACCCGCCGAGCGACGCGTGGTAGCTGGCCACACTGCGCGTTGGGTCCTTGAACGGCACGTGGAAGGCGCGCGAATCCGTCTCGCCTGTCTGTGCGGACCAGCCGTTGAGATCGTAGCTGGTCGATGCGAGCGTGAACCACTCGTTGCTCGGACGCGTGCCGTGATATAGTTGCGAGGCGAAGGAAACGTCGCCGGTGGGGCCGCTGTGCGTGAAGAGCCGCGAGTCGGATGCGGTCTCCTGGATGATGTTGTTCCGCACTTCCGCGCAGCGGTACGGTGTCTGGACGACCAACTGGCCGCCGTTGCCCGTCCTCCAGTTCACAATCGTGTTGCGCCTGATGGCAAAGCCGCACCCGTTCGTCGCGCTGTACGACGTGAGCGCGGCATACCCGGCAACCGAGGGCAGCTTGTTGGCGATGATGTTGCCTTCGCACGTGTTGAGCACACGCGCGGGAAGCAGCTCGATGCCAAAACCGCGCCGCGTCGCCGGCGTGATGTCCCGCCCTTCCATGATGACGTTGCCCGTCACGTAGCTGTAATCGCACTCGGACTCGTGGCCCGCGGCAAAGCCCGCAAGGGCGCACTGCACGATCAGATTGTCCGCCAGGATGCCGCCCGGCCGTAACTGGCACCCGTGGCTCGCCGAGCGCGTGAGGATGTTGCCCCGCACCGTCACGATGCGGCACGAGGTCTGGATGTAATAGTTGTGGTTGAAAATCGTGGCCTCGGCGCCGGGCAGCAGCTCGTTCCATCCGCAATGATCGATCACGTTCTCCTCGGCCAGCAGACCGTTGATGCCGGCGGTGTAGATGCCCTGGCTGTGGCTGTTCGTGCTGTACGAGTCAACGACAACGCAACGGCGTATCACGACGTCGAAAATCCCATACCCGTCGGTGTTCTGAATCACCAGGCCTGTCACGTACGAATCGAAACGGCAGTCCTCGAACAGCAGGTTCGTCGCGCCGCGCAGCCATGACACGCCCGTACCTCCCGCGCAACCCGCAAACTCGGGCGACTCGGGATCGCGTGTGTGGGCATAACAGCTCAGGCCCATGACCACGAGATACGACGTGTTCGGCGGGCCGCCGCCGGCGCCGCTCGTGCTCATCGCATTCGCCGCGCCCGTCTTCAGCATCGGCCGCGGGCCGGCACCATAGCTGCCTATCACCATCGGCTCGGCCGCCGACCGTCCCGATGCACGCAACTGGCCAAGCGTTTCATACCACACGTCCCCCTTTTTCAGCAAGAGCCAGTCGGGATTCCCGCTGCGCAGATACGACTTCCCCTTGGCAATCGTCGCGTAGGGATTGGTGATCGAGCCGTTGCCCGTCGTGTCGCTGCCGCTCGAGCTGCTCACATGGATCACGCGGCTGTCGGCGCTCGTCGTCACCACGCTCCACCCGCCCGCATCGAGCGGCAGCCAGTGCGCGACGTTGGTGGGATAGCCGAGGCAGGAGCCTGCAATGCTGACCAGACTGATGAAAGCCATCGTTCTCATGCGACAGTATACCATTTTCCCCTCATCACACATCGGGGTCAGGCCCCAAATCATGAATTAAGCGGCAGAGTGCGCACACAAGGCGGGCCGTAGTGCAGTATAGCGCGATGCCGCAGGCGTGTTAATTGTACATTTAGGGCCTGACCCCCGCGCTTCACAGGCGTGTTAATTGTACATTTAGGGCCTGACCCCGTGGTTCAACGCGGCGGCGGCACCCCTTCGTCCGCTGTGCCCTCTTCAGGCAGGGACGACTTCGCCTCCACCGGCGGCCTTGGGGCAAGAAGAATGTCCTGAATCTCACGGAGTCTGCTCCTGCTTGCGAGGAACATGAGCGTATCGAACGCTTCAATCCGCGTCTGCCCTCTTGGCACGACGAATTGTTGCCCCCGCCTTATGAGCAGGATCAGGACGTCAGGAGGAAGTTCGAGGTCGGACACCTGTTTGCCGACGATCAGCGCCTCGGGCGGGATGTCGATCTCGCGGGTCTCGTTGTCCACTCCTGCCTGCCGCTCGAACTCGATAGGGTATCTCGGGGGGGCGACAAGCGGCTCGTCCACATCGAGCCACCTGGCGACAATCATCAGCGTCTTGCCCTGCAGCAGCACCGAGGTAAGCACGATGAAGAACACGATGTTGAACATGGTGTCCGAGTGTTCATATCCGGCCGTGTAGGGAAACGTGGCAAGCACAATGGGCACCGCGCCGCGAAGCCCCGTCCATGCGACCAGCGTCCTCTCCGGCATGGTGAATCTGCTTCGCCACAATCCGATGTATACCACGATCGGCCGGGCGACAAACATGAGGAACGCCGACACCAGCAGCGCAACGCCAGCCACGTGCGGCAGGCGCGAGGGGAACACCAGCAGGCCGAGCGAGAGGAACAGCACGATCTGCATGAGCCATCCGAGCCCGTCGTGGAACTTCATGAGATAGCGCTTGTGCAGGAAGTCGGTGTTGCCCAGGATGATGCCGCACGCATAGACGGCGAGAAATCCATTGCCGTACAGCATCTCACTCAGTCCATAGGTCAGGAGCACTATACTCATGCTCAACACCGGATACAGCCCTTCGTATTCCAGTCGCAGCCGGTTCAGAACGAACGCAGCAAGAAGCCCAACAGCCACACCCACCAGCAATCCGCTCAACATGCGGATGGGCAGGGACGGCAAGAACGCCGCCCACGAGCCCCCGGCATTGACGATGAGCCCTATGACCGCCAATGTGAGGAAGACCGCCATGGGGTCGTTG
>JAAYZF010000134.1 GCA_012514975.1 bacterium
CAGGTCATCCATTCCTCGCCGGTGGCGTGGTAGCATTTGCCGTGGGCCCTGGCGTTGCCCACCGCGCCGACGAACGCACGCGCGACGTCATCGATGTGGCACGCGGTCCACAGGCTCTGGCCGTCGCCATGGACGATGACTGGCCTGCCCTTCCTGATGCGGTCGAGGAATGTGGTTGACCAGCCGAAGGAATGGATGAGCACGCCGCCTTCGCCGTACGTCATGGCGGGGCGGATGACGGTGACGGGGAACGCGCCGCTTCGGTGCGCGGCAAGGAGGATTTCCTCGCAGCGCACCTTGTTCCTGCCGTACTCGCTCACGCCGCCGCGCGGTTCGTCCTCGGTGATCGGGAAGAGTCTCGTCGGCCGGGCATACACGTCCACGGTGCTGCAGAAGATGAGCTGGCCGGCACGGCCGTGGAACGCACGGATGAGGCTCTCGGCCTCGTCGGGCCGGAAGCACACCATGTCGATGACGCAATCGAACGGCTTGGTCGCGCGCATCTGCCGTTCGAACGCGGCGAAGTCCCCGCGGTCGCCCGTGATGCGTTTCACCTTGTCGGGAAAGCGCGTCTCGCTTCTGCCGCGGTTGTAGAGCGTCACATCATGCCCGCGCCCGACGAGCTGGTGCGTGATCGACGTGCTGATGAGGCCGGTGCCGCCGATGACGAGGATGTCCATGGGTGCGTGTC
Source organism: bacterium (assembly GCA_012514975.1). GTDB lineage: Bacteria > Auribacterota > UBA3054 > UBA3054 > JAAYZF01 > JAAYZF01. The sequence goes on from JAAYZF010000134.1 coordinate 692, forward strand.
CGGTGGTTATCGGGATGAGGTGTGGCGCAGTTGGTTCGCCGGTGTCATGCGTGCTGTTTCCACACGCCCACGATTTCACCGTAGTAGATGCGGTGGTAATCCTTGTTGGGATAGTTCTTCTCGATCTCGGCGTCAAGGAACTGCGCCGGCTTGAAATCGTCGTAGTAGATCTTCCTGCACTCGACGACCAGCTCGGCTTCGCTGAAGCACGGCGCGTGAACGTTGGGCGAGGCGACCGGCGTGAGACCCGACTCCGCTATCTTGTCGCCGTTGCGGCCCGAGCGGGTGCCGAGGAGCTGGAGGTCTGCCCGGTGCGTGTCCGGGAAGGCGCAGAGGGTGAACGTCGGGTATTTCTCCATGAACTCGAAGGTAAAGCGCGTGGGGCGGACAACGACCTGCGCGCACGGCTTGCCCCACATGGTGCCGAACGAGCCCCATGCGACGGTCATGGCGTTGAACCTGCCGGCGGCGAAGTCGCCGACGGTGAGCAGCAGCCACTGGTTGGCCCAGAGCTCGTGGGCTTTGACGCTCCAGGATTCGATGGCGATGGGTGTGAGTTTCATGAGTCCTCCCTACAGTGAGACGGCGGTCGAGACGGAGTGCGCGCGCACTTCGTCCGCGGTGACTTCCCTGCCGAGTTTCTGCGAGAGGAAAATCCCCTCGGCGATGAGCATCATGTTCAGCCCGAGCCCGGCGAGCGGGATGAGCGGGACGCGGCCCTGAAGGGCGGCCGTCCAGTGGGACTGCGTGTGCTTGTACGCCGGCATGTCGGGGAAACAGCGTTCCCAGCGCGTACGCGCCTGGTCGAGGCTGAACACTGCGTCCATCTCCATGTCGGCCATCGTGGTGTGATAGGAAAACGGGTGGAGCGTCACACCGCCCTTCGAGCCGGCGATCTTGCTGCCGTCGGTGCCGCCGAAGTGGATGGCCCACGCCTCCTCGATGAACAGCGTCACGCCGCCGTCGAGCCGGACGAAACCGATCCCGAGCTCCTCGACGTCGTACTTGCCGTCCTTGCGGCGCTGCTCGTACATGGCCGTCTGCTGGTGCGCCGCGCCCGAGACGGTCAGCACCGCCGGGTTGCCAAGGAGGTAGAGCACCTGGCAGATGTGGTAGACGCCCATGTCGTAGAGCGCGCCTGCGGCGGCGATGTTCTTCTGGACGAACGAGCTGGTGCCGTAGCCGTCTACGTACGGCCTGCCACGCCTGCGGTAGGCGCTGCTCTTGGCATAGTAGATCGAGCCGAGGTGGCCCTCGTCGATCAACCGCTTTGCCGCGAGCGTTTCATTGGAGAACAGGTTGTTGAGCTGCATGGCGAGACGCCGGCCGGTGCTGTGCGCGGTCTCGACCATGCGATGGGCGTCCGTGTACGAACCCGCGAGCGGCTTCTCGCAGAAGACGTCCTTGCCCGCCTGCATCGCGGCGATGGCGACGGGCGCGTGGAGGTTGTTGTGCAGGCAGACGTCGACTGCCTGGATTTCCTTCAGCGCCAGCAGCTCTCGGAAATCGGTGAAGACGTGCGGCACCTTGTACTCGGCAGCCACACGCGCCGCTTCATCCTTGTTGACATCGCACACGGCCACGATGCGCGCATCCGGGACGTCGCGATAGCGGTTGAGGTGCGCCTTGCCGATCTGGCCGGTGCCAATGATGCCGATGCCGACGTTGCCGCTCATGCCCATCTCCATGAAGGTGTTCCCGGCCCCGGATGCGCAAAACCGCGGGCTGCATCGTCCAGCATCAGCACCCAGTCAGGCCCCGTGTCCGGTGAGGTGAAATGCATCGTGCGCGCGCCCGCGGCGACCGGCGACGACCGCTCGATCCTGCCGTTGCGCGGGTTGAACCATGACACACTGATCGTCGCGCCCGCCAGCTTCTCCATGTTGATCGTCACGTCCTGACGGGCAGCCGGAATGTAGATGAACGCATACGAACCGTCCGCGGCGCGCGATGCCTGCACATGCCGCGACGGCACCCACTCGGCGGATGCAAGCAGCGACTGGTCAGGCATCCGCTCGAGCATGGGCCGCGACTCGATCAGCATGCGCAGATGGCGCATCTGCCATGCGCCGGGCAGATCGAGCGCCTCGTACCACGGAATGCGGACATTGTTCACGGGCTCGCGGCCGGGCTGCCACATCTGCCACACGGGATGGCAGCCGTATGTGTGGCCGTGCGCCCCTGCCAGCACGGCCCACCAGGCCGCCTTGCGCACGTCGTAGTCGTCATAGTAGCCCTGTGCCTTGTCCCATTGCCAGTTCGGCGACATCACGGGATGGTCCTCGTACCTGGGCTCGCCGTCAAGACAGGGCTTCACCGGCGTGCGTTCGTAGTCGGCGCGGATCATCTCGTGGTTCGCCTTGTCGCGCACGCAATGGCCCGACTGGATCATGTTGAAATCGAGCCACGGCTCCTCGTGAAGCGGGTCGGACGACGAACGGTCACCCCGCGGATGGAACGTCTTCAGATGCGCGCCGCCGTCCCCCTCCGCCAGCCCGCGCGCCATCTGCCTGAAGACTTCGAGGTGCGCCGCGTCCTTCACCGCACGGTCGCCGCCGAGGATCCAGATGATGTTGGGCGAATGCCGGTAGCGCCTGCCGAGATACAAACCGTAGGCATAGGCGTTCCCAGGCGTGAAAACAGCATGGTTCTCGAGGAAGGGATGGTTCTCCTGCAGCGTCCATGAGGCCCAGGTCGGCAGCATGCCGATGAACACCCCCAGCTCGCCTGCACGCTGCACAACGTAGTCCACATGGGCAAAATACCTCTCGTTCGGCGTGCAGGGATCAAGATCGATCAGCGGCACATCGCCGTTCGCATTCGGCACGGTAAGCCCGTTGAGTTCCGCAAGCGCAACCGCCTGGATCACCGTGAACCGCTGCTCGGCCCGCTTCCGCAGGTAGTAGTCGGCTTCATCGCGCGTCAGCCGGTGAAAAAGCTCCCATGCCGTGTCGCCGAGATAGAAGAACGGCGCGCCGTCGCCATGCGCAAGGAATCGCTTGCCGGAAGACACGGCGATGGCGCCGTGCTCAAGGTCGACAGAGGGTTTGAATGTGACCATTCCGTGCCTGAGCTCGCACTGGTTACCAGTGTGACGATAGGAAGTATAGTAAAGGCGGGCGCGAAATAGTATGCTCTTTACAGCCTTATATATGTCTTTTTACGCCATCCCCGCCCCCGGGCATGCCCTGCGCGCGCGTGTCAGGAAGAAGGGACGGCCTTGAATGGATGGGGCCGTGCGAGGGCAGGGACACCGTTTCCGAGGCAGCATGCGGCGCCGGGCAGTTGGCGCGGGCCGGCGCACGACCGGCTGCCCCGGCAGGTGCATCGCGCGCATGAGCGTTGACTTTTCCGCGCGCTTTTCCTACAATCCGGTCATGCAGTGTGCGTGATTCCACATGCGCACCGCGTAACGAAGCCGAACACTTCATGGCACTTGACACCACTCAGCCCGCCGTCCGTGAGGAGCTCGCGGAGCTCGCCCTCCTGTTCGAGGTGAGCCAGGCGCTCGAGCAGAGCGTTGACCTGCGCGACGTCGTCACGCCCGTATTGCAGGCGATCGCAAAGCATTCGGCGATGCAGCGCTGCATGCTGACGCTGTTCAAGAAGGACACGGGGGACATATGGATCGACGCCGCCGAGGGCCTTTCGCCGCGCCAGCGGCAGAAGGGGCGGTACAAGCTGGGCGAAGGGATCATCGGCCGTGTGGTGCAGACGGGCAAGGCGCTCGTGGTGCCGCGCATCTCAGAGGAGCCGCTGTTTCTCGACCGGACGGGAGCGCGCGAGAATCTGCGGAAGCAGGACATCAGCTACGTCTGCGTGCCGATCAAGCTGGGCAACGAAGTGATCGGGACGCTCAGCGCCGACCAGCCGTTCGCGGGGCAGGCCTCGCTCAGCGAGGACGCCCGGCTGCTCAGCGTCGTCGCCACCCTCGTCGCCCAGGCGGTCAAACTGCGTCTCTCGATCGAGGAGCAGCGCAAGGCGCTCGTGGACGAGAACATCCGGCTGCACGAAGAGCTCCGGGACCGGTTCCGCCCGTCGAACATCATCGGCAACTCGCGCGTGATGCACGCCGTGTATGACCAGATTGCCCAGGTGTGCAAGAGCGACGCCACCGTCCTCGTCCTCGGCGAAAGCGGCACGGGCAAGGAGC
>JAAYZF010000135.1 GCA_012514975.1 bacterium
CAATGTCACCAGCCTCCTCGATGTCAAAGGCATGACGGCAGACCTGTTCGGCAGAATCTGCAACGAAGTCACCACGCGCAGCGACCAGTTCCGCCTCCTGATCGTCGCACAGGCGCTCCAGGATCTTGACCGCGACGGCGTGTTCAACGAAGCAGCCGGCGACCGCATCCTCGCCCATGCAGCGCGGGACGTCGTGGTGGACCGGAGCCCGCTGACCGACGCGGATACGCGGGAGGCGCGTTTTACCGTCTCCATAAGGGAATAGAGGTTCAATGAACAGCGCAATACGTTCCTTCATCGTCACGCTCGCCGTCGCAGCCCATGCCGCCTGCGCTGCACGGCCTGCCATGGATGACCTCGCCGCCGCCGCCGCCGCATTCGGCGCGCGCGCGCTTGCCCCCGCGCCGCGTGCGCTCGCCAGCCTTTCCCCCCATGCGCCCCACGGGACGGTCATCGGCTATCTCGCCTCCTACACACCGCACGGCTATGCCCTGTTCCGTGCTGACAACGACCTGCCGCCCCTGAAGCTCTGCGCCGAGAGCGGCTCGTATGACGATATCCCCGCAGAATTCAGACGCGTCTTTGACGCCGAGCTTGCCGACGAGCTCGCCTGCCTTGCACTGATGCGCTCGAATGCCGCACCGGTCGACACCCGGTGGGCAGGGCAGTGGGCTGCCATGGCCCGCACCGGCCACGGCGGGGACACGCCGGCCGCACATGCTGCCGCGGGGCCGCTGATTGCGACCGCGTGGTCGCAGGACAGTCCCTACAACATCCTCTGCCCGCTTGATGGCGGCACGCGCGCGCCCGTCGGCTGCGTCGCATGTGCCATGGCGCAGATCATGAGATACCACAACCATCCCGCGCAGGGACGCGGCACAATGATATACTACGACGGCTGGGGAACGTGCACCGGGTGGCATACCGGCGCGTTCGGCGCCACGACCTATGACTGGGAAACCATGCCGGCTCAACTGCTGTATGGCAGCTCGACCGCGGAGATCGCCGCCGTGGCGCAACTGATGTACCACGCGGGAATTGCCGTACACATGGACTACGAAGGAAGCGAATCGGGCGCATACTCGAGAGACGTTCCCGCGGCGTTCACCAATCACTTCCGCTACGATTCCGGCGGAGTGTTCAAGCGCCCGGCAGGCAGGAACGACCAGTGGTACGCGCGGATAGTGAACGACATGGATCAGAACCGGCCAGTCTACTACGCGTTCTACGATCCCGTGAACGGCGGCCATGCGGTCGTCTGCGACGGCTGCCGGAACGGCAATGAAATCCACCTCAATTTCGGCTGGGGCGGCGGCTACGGAAGCGCCAACGCCTGGTACAACATGGACAACATCTCGTACGGTCCGTACCACTTCAACACCGATCACGAAGCCGTCTTCGGCATCTGCAGGGAAGGCACGCTCGACGATCCCTGCGAGCCGAACAACGATGCCGCCCACGCGTTTGACCTCACCCCGCTCGACGGCGCCTGGCTCGGCAGCACGTCCAACGGGCCCGGCGTGCAGGTCAACGAAGACTGGTTTGCCATTGCGCTTGCCGCGCCGGACGTGCTGATGATCACCTGCGCGTTCAACTCACTTCAGGGCAACATCGAGCTCGAACTCTACCGCGGCGGTACGCTCGTCGCCCAGTCGCGCACGACCAATGATGGCGAGTATCTCGACTACTACGCCGCGGAACCGGGAGTCTATCACGTGAAAGTGGACAGCAACAACGGCGGTTACTATCCCTACGTGCGCACCTACTGGCTGAACCGGTACGACCTGATGTATGCCACGCCCGAGCCCTCATGCGCTATTGCCGCGCTCGCGCTGCTGTTCCTGCGGCGGCAGCGCCGCTAGTGCAGTGGCCATGACAACCGTGCGCGCAGCCGCTCCAGCCCCCGGCCCTGCTTTTGACAACAGTGCGGCGCTTTACTACAATTTAGTGCCATAACAGACGTCATAATGCACAGAACGACCACGTGAACAAACGCAAGGTTCTCATGACGGCCGCGCGCGTCGCGGTAAGCGTGATCCTGCTCTGCCTGCTGTTCTGGCTGTGCGAGCGGGAGACCGCGAAGACGGGCCGCAGCGTCTGGGATACGATGCGCAGCGCGTCGCCGTTGCTGCTCGGCGCCGCGTTTCTTCTGTACGTGGCGAGCATGGTGCTGGTGGCGTACCGCTGGCAGCTCCTGCTGCGTGCGCGCGGCGTGCGGATTGGCTTGTGGCCGCTGACGCGCGCCTACCTGATCGGGTTCTTTTTCAACAACTTCCTGCCGAGCAGTGTCGGCGGCGACGTGGCGCGCATCGTGCAGCTTGCCTCGCGCGGGACGCCGGTGCCGGTGAGTTTTGCGAGTGTGTTTGTCGAGCGGCTGCTCGGGTTTCTTGCCATGGCGGCGCTGAGCGTCGGCGCGCTGGTGTTCCTGTGGGATGTATTCCATCAGCCGGTGGTGCTGGCGATTGTATTCGGCCTGGGTGCGGCGTTTCTCGCCGTTGCGTGGGCGTGCTTTGACGCGCGGGGCGCACGATTCGCGAGGGCGGTGTGCGTGCGTCTTCACTGGAAGGGCATTGGCGCGAAAATGCAGCAGGCGTATGACGCCGTCCACGCGTACCGCGGGCATCACGGGACGCTCTGGGCTGTGTTTGTCATCTCGCTCGCGTACCAACTGGTGCTGGGCGTCTTCACGTACATGGTGACGACCGCGGCGGGCCTTCCGGCAGGATTCCTGCTCGTGTTCGCCCTGATGCAGGTGACGTCCATGGCGGGCATCATCCCCGTCACGCTCGAAACCGCGGGAATGCGTGAAGGGATCTACATGCTTGTGCTTGGTTCATTGGGGATATCGAAGAGTGCGACGCTTGGCGCAATGCTTCTCGTGCGGCTGTTGAGCATTGCGGGCAGCGCACTGGGCGGCCTGTGCATGCTGGGCGGCGCGCCGAGGGTGCGCGGCATGGAAGGGCGCGTGGAGGAGTCGGCGCAATGAGCACGATGAGCAGAGCGCATTTCACGCTGCTGATGGTCGCCACAGCCATTGTCGTGGGCATTTTGTGCACGTACGCCTCGGCATACATTACCTGCGAGACCGCGTTCAGCAAGGTGACCCGCGCGAAGGAGCAATTGTACGCCGAATGCGACGCGCTGGCGGAGCTCGTGACGCCGGTGTCGGCGCTCGCGCTGCTTGTTTCGCCCGAGCACACCAACACGGCCGACCGGGCGCGGCTGGCAAAGGAGCGCATGCTCGAACGCCGCTCGGCCGCGGACATGGCGCGGGCATACATGGTGCTGCGCAGCTCAATGCAGACGCTGGTCGTCTCGCTTGACAACGCCGCGCGCACGGCCGACATCCCGCAGCACACCGACTACCGGCGCTCGCTCGTGACGCAGTTCCGCCGGACCGACGCGGCGGCAGAGGCGTACAACAACGCGGTGCGCACGTATCACAAGGCCATGGCGGGCGAAGTCGAGTCGTTCTGGAACCGCGTGATGCAGTACAAGCCGGGCGAGGAGTTTGGCGTGGCGCGTGCGCCGGCCGCACCGGCACGGACGACAAACGCGCCCCGGCGTGCCGCGCCCGCCGCCGGGGCTGAGCCTTCCTGGTAAACCGTGGCGGAAAAGAATCTTGCCGAGCCCATCCACGCCTTCTCCTTTGTTGTCGCCGACAAAGAAGCGCCGGTGAGGCTTGATGTCTTCCTCGCACGCATGCTTGCATGGCGCTCCCGGTCGTTCTTCCAGAAAATGATCGACACGGGCAAGGTGACCGTCAACCACCGGCAGGGGCGCGCGGGCCAGCACCTCAACGCCGGAGACCGCGTGGTCGTCGACGTGGTCGAACACCAGCAGCCGTTCATCGAGCCGGACGGCGCCGCGCTTGACGTGCTCCATGAAGACGAGGCGGTCCTCGTGCTCAACAAGCAGCCCGGCGTCGTTGTCCATCCCATCGGCCGCCATCTCTACGACACCCTTATGAACGCCGTGCATGCGCGGTACAGGGATGCGGCGTACAAACCGCGCATCATCCACCGGCTCGACCGCGAAACCAGCGGCGTGCTCGTCCTGGCGAAGACCGAGCGGGCACGCACCGAGCTCGCCCGGCAGATCGAGGGCCGGCACGTCGAGAAAACATATCTTGCCGTCACCCACGGCGTCTTCTCGAAGCGCGCGGGAGACATAGCGCTGCCGCTTGGCGTGCACCGCTACTCGCACGTCAGAATCAAGCAGGATGTGGCGCCGCACACCGGGCTTCACGCGCATTCGCGCTTCCAGGTGCTCGCGACTGCGCCGCATGTGCCGGGTTTCATCGACGGCTTGTCGTTCGTCGAGGTGCGCCCCGTGACGGGCCGTACCCACCAGATCCGCGTGCATCTGGCGGCGCTGGGCCATCCGATCCTTGCGGACAAGCTGTACGGCCGCGAGAGCCGATGCTCCGTGGCGGGCGTTGAAATCGGGATGCATCTGCTGCACGCATGGCGCTTCGGCTGCGTTCACCCGGCGACGGGCGAGCGCGTGGCCTTCACCGCGCCGTGCCCGCCGGCGTTTGCCGCGTGTGTCGAGCGCGTGTTCGGATCGGTGCCGCACGAGGAAGAGGAGCCAAGCGCCCTATCCGCGCGGCCGCACGATGTACCACACGACAAGAATGACTGCCGCCAGCGCCAGCGCGACGGCTAATCCCGCCCTCATGGCCGCGCGCGAAGGCCGCGCCTGACCGTTTTTTCCCACTCCTACCCGTTGCACACCAACGGAGACAGCCGCCGGTGGCTGGGGCGCGATGCGCGGCTGCTCATTCGCCGGTGGCTGCCAGGGCGCAACACCGCCGGCGACGATGCCACTGACGACCAGAGGTTCCAGCCCCGCCACAACCGCCTCCACGCCGTACAGGGCATTTGTGCCGACATAGACCGCAGGCGGGCCGCCAACTTCATTGCCAAGCACCTGCTCGCGTTCGAGCAACGGACGCCAGTCCTCGGGAGTGGAAAGCCGGTGGTGCAGCACCGTAACCATCGGTGCGTACCGCGAAGCAATGCCGGCCATATGCTCCTTCGCTGTTTCGCAGTGCGCGCAGCCGGAACTGTCGTAGTAGTCGATAAACACCACGCCGCTGGTTGCCGCGAAGGCCGGGCGGCACATGCAGACAATTGCTGCGGTGACTGGAATCACTGGGATTCGCATGCCTCATCCTGGTGCGGTTGCCTCGCTTTCAGGAAGTCGACGAACTGGGGTTCGACCGGGTAATCGAGCTGCATGGCCGCGACGACGTCCGCCGCGGCCTCTTGGTATCTCTCGAGTTTGGCATAGGCATAGGCGCGATTGCAGTGCACCACGCCCTGCCGCGCCTCGCAGCGCAGTGAGGCGCTGTAATCGTCCACCGCCTGCTCGTAGTTGCCGCACTGGAAATGGGTGAAACCGCGCGTGTTGAGCCACTGGGCGTTGCCGGGCAGAAGGCCAAGCGCTTCATCGAGGTCGTGAATGGCCTCAGTGAACCGTCTCAGGCTTATGAGGCAACTGGCGCGCAGGACGCACGCTTGGGCGAGATTGGTGACGTTGCCCAACCGGCGCTGGATGGCGATTGCGGCGTTGAGATCATCAATGGCGCCCTCATGAATGCCTTCGGCGGCGCGTTGCTGCGCGCGCCCGAAGCGCGCGTCGGCGGTGAGCTCCTCCGTCCCGCGCGACGGGATGAGCTGGTTGGCGCGCTCAGCCGTGACGATCGCCGCGGCGTAGTCTTTCCGAATCTTGTACACGCGTGCCAGGCGCCGCAGCACCTCCCATGAACCCGGGCGGAGGGCGAGGGCGTTGGTATAAGACCTCACCGCGTCATCGAGCAGGTCCGTGTCGGTCTGCCAGGCGTCATTGGTGTGGTACGCGCCATAGCGTCGTCTGACATCGGCGCGCCAGCCGGCGTAATGCACATGGTTGCTGAACACTGGATTGTCGAGCAGGAAGCGGGCGGTATCGTGGCAGGCGCGCGCATGGTCGTGACGACTCCAGCCGAGGATGGCGAGGCAGCTCTCCATTGAGAGCGGCGGTGCGATGAAGGCATTACCACGCCACAAGGTCTCGATACGCTGGTACAGAGCGGAAGCGACGGTGTAGTGGCCGGCCAGCGTCAAGTGCACCTGGTCGAAGATCATATCTGAGCCCACGAGCCCGTTCGGGCACTGGGCGGCGAGGGCGGCTTCCGTGTCGCACAGGAAGGGCATGGAGGTGGAGCCGGACCAGGCGGTGCGGAGGAGCACGTTGAGTTCAGGCCCGGTTCTGGTTGGCACCGCATCACAGATGGCGGCGCGGGTGAGAGACTGGGTTGCCGTGGCCAGAACGCCGTGATGCAGATCAGCCAAGCCTGTGAGGAAAAGCGCGTCCGCGCAGCCGGCGTCGATCGCAACGGCCTCGCGCGCAAGTTCGCCGGCGCGTTCGTAGTCATTGCTGGCGGCGTGGGATTGGGCGCGCGCGACGAGCGTTGCCACCGTGCCGGTCTGTGAAGCCGTCGGGCACGGGTCGGGCATCGAGGCAACAGGCGGAAAGTCGGCGACGTTGGCGCCGGGCGTGCAGACGACGCAGGGGACGCCATGGGCGGCGGCCTCAGCCTGGAGCATATCGAGATTGCGCAGGAACGCACGGTAGGCGCCAGCGCGGCGCGGGTCGTCATGACGCAGGCGCCGCGCGGACATGACGGCCTGCCAACGGGCCGTCTCGGCGCGCCGGTTGGGCGGGGTGAACGCGGCGCGAGCGGCGGCGGCGAGCTGCATCAAACGCAGCGATGAAAGCCAGAGCCGCACGCGCGTGAGCGCCTTGCCCGTGGCACCCAGCCTGCTTGAGACACTTGCCGGGCCATATGGCCCGATAAGCTCGTTGTTGCCGCAGTAGAAGACAAACAGGTCGGGCTGGTACCGCAGAGCCTCGTGCGCGAACGCACGCACGACCCAACTGTCGATGGCGTTGATGCCGGTGTTGATGACTTCGATCTCGAGGCCGGGATGGGCGGCGGCGAGCATCTCGCGCAGCATCCGGGTGAACGAGAACGGCTCGTAGAGCATGCCACGTGCGGCCGATTCACCAAAAACGAAGACGCGGCAAGTGTTGCTCCCCTTGACGGCGGGGAAGACCTCCGTCTCAGGGGTGAAATTCTCGGCAAAGAAACGGTTGGCGAAAAAACGGGCGGCGATGTGTTCGTTCAAGGTGAGATACGGTCTGCCCCGGAGTGTGACGGGCACGAACAGCGCGGTGGGATGGCCATAGCGGGTAAGGCGGAGCGTGGCTTCGAGACCGGCCAGAAGAGCTGCCGGAAGAACAACCACCAGAAACAGAGCTTTCAACCAGCGTCGCATCGACCATTCCTGTGTATCGCCTCACTGCTCACGCGTACACGTGACCGAAAGGCGTGAGAGGAGTTACCGGGTAGTATAACACAAGGTCAAGCGCACATCAAGCTGCGTGGCCTGTCATTTTAGGAGGATTCCGGTGAGGCAACGCGCCATCTTGACTTTCATCAACCTAGTATGTTATAATATACCAACGCAACTGGCAAGTCAGGGAACATAAAGGAAACCTCTCACCTCACCATGGAGAAGATATGAGCACCAGAATGCTTACTGCCGCCGCGGTGTGTCTGTTCCTCGCCGTCAGTGCCGACGCAGTGATGATCCGCGGCACGGCTGGTGACATCATCTACCGAGACCAGCCACTGAGCAACTCCTTTACCATGAACGCCGCGGGCGATTGCAACCTCGCCGGCGGCGTCGACAATGTCGGCAAGATTTTCCTGGTCAAATTCACTCCGCCGCCCACCAACCTGGCTGTCCTTGGCGACGCCGCCTTCTCGCTGTTCTCCTACTGGACCGAGCCGGGCTTCACGTTCTCGGCCGACGTATGGACGGTCGTGAGCAACTGGACCCAGGCAGTCGTGACGTGGGACAACTTCATCGGCTCCACCACCGATCCGGGCGCCTACTCGAACGTGCTGGGCGCCAAGGTCGGCACGTGCAACGTCCTGGCGGCCGATGCATTCGGCGGCGGCCGGCTGACGGGCACGCTCTCCGGCACGGTGGTTCAGAACTGGCTGGACAATCCCGGCAACAACCTCGGTCTCGCGCTTGTCAACAACCCCATCGACGGCTACAACTCCTGCATCCGCACGGTCTGGTGGGGCCTGAACATAAACGTGGACCAGCAGTTCGAGGTTTACTACAATCTCGTCCCTGAGCCGGTGTTGATGTCGATCTTCGCGGGTATGGGCTTCCTGGCGTACCGCCGCATGCGCTAAGCTGGCGATGCAGACAGCAGGTCGGGAACGTGCGCGCAGGGAAGTGGTTCGCTCACGAGGCAGGATGAACGCACCTCATGTGAGACGTTCACCGACATAATCACTGGTATTCTCCACTCCGTACGGGACGGGCTTTTGCGCGCCTTTTGGGTGTAGCAGAGGCGGGGTATAGGTACTGCCCCGTTCACCACCTGGCCAGGAGGCGCCGCAAGATGGCAGTTGCCAGCGGGATTTCCATGAGAAGGCAGCCCTTTGCCGGGCTGCCTTTTTTTGCGCCGGCGCGCCGCACACAGGCCGGGAATGCCACTGCTGTCCGGTAAAAATGTAGAGATTCAGGCGAAGCTGAACGTAAGTTGGGGATCACCGGGGGCGGCACGTGGCGGTGGCTGAGATGGATGGAGGCGCAGCAGATCGATCAGCGACATGCGTTCCAGGAGTGTTGTCTGCAGCATACGGCTGAGCTCCAGCCACGTATAGCCGCATTTGGTTTTGTAGGTAATATACGCCAGCAGAAGCACATAGCACATTGCCACCCACACTTGCGTCATCACCGCATTGAGGGTGGTGCCCAGAAACGACTTGATCTTGAGATTCTGCTTGATCCATTTGAAGAACAGCTCGATCTTCCAGCGTGCCTTGTAGATCTGAGCGATGGTAGACGCGGCGAGTGTGAAGTTGTTGGTGATGAACTTGTAGTGCACATCGTGTTCCTCGTCGTGGTACACCACAGCACGCAGCTCCTGCGGGTATTTCCCGCTGCTGGCGTCGCCCCACATCCGGATGAGCAGGTCGGCCTTCACGCCCTTTCCCGCTGCTGGTTTGTGCTGTCCGGCAACCTCGTAATCCAGCCCCTCTTTGAGCCGGGTAACGAAGTATGCCTCGGCCTCGTTAATAGCCCATAACCACGCGAATTCAAGGTACCCGCGGTCGAAGACATAGATGCTGTCCGGAAGGATGGGAAAACGGCCTTGTTTGGCTGGTGTCAGATCATGGACATTGCCCGGTGTGACCACTACGACCTCAGGCAGATCACCGTCGTGGGTGATCATCGTGTGCAGTTTGACCGCGCCTTTGCGCGTCGCGTACCGCGCCCAGGGGAACGCCTGCAGACACAATTCGATAGTCGTCGCATCGATGCTGTGCAGCTTGTTCTTGAACCGGAAGGGGTGCTTCGGTGACAGTGCCTGACAGCGTTCCAGCAGACTGTAGAACACTTTCTCGGCAATCGCATACGGCCGGTCACGGTTGGCGTCTGCCAACGTCGAGCGCTTCACCACCGGCAACCCGAGATGATAGAGCTTCGCGCTCTGCCCAAACAGCCCCGTCTCAATATCACGCAACGTGTCCCGGCCAGCTATCTGCGCCCACAGCAGCACCGTGAACTGATTCCAGCATGTGAACGCCTTCACGTATTTGTCCGCGTCCTCCTCCGCTACCGTTCTGTCAAAAACATGTCGGGGTACCAACTGCAGCAATTGATGCAGAATTGTGTTATAATGTGCCATGACTTTGAACTCCTGATGGTTACTGGTTTTGGGTCCAACCATATTCTACCAGTCTTCCTTCAGGAGTTCTCTTTTTTCTTTTCTTTACCGGACAGCAGTG
>JAAYZF010000136.1 GCA_012514975.1 bacterium
GGACAACAGGGCGGCTGCGGCGAAGAGGTTCAACATCGTGAAGAGCATGACATGCCGGCGAAAGCCATTGCGGACGAGCGTAACGTTCATACCATCCTCCTTGAGCAGGTTGCATCGTACGACAACTGATGCTATAGTATACCAGTTCCTGACGGGCGCGTCAAACGACCGTGCCCTGTGCCGCGGAGGATGATCATGCGTGCGTTTGTTACAGAGGCGGACTTGTGGCTGCCGTGCGGCATCCTGGCAGGCTGGCTCATGGCAAGCCTGGCGGCCCGCGCGGCCGGTCTGAGCGCCCGGCAGACGCATGGCCTGGTCCTTGGCGGCCTGCTCACGGTCTATGCGACATCGGTGCTGTTCACTGCCGCGACGGCCGGGCACACAGCAGCCGAGGGCTGGCATGAATGGCTGCGACCGCGCAGCGGCGTCTTCGTCGCGCTTGCCGCGCTTTCCCTCTATGCGGCGGTCTTCTGCCGGTGGCAGCGAGTGTCATTCAGGCATGTTGCTGACATTGGCGCGCCTGCTTTCCTGCTTGTCATCGCCTGTGCGCGTGTTGGCTGCTTTGTGCGCGGGTGCTGCTGGGGCGACGTCTGTTGCGACCCTGCGCAGGTGGCGGGGCTGAGCAATGCCGATGCGGCGTGCGTATACACGATTCCGGCGCTGTGCGCCAGCGCATGGCCGCTGGCGGTGATCTTTCCGCGAGGCAGCATGGCCTACATGCAGCATGCCATGCTGGGGCTGCTCCCCGGGCCGCAGGCGCACTCGCTGCCGTGCCACCCGGTGCAATTGTATGAAGCGGCCGTGGCGGCGTGCCTTGCGGTGGCGGCGCTGTGGCTGTTGCCGCGCCGGCGGTTCCCGGTGCAGGTTGCCACGTTGTGTCTTGCCGGGTACGCGCTCGCGCGGTTCGCGCTTGAATTCGTTCGTGCGGATCATGCAATCATTTGGTGGCGCTTCACGGCTGCACAGATGGCGAGTCTGGCATGCGCGGCGGTTGCGATGGGCTGGTACTGGCGGGCCGCGCGGCAGGCGGGGAGAAGCCGGAGATGAGGCCACCCGTGCTGCACCGGGATACCCCGTAAAAACAACGCCGGCGCGTTGCCGCGCCGGCGCTTGTCTTCAAAGCATGTGCGCGCGCCCTACCTGCGGCGGCGTATGAGCAGCCCGAGAACGCCTGCCGCGACCAGCGTCACCGCCGGCTCGGGCACGGCGATGATGCCCACCCGGTTGTTCGCGTAGTCGTAGATGACCTCGCCAAGGAGGCCGGGGATGTAGCTGACGCTGTTGAACTCGAGGTCGGCGACCATGCGGTTGGACACCAGGAACCAGTTGGTGTTCTGGCCCGTGCCCGCGCCTTCGACGACCAGGTTGATGTTGCTCAGGACAATCGTGCTCGCGGCATCGAGGTTCGCGAACGTCAGGATGTCGTGGTCGGCAGGGCTGGTCTCGATGTGCAGCGTCACCGGCGTGCCGTTCGTGCCGAAGTAGAGCGTGCCGCTGTCGCGGCGGAGCGCGAGTTCGCCGACGCTGAAGCCCGGGCGGACGTCGCCGACGAAGTAATAGCTCTTGAAGATTGTGTGCAGCGTGCCGGTGCCGCTGACGCTGCCGTTGAAGATGGTGTGGTACCATTTCGTGGTGACGTAGCCCTGGCCGTTGACCGTAAGTTTGTCGAGCGCCTTGTAGGGCGCGTTGCCGTTGTTGAACAGCCAGCCGCCCTCAAGCACGATGCTGGCCGGAATGGCCGGCTGCACGGTGCCGTAGTCATACGTGATCCACGCACCCGGCCTGGCGATGAGCGTCGCGGCGTGCAGATTCGCCGGGCTGTTGCAGTACAGCTCGCCCTGGTTGACGGTGATCGTGCCCGAGTATTCGCCCGTCTGGCTGGCGCGCAACTGGCCGGGGCCGTATTTGTTGATCGGCGCGGCGCCGTATACGGCGGCAGTGATTTCTATGCGTGCAGCAGCGTTGGACACGGTGATGTCCGTCGGGGAAACGATGTTCAGGTTGTGCCCGCTGATCATCAGAGGAGGCGTGTTCGAGACGAAGCTGTCATCGAGAATGATCGCCGCATTGCCGCTGGTGTTCTCCATGAACAGCCCGTTGGCAAGGTAGGTGTTGATTCTCACCTCGTACCGGTTCGTCTGTGCCGTGCAGCGGATGACGGCGCACGTGTAGTAATCGTTCACGTTCAGCTCGACCGTGCGTACGCCCGCATACTCGTCGAGATCGACGAACTCGGCCACGTCGCCTGCCTGGCGCGGGAAGCCGGGGACGGACCAGATGCCGCTCGCGTCCCAATACTGCAACGCTGTTGCCGTGTTAGTCCAGGTGAAATCCTCCGCCGGCACGGGCGCGACGAGGAGGAACACTGCGAAGACGGCGATGAGAATCACTTTTGGTTGCATGGCATCTCTCCCGTGAGGTTAGAGCACAACAATGCGTCACTATACCATATATGTCATGGCCTGTCAAGGGGAGTCGTGCGAATTTCTCTGAAATTCCGATATAAAGTCTGGCGAGGTTGACACGTGTTCGCCGGCGCACGGGGTACGACGTGACTCCAGTCACGTCAACACGCGGGACACGCGCGTCTGGCTGACACGTTGATGCGGCGTGTGGCCACGACTGGAGTCGCCGCCTGCCGCCGGACGCGCGCCCTAATGCCGAGACCATCATGCCGCAGACCTGCCGGATGGGCCGAGGGCTTGCACCCTCGTATCGGCATTCCAGCAGGTGCGTTCCACACCTCATTTGACACGCCGCCCACAAATACGATACCATAGCAACAGTTCCACTCTGCCATCACTTGCGGGAGAACGGTTCGTCATGGCGTCCGGCATGAAGCCAGCAATAGAGACTGACGGCCCGCGGGCGCTTGCCTGCCGTGTCTGCCCGCGTGCGGGCTGCGACGACGTGTACGCACACGCAACGCTGCGGGATTTTGGATCGCCGCGCGAGATGTTCCACGCGCTGGCGGCCCTGGCGGCCATGCAGCGCGTCCGCGTGGTGTCGCTCGAAGCGCTCGGCATGGCGAACGAGCGCGGCCAGGGGCGCGCGCTGCTCGAACAGGCATTCGAGGGCGTTGACTTTCCGGTCACGTGGCTTGACGAGGGCGCGGCCTCGACGCCGCACCTTGCGGGCGTCGTGATGCACGCCGTCGCCGGCGCCGCCGTCAAGCGCCTGAAGCTGCGTGGCCGCACGGTCGGTTCCGTCTACGACGACGGCGCGGCAACGTACTGCATCCTGCGAGACCTGCGGCCGGAAGACACGTCGCTGCCGCGCGGGCAGCAGGCGCGGATTGTTTTCGATGACATGGTGGCCGCGTTGCGCCTTGCGGGCATGGCATTCGCGGATGTCGTTCGCACATGGTTCTGGAACGACCGGATGCTCGAATGGTACGATGAATTCAACGCGGTGCGCACTGCGTTCTTCAACGAGCACCGCGTCTTCGACGGGCTGCTCCCGGCAAGCACGGGCATCGGCGCGCACAACGCCGCCGGCGCGGCCGTGGTCGCCGGCCTGATGGCCATGCAGCCGAAAGGGAAGGCAGTGCGCGTCTCCGCCGTCGATTCGCCCCTCCAGTGCGCCGCAACGGAATACGGCAGCTCCTTCAGCCGCGCCACCGAGATCGAGACGCCGGCCTATCGCCACCTGTTTGTCTCCGGCACGGCAAGCATTACGCCCGGCGGCGAGACGATGCATCCTGGCGATGGCGCGAAGCAGATTGGCAGGACGATGGACGTGGTCGAGGCCATCCTCGCGAGCCGCGGCATGGCCTGGGGCGACGTGGCGAGCGCGGTGTGCTATTGCCGGCATGCGGCGTGTGCGGCGCAGTTCGACCGCTGGTGCGCGGCGCGCGGCATTGCATCGTTTCCGCATGTCGCGGCGAATTTCGTGGTGTGCCGCGACGACCTCGAGTTTGAAATCGAGCTGGATGCCTCTGTCTCACAATGACACGCGCGATGCACATCGGCACAGGCGTCATGGCGCTCGGCACGGCGTTCCTCCTTGCCGGCGCCTTCCCCGTTGACGGCGGGAAGCAGACGGCTGTCTTCCATTCGCCCGCGTTCATCGCCGTCTGCGTCGCGCTCTGCCTTTTGCTTCTGCTGTGCTGCTGGCAGCGGCGGCGGGCGTGGCGGCAGATCGGCTTTCATCTCTGCCATCTCGGCGTCGTACTCGCGCTTGCCGGCGCCGCCATCGACCATTTCCGCAGCGTGAGCGGTGAAGTGCAGCTTCCCGTCGGCGCGTCCTTTGAAGCCACGCGCATGCCGGGGCCGGGGGGCGTGCCCGTCGTGTTCGGCTTTGGCATTGCGGCGACGAATTTCCATGTGATCCTCTATCCGCCGGACTACATCCTCTTCAAGAAGAACCAGGAGCGGCTCGTGCGCGGCGACACCTATCGCGTCGCTGCCGACGGCACCGTGGCCGCCGGACCGTACGGCCGTGTCTCCGCCGACAGGCTGCGCAACGCTGACGGCACATGGGCCGAGATGGTCATGGTGGCCGACGGCGTCGCGCTGCGGAAAAGCCGGCAGACGCCGCGATCATTCGAGGCAGTGCTGCGCATCACGAGCCACGGCAGGCCTGACCGGTACGAGCGCCTTGCGGTGAATCATCCCGTTGCGGCACATGGCTGGCGGTTCTACCTCGTGTCATACGATGATGAACCGGCGCTGCACGTCGTGCTCAATGCGCGCTGGGCGCCTGGCCGCGCGTGCGCGATGGCGGGCATCTGGCTCTTGATTGCCGGCACGCCGCTGCTGTGCTTCCGCGGCCGCGCGGCGGGGGAGGTGGGCGATGCATGTTAATGAAGCAGTGAAGACGCTGATCTGTGTTGCGGCGGCCGCGTATGCCACGGCGGGCTTCGCGTTCGCCTTCCGCCGCATGCGCGCCGGCTTCGCCGCCCTGGCGGCAGGCTGGCTTGTCAACGCGGCGGTCATCGCCGTCAACTGGACTGTCGCCGGCACGCCGCCGCTGGGCAGCATGTATCATGTGCTCGTCGTGCTCGCCGTGTGCTTGCCGCCGCTCTACCTGTTCCTGGCGGTGCGCGACCGGCTGACGTGGCTGCATGCGTATTTCGCGTTCGCATCGGTGGCGCCGCTTGTGGGCGCGTTGTGCATGAACCCGGACACGCTGTGGAGGCGCATGCCTGCCTTGCAGTCGGCGTGGTTCGTGCCGCACGTGCTGGCGTACATGCTGTCGTACGCGCTTGCGGCGGTGGCGGTGGTGCTGGCCGTGACGGGCATGGTGCGCGGGCGGGCCGGCGCGGCCGGCTGCGCGGTTGCGAGGCCGCGCGGGTATGACGTCGCCGCGCATCGCATCCTCCTGCTCGGCTTCCCGTTCATGACGTTCGGCCTGCTCTCGGGCATGATCTGGGCTGACCAGGCATGGAGCGCATACTGGTCGTGGGACCCGAAGGAAGTCTGGTCGCTGATCACGTGGATGCTGTATCTCGTTTACTTCCACTGCCGGAAGTCGGCGTCGCTGCGAACGTGGGCGAACGCGGCGCACTGTCTTGCGTTCGCCGCATTGCTTACGACGTTTCTCCTTGTGAACCTGCTGCCGAAACTCTCGAGCGCGCTGCACAGCTACGCAACGTCGTGAGCGGCATCGCCATGCCGACGTGTGCCTTTCATCGCAGGACACTCCCTTTCATGCGGCACGCAATTGCAGACGCCGATTCCGCGGTTTGGGATCGGCGGTCGTCAACTGCCGCGGACCCACACGACCGGGTCCGCGTCTGCAATGGTGGGCAGCGATCCGGTGATCGCCTGGACGTCTGGCGGTTTGTTTTCACCGCGGGATATGCTATCATAGTGGCAATGGTAAGCATCTCGAAACTCTATCTCGGCCGGGCCGAGGCATCGGACCACCTGCGGTACAAGCGTCGCGCGGCGGGCGGCGCCGCGCACGGCTCGCTCGCGCGCAAACCCGTCGTGGTGTGGAACATCACGTCCGCCTGCAATCTCAAGTGCGTGCACTGCTACGCCGAGGTGCGGGATGCCGCGGGCGCGCAGGCGCTGTCGCACGCTGAAGGGCGCGCGCTGATTGACGATCTCGCCGCGTTCGGCGTGCCCGTGCTGCTCCTCTCGGGCGGCGAACCGCTCGCGCGGCCCGACGTGCTCGAGCTTGCCGCGTACGCAGCGGGCAAGGGCATGCGCGTCACGTTCTCGACCAACGGGACAATGATCGACCGCGCGTGGGCCGCGAGATTCAAGCAGATCGGCGTCGGCTATGTCGGCATCAGCCTCGATGGCCTGCGCGAGACGAACGACCGCTTCCGCGGCGTGCCCGGCGCGTTCGACCGCGCGCTCGACGGCATACGCGCCTGCCGCGCCGAGGGCGTCAAGGTCGGCCTTCGCTATACGCTTACCAGGGCGAATCTCGAGGACCTGCCCGGCGTGTTCGACCTGATCGAGCAGGAGGACATCCCGCGCGCATGCTTCTACCACCTCGTCTACACCGGAAGGGGAAAAGACATCACTGAGCAAGACCTCACGCACGACGACACACGCCGAGCGCTCGATCTCATCATCGACCGCACAGCCGCCATGCATCGCCAGGGCGCCACGCGCGAGATTCTCACCGTTGACAACCATGCCGACGGGCCGTACCTCTATCTGCGCATGCTGCGCGAAAGGAATCCCGATGCGGAAAAGGTGCTCGACCTGCTCCGCATCAACGGCGGCAACAGCACCGGCGCGGGCATCGGCTGCGTCAGTTGGGACGGCACGGTGTATCCCGACCAGTTCTGGCGGACGCATCCGCTGGGCAACGTGACCACGCGGCCGTTCAGCGTGATCTGGACCGACCCGGCGGACACGCTGCTCGCGCAACTGCGCGACAAGAAAAGCCATGTCCCGCCCCGGTGCGCCGCCTGCCGCTTCCTCGATGTCTGCGGCGGCAATTTCCGCGCGCGCGGTGAGGCGGCCACGGGCGACCTTTGGGGCTTCGATCCTGCCTGCTATCTGACCGACGAGGAGATCGGCATCTGAACTCCGGGCTCAAAATAGTCGCCTGGGAGACGACACGGCGGTGTGTGCTGCATTGCCGGCACTGCCGCGGCGCGGCGCGTGACGAGGACTACGCGGGCGAGCTCTCGACCGCCGAATGCCTGCGCGTCGTCGATGCCATCGCCGCGTTCGCCACGCCCATGCTCATCCTCACCGGCGGCGAGCCGATGACGCGGCCGGACATTTACGACATCGCCCGTTATGCTACGGACAAAGGGCTGCGTGTCGCCATGGCGCCCTGCGGCCATCTTATCACCGCCGCCACGGCGCGACAAATCAAAAACGCCGGCGTCAAAGCCATCAGCATCAGCATTGACGGCGCGACCTCCGAGAGCCACGACGCCTTCCGTGGCGTGCCCGGCGCGTTCGCGCGAACGATGCAGGGCCTCGAGCACGCACGGGCCGCCGGCATCCCGTTCCAGATCAACACCACGGTCACGAAGCTCAATCTGTCAGAGCTGCCGATGATTCTCTCAAAAGCAATCGCGCTCGGCGCAATCGCTTTTGATGTGTTCTTCCTCGTGCCCACCGGCCGGGGCGCGGCGCTTGCCGGCCTCGAAATCACGCCCGACGAGTACGAGCGCGCACTCGAATGGATCGCGCGCACGGCCGAGGATGCGCCGATACGCGTCAGGACGACCTGCGCGCCGCACTATGCGCGCGTCGTTCGCCAGCTCGGGCTCGGGCGGCGGCACGCGCAGGAAGGGCATCCCGGCGCGGCCGCAGGAGCGGCGCAGGCGGACGGCGCTGCGCGCGGGCAGGCTTCCGGCTGCATGGCTGGCCGCGGCTTCATCTTCATCTCGCATACCGGCCTCGTGCAGCCGTGCGGCTTCTTCGACGTGGCATGCGGCGACCTGCGCGCCGAGGGGTTCAACCTGGCGGGGATATACCGCGAGTCCACCGTGTTCACCGAGCTGCGCACGCCGGACGGGTATGAGGGCAAATGCGGCAGGTGTGAATACAAGGTTGTGTGCGGCGGGTGTCGTGCGCGCGCGCTGGCGAAAACGGGGAGCTATCTCGCCGAAGAGCCGTCGTGCGCGTACCAGCCGGGCGGCGGGGGATAGAGGCTGCGCGCGGGTCAATCTGCCGCACGCCAATGTAGGCGGCGATTCCGCGCAGCCCAGCGGGATCGACGGCCGTTGTCGTGGCCGTTTGTGTTGCAGTTTGTGTGGCAGTTTGTGTTGCAGTTTGTGTGGCAACGGGCTTTGGCCGTTGGTCGTTCGGTCGCTGGCCGGATCCCAGCGCCACACCAGCACCGGCAGCGGCTCGCTTCAGCGGGGCCGTTGTCGTCTGTGTGGCAATCCCGCATGGCGGGACTGGCCGGATCCCAGCGCCACACCAACTGCGGCAACGGCCCGCCTGAAGGCGGAACTCCAAACCAATCAAGGCCTGTCGGAATCGCCGGGCACGCAGCAACAAACGACCGGCGACGAGAACGATTTCAGATGGTGTCACAAATCTGTTGCGCCGTCCAACAACAGATTTGGGTTGCATTTGCACAGGAAATGTGCTACACTGTCACTGTGTGATTCCCGAATGCCAGTTCAGGGGGTATCGGGTAACAACAGGAATTGGAGCCATGACCAAGAACATCACCTTGCGCGTCGATGCGGCGCTTGTGCGTGAAGCCAAGATCATCGCTGCCAAGCGCGGAACGTCACTCTCCGCCATGGCGGCCGAATGGCTCGCGTCGCTCACGCGCCGTGAGACCGAGTATGACAAGGCGATGAAGCAGGATCTGGCGTTTCTCGACAAGCCCCGGAAGCTCGGCACATACGGCAAGGCAACGTGGACGCGGGATGAGCTCCATGAGCGTTGAGTTCGTCGACACGAATGTCCAGGTGTATGCCCGCGACGAGCATGCCGGCGTCAAGCGCGCGCCGGCGGCGCGCCTGCTTGAACAGCTCTGGCGCGACAAGCGCGGCGCCACGAGCATCCAGGTGCTGTGCGAGTTCTATGCGGTGACCACGCAGAAGCTCCGCTCGCCGCTTTCGCCCGAAGACGCGCGTCTCGTCGTGCACAGCCTGTCGCAGTGGTGCGTGCATGCGCCTTCATCCCTTGACGTCCTCCGTGCCGGCGAGCTGGCGCAGCGGTACCGTCTGTCGTTCTGGGATGCCATGATCGTGCGGAGCGCCATCGCGCTCGAATGCAGCGTGCTGTGGTCTGAGGACTTTCAGGACGGCGCCGTTTATGACGGCGTAACCGTGCGGAACCCCTTTAAGTAAATGATGGCCGCGCAAGAAAGGACGGCCGATACGGACGTGCTCGTCGCATTGCAGGCGGGCGTGCCGATCGAGCGGCGCCCGTTTGCCGCGCTGGGCGCGCAGCTTGGCATGAGCGAGGACGCCATGCTCGGCCGGCTGCGCGTTGCGTTCGACGAGGGCATCGCGCGCCGCTTCGGCGCCGTGTTCGACGCGCGCCGCCTTGGCTACAGGAGCACGCTCTGCGCGCTCGAACTCGAGCCGGCGGAGTTGGACGGCGTCGCAGCGCGCATCGTGCCGCTCGAAGGCGTGACGCACTGCTACCTGCGCGGCTGGCCTGCGGAGCTCGACGGGGATGGCCCCGGCGGCCCGCATGGCGCCCTGGCGCCGAATCTGTGGTTCACGTACACCGAGCTGGCTGACGCGTTCGACGACGGGCTTGCGCGCGTCCGCGATCTGGCAGCGCCGCATGCGCTGCTCGTGCTTCCCGCGGCGAGGCGGTTCAAAATCGATGTCGTGCTCGGCCCCGGGCAGCGCGACCGGATGGAATCCTTTCCCGGCCGCGCGCGCCGTGCAGCCGTCGATGACGGCGGCGACGAGCCCTTTCGCGCGTTCACCGAGACCGAGAAGCGCGTAGTGCGCGACATGCAGGGCGCCATCCCGCCCGGCCCGGCGCCGTTCGACGCGATCGCGGCGCGCAACGGGTATGAGGCTGACGCGTTCATCGCCCTGCTGCGCGGCTGGGAGGGCGAAGGCGTTCTGCGCCGCGTCGCCCTGATTCTCCGACACTACAACGCCGGCTTCAAGGCCAACGCGATGTGCGTCTGGCGTGTCGACGCGGAACGCGTGGTCGCCGCCGGCCGCGCGCTTGCGGCATGTCCTGAGGTGACGCACTGCTATGAGCGTGTCATTGCGCCGGGTTTTCCGTACAACATCTATGCGATGATCCACACGGCCGGCTGGGCGGAGACGCGCGCGCTGTTCGAGAGCATCGAGGCGCGTGCAGGCCTTGCGGACGGGCGGATGCTCTGTTCGCTGCGCGAGTACAAGAAGACGAGCCCCAGCTACTTTGCGGCTGGAACGGCAAAGTAGCTGAGAGACGACTATGACGAGGAAAACGGAAATGCACACGGCGTTCCCCGTGAGCCTGCTGGCCGAGGGGAGAACCTGCCTTGTGATCGGCGGCGGCAAGGTGGCCGCGCGCAAGGTGCGCCTGCTCCTTGATGCCTGTGCCGACGTGACCGTGATCAGCCCGGACATCTGCGACGAGATGCAGCAGATCGTCAAGCAGCGCCCGGTGCGCTGGATTTCGCGGAAAGTGGAGGACGGCGATGTCAAGGACGCGTTCCTCGTCTTCGCCGCCACGAACGACCGGGCGGTGAACCGCCGGGTGCTCACGAGCTGCAACGCCGCGCGCGTGCTGTGCTGCTGCGTGGACGGCAACTGGAGCAGCAGCGACTTCGTCACGCCCGCCACGCTGCGCAAGGAGGGGCTCACCGTCTCCGTCGCCACCGGCGGGCAGTCGTGCCGCCGCTCGCGCATCGTGAAGGAGAATCTCGCCCGGCACATCGAGATGGTCGAGACTACCGACATGATCGTGATCGGCACGGACCACAACCATCTCGAGCTCGAGCGCCGCGAGCCGCTGCACCTTGCCGACGAGCGGTTGGACCAGATGGGCCGCATGCTCGGGCAGATATGGGGCGTGCACGAGTTCGTCATCCTCAACACGTGCAACCGCGTCGAAGTGCTCGCCGCTGTCTCGCAGGACGCGGGCACCATCCAGCTCATCTGCCGCCTGCTCGGGTTCGAAGGCCTGCGCGAGGAGGAGTACTACGTCAGGCGCGGGTACGACGCGTTCGAGCACACGGCGCTGCTCATGGCCGGCCTGCTCTCGCAGGCGCCCGGCGAGTATCACATCGTCTCGCAGGTGAAGGACGCGCTCGCCACGGCCGTGAAGGCTGCGCGGGCCGGCGGCATCATGCAGGAATGGGCCGACTCGGCGCTGCACGTGTCAAAGGCGATTCGCGATGCGGTCGGGCCGCAGATCCGCGATGCGGAGATCGAAGACCTGTGCCTCGACTACGTCGCGGCCGCGGGCCCCGCGCTGCACGGCCGGGCGTTTGTCGTCGTCGGCGCCGGCGTCGTCGGACGCGGCGTGGTCGAGCGCTGGGTCGCGAAAGGCGGCTCATGCGACTGGTACTACCATCTCAACAAGCCCGAGGTGCCCGCGGCGTTGAGCGACCGCGTACGCCTCCTGACGCTCAACCAGTTGCGCACGCATCTTGCCGCCGCGGGCGTTGTCGTCTGTACAACGTCAAGCGAAGGCTATGTGCTCCACAAGGGCCATGCGCCCTTCTTCGACCTCGAACACGATGTGCTCGTGATGGACCTCTCGATTCCGCGCAACGTCGAGCCGGCGCTGGACAAGCTGACCGCGACACTGCGCGTGCTTGACCTTGACGACCTTAAACGCTGGTACTGGCGCTCTGCCGTCGACGTGACCAGTATCATCGACACCGGCCGGCGCATCGTTGGCGGCCACCGCGAACTCTATGACAAGATCGTCAGAAGTTTTCAGAGCGGGCGCGCGGAGCAGTAACCTCTCGCTCGTCCAGGCGCGCGCCGCTCTCGATGCCATCACCGCCCTCGCGCCCGGCATCGCGTTTGACCTCATTCCCTGTTCGTCCCCCGGCGACCGCGACAGGGTCACTGACCTGCGTGACACGCCGCCCGATTTCTTCACGCGCGACATCGACTGCGCGGTGCTCGACGGCAGCCTCGATTGCGGCGTGCACAGCGCGAAAGACCTTCCCGCGCCCATGACGCCCGGCCTTGACTGGCTCTGGCTGCCCTGGCGTGAGGACCGCCGCGACGCCCTCGTCCTCCCGCTCGGCGCAGCGCTCGACACGCTGCCGCCCGAACCGCACATCGGCGTCAGCAGCGGCCGCCGCGAGCAGTATGCCCGCCGCCGCTTCCCCCGCGCACGCCTCCTTTCCATCCGCGGCAGCATCGAACAGCGGATCGCCCAGCTCGATGAAGGGAAATACGACCTCCTCATCATGGCCGGCGCGGCGCTCAACCGCCTTGGCCTCGCAGGCCGCATCGCCGAATGGATTCCGCCCGGCGAGCTCGAACCGCCCGAAGGCCAGGGCGCCCTCGCAATCACGTTCCGCGCCGCCGACGCCCGCATGCTCCGCCTGCGCAGCCTGTTCGTTCATGCCGTCACCTTCGCCGGCGCGGGAAGCGGCCGCGCAGAACTCTGCACCATCGCCGCGGCAGCCGCGCTCGAGACGTGCGACGTCTGCTTCCACGACACGCTTATGGATGCCGCGCTGCTCGACCGCGTGCCCGCGCACGCCGCGCGCATCGACGTCGGCAAGCGGTGCGGCCGCCATTCAGTCGCGCAGGACGACATCTCGCGCATGATCGCCGATTACGCGCGCCGCGGGCTGCGTGTCGTGAGGCTCAAGGGCGGCGACCCGGGCATCTTCGGCCGGCTCGCCGAGGAAATCGATGTCCTCGATGCGCACCACCTGCCGTACCGCGTCATCCCCGGCATCAGCAGCCTGCAGGCGGCGACGACGGGCACGGGCATGCTCCTTACACGCCGCGGCGTCTCGCGTGGATTCACCGCTATGACGCCGCGAGCCGAAGGCGGGGGCCCGGCCGCGGTGGACGCCGGCGCGCGCGCAGCGTTGCCGCTTGTACTCTTCATGGCCGTCAAAGTGGCCGGGGATGTTGCCGCGCAGCTCGTCGCCGACGGCGTCGATGCAGCCACGCCCTGCGCGTTCGTTTTTGACGCCGGCGCATGCGATGAGCGGATCGTCCGGTGTACGCTTGGCGCCGTGGCATCCGGCCCGCATGGCGCCGCCGCGGATGAAACGGCTCCGGGCCTGCTCATCGTGGGCGGCGTCACCCGTTATTCCTATCACCCTGATTTCTCGGCGTTCCAGGGCAGGCGCATCCTGCTCACGTGCAGTGCCGCGCTGCAGGAAGAGGCGTGCCGGCTGGTTGAATGGCTCGGAGGCCTGCCCGTCCCGCTGCCGCTCATCCGTCTCACGCCCACGGAAGCCGCGCGCAGCGAGTTGTCACGCATCGATGCGTTTGGCGCAATCGTCCTGACGTCTCCGTCCGCCGTTGATTGCCTCTTCAATCTTCTGACAGCGACTCGTGTCGACGTCAGAAGATTGGGGCGCGTCATCGTGTGCGGGCCTGGAACGGCGCGGGCGCTCGAGCGCCACAATGTCCATGCCGATGTGACGCCAGGAGCGCAGTTCGGCGCCGCGGGCCTTGTGAACGCTCTCGAGGGCCTTGAGCTCCGCGGCATGCGCATCCTGCGCCTGCGCTCGGAAAAGGCCGGGAGCGCCATCGCCGACGCGCTGCGCGGGCAGGGAGCCGAGGTGACCGACTGCGTGCTGTATGAAAATGAACGCGTGTGCCATGACACGCTGCCCGCGTTCGATGCCGCGTTCTTCGCCAGCGCTTCAGCCGTCGATGCTTATCTCGCACAATGGCCGCTCGACACCCTGACGGGCAAACACGTCTGCGCCATTGGCGTCCCGACGCTCGATGCATTGGCTCGCGCCGGCGTCGGCCACGCGCGCGCCGCGGCCGAGGCAACGGTCGAAGGCGGCATTCGCGCGCTCGCCGCGCTGTTCGTCGAGCACGCGCTCAAATGCCTGCACGCTGCATGAGCAAAGTGGATGGGGGCTATGCCCCCGTTAGGTGATGACCGGCCGGCACGATCCGGTCGCACACATATTAACATAGTGTAGTGAGGCGCCCATGAACACCTTTCCCGCTGTCCGCCTGCGCAGGCTGCGCCGCACGGCGTCGCTGCGCGCGTTGCTCGATGCGCCGTTGCCTGGCCCCGGCCGGTTTCTCTGGCCGGTCTTCGTCACCAAGGGCAGGGGCGTGCGCGAGCCGATCGACGCCATGCCCGGCCAGTGCCGCATGAGCCCCGATGTCCTGCTGCGCGAGCTCGAGCCGGTCGCCGTGTCGGGTGTCGGCGGCATTCTCGTGTTCGGGCTTGCGGGCGAGCGCGAGAAGGATGCGAAGGGTGCCGGGGCGTTCAACGAACGCGGCGCCGTCCAGCAGGCCGTCACGCAGGTCAAGCGCGCATTCCCGGAGCTGACGGTGTTCACCGATGTCTGCGTCTGCGCGTACACCAGGCATGGCCATTGCGGCCCGCTCGATTCCGGCGGCGGAGTTGACAACGATGCCGCACTTGCCGTGCTTGCGAAAACAGCGCTTTCGCATGCGGCCGCGGGTGCGGATGGCGTCGCGCCGAGCGCGATGATGGACGGCCAGGTCGCCGCGATCCGCTCGGCCCTCGATGGCGGCGGCTTCACCGGCACGATCATAATGAGCTATTCGACCAAGTTCGCCTCGGCCATGTACGGCCCGTTCCGCGATGCCGAAAAATCCGCGCCGAAAGCGGGCGACCGGAAGGGCTACCAGGCGTCGTACGCCAACGAGCGGCTGGCGCTGCGCGAGTCGCAGCTTGACATCCTCGAGGGCGCGGACATCCTGATGGTGAAACCCGCGCTGTTCTATCTCGACATCCTCGCGAAACTCCGTGCGCAGACCGACCTGCCCATCGCGGCCTACAACGTCAGCGGCGAGTACTCGATGCTGATCGCCACGGCCAAACGCGGGTGGGGCGATCTCAGATCAATGGTGCGCGAATCGACAAGCGCCATCGCGCGCGCAGGCGCGGACATCATCATCTCGTACTGGGCGAACAGGTACAAGGAGTTGTTCACATGACCTCGCAGGAGCTTTTCACCCGCGCGCAGCGCGTCATCCCCGGCGGGGTCAACAGCCCTGTCCGCGCATTCAAGTCCGTCGAGGGCACGCCGGTGTTCATGGTGAAGGGCAGTGGCGCACTGCTCACCACGGCTGACGGCCGCGAGCTCATTGATTTCTGCGGCTCGTGGGGCCCGCTGATCCTCGGGCACGCGCGCCGCGAGGTCGTCGAGGCCGCATGCGCCGCGGCGGCTGACGGCATGACGTTCGGCGCCGCAACGCCGCGTGAAGTCGAGTTCGCCGAGCTGCTCTGCGAGCTCGTGCCCTCGTTCAACATGGTCCGCCTCGTCAGCTCGGGCACGGAGGCCGTGATGACCGCGTTGCGCATCGCGCGCGGCGCCACGGGCAGGCGCAGGCTCGTGAAGTTTGCCGGCTGCTATCACGGCCACACGGACAGCATGCTCGTTTCGGCCGGCAGCGGGCTGCTCACCGGCGGCGCCACGTCATCGGCCGGCGTGTCCGAGGGCGTCGCATCAGAAGTGTTCGTCGCGCCGTACAATGACCTTGCGGCCGTCGAACGCATCATGGGCGCGCATGGCGGCGAGATCGCCGCGGTCATCGTCGAGCCTGTCGCCGCCAACATGGGCCTCGTGCCGCCGATACCCGGCTTTCTCGAGGGACTGCGTGCCGTCACGAAGAAGCACGGCGCGCTCCTCATCCTCGATGAAGTCATCACCGGCTTCCGCTTCGGGCCGACAACCTATGGCGCGCTGAACGGCATCGTGCCCGATCTCACCACGCTTGGCAAGATCATCGGGGGCGGCATGCCGCTGGCGGCCGTCGGCGGCAGGAAGGACGTGATGAAATGCCTCGCGCCGCTCGGCCCGGTGTACCAGGCAGGCACGCTCAGCGGCAACCCCGTCGCCGTCGGGGCCGGCATGGCGACCCTGCGCATTCTCAAAGAGGAAAACCCCTATCCCCGCATCGCCGCGTTGTGCGGCAAACTGGCGGCGGGGCTGAATCGCATTGCGAAGGACCACGGGAAGAGCGTCAGCGTGGTTGGGCTCGAAAGTCTGTTCACGCCGTTCTTCATGGCATCAGCGCCAGCGGACTACGACAGCGCAAAGAAGTGCGACACGAAGGCATACGCGGCGTTCTTCCACGCGATGCTGAACGCGGGAATCTACCTGCCGCCGTCGCAGTTCGAGGTCGGATTCGTCTCTGCGGCGCACACGGAGGAACACGTCGCTTCGTTCCTCAATGCCGCGGAGAAATGGTCTTCAGTGTAGGAGGGACATCCCTGTCCCGAGCGAAGCTGTTGCTCTGTGAGCAATAGCTTCGTGATACCGGACGGATGCCCCAAGGCGGCCAGGCCCGTGCCACCGTCGTTCGTCTGCCATCAGACGCAGTACCACAAGCTCTTCCCGCTCTTTGCGGGGAAATCACGGAGGAGTGCATGACCCATCTGTTCTGCACCAGCGTACTCTCCGCCCTGTGTATCGCGGCCTTCGCGGCTGATGAACAGGCCGGACAGCCGGGCGGACTCGCCGCGTCAGTCCATGCCATCTTCGCGCGCAGTTGCGCCATGTGCCACGGGCCGCAGGTAGAGCATCCGCCGAACGGCTTCGGCTATGTGCTGGATCTGAAACGTCTGGTTGACGGGCATGATCTCGTCGTGCCCGGCGAGCCGGGGAACTCGAAGCTGTTCCAGCGCATCACATCGGGCGACCCGGACGAACACATGCCTCCGCCTTCGAGCAGCGCGCAGCAGTTGTCCACCGATGAGATCGAGACGGTGCGGCAGTGGATCGCCGCAGGCGCGCCGCCACTCGCCGGCGCGGACGAGACCGCGGCATTGCACGGAGCACAACCTGCGCAACGCGGCGCGAGCGGCTCGGCCGCCGAATGGCTCGGTCGCTGGCATGTGGCCGTGCTGCACCTTCCCATCGGCCTGCTGCTCGCGGCCGCGCTGGCGCAGGTCGTCCTGCTGTTCGCGAAAGGTAGTGCGTGGCTTGACGGCGCGACGCGCTGGTGCCTGTGGGTGGGCGCGCCAGGGGCGGTGATCAGCGTGCTCACCGGGCTGGTGCACGCCGGGTACGCCGGCTATGCGGATGAGACGGTCGAACTGCATGAATCGCTGGGCATCACGACATGCATTGTCGCGCTGGTCAGCCTCGTTGGCTGGGAGATCGCGCAGCGGACGGGCAACCGGGCGATCCGCCTGGTGTCGATCGTGCTGTTGATCGCCGCGGCGGCGCTGGTGGCGGCGGCGGGGCATACCGGGGGCGTGATGGTGTTTGGCGCGTCGTTCCTGGCATGGCCATGGTGACCGCGCGGTGCCGCACGGAAACTTGACAATGCGCGGACGGAGTGGTATAATGTGAACAAGCGTTCACAATAATGCCATGCGTGCCGCGAAACGTCATACAGCCTTCAGACGCCGCCAGATCGGCGAAGCCATCCTTGCCATGATGGCCCGGGATGGCATTGCCGGCCTCAGCACGGCCCGGCTCGCCCGCCGTGTCGGCCTCGTCCCGTCAGCCCTGTACCGCCACTACAAAAACAAGGACGAGATGCTTGATGCCGCGATCGACCTGATCGGCGAGCGGCTGCTCGCACAAGCGTCGCGCACGCGCGCGGCGACAGGGGACCCGATCAGGCAGCTCGAACTGCTGCTTGCAGCGCACGCACGGCACATGCCGGAGAACCAGGCCATACCGCAGCTCCTGTTCTCCGAGGAGCTCTCGCTCGGCCCTGTGAGCCGGCGCCGCCGCACGCACCAGAAGCTGCGGCGCTATATCGGCGAGATCGAGCAGATCATCCGCGTGGCACTGGCGCAGGGGCGCACACGGCCAGCAGCAGATGCGCGCACGATGAGCATCATGTTCATGGGCCTTGTCCAGTCCGCCGGCATCTACTGGCGGCTGAGCGGGAGGAGGTTCGACGTGGCGCGCTATCTGCGGCAGGCGTGGAGGCTGTTCCGCGGCCTGCTGGTCTGAGTGCGGCATGTGCGTCTTCAGGGGGAGGATGAAAAAGAGGAACGTCATACGCGCAGTGCTCCTGCTCGCCGTCCTTGGGGGCGGCGCCGCCTATTTTGCGCGGATGCGCAAGGGAGAAGCCGTGGCGACCACACTGTTCGTCTCGGGCACGATCGAGGTGACGGAAGTGCAGGCCAGTTTCAAGCAGCCGGGCCGGCTGGCCGTGCGCACTGTCGACGAGGGTGTGGTCGTCACGGCCGGGCAGGTGATTGCCATGCTTGACATGAGCGACCTGCTGATCGAATGCGCGACGCGCTCGTCCGAGGTGTGGGCTGCGCGCGCGGCGCTCGACGAGCTTGAGCATGGCAGCAGGCCCCAGGAGATCGAGCAGGCGAAGGCGTCCCTCGCGCTGGCCCAGGCAGAGCTGGTGCAGGCGCATGCAGACTTCGTGCGGCAGGAGAGCCTGGTGAGCCAGGATGTCGTCTCGCGCAGCGTATACGACCAGGCGAAGCGCGCGAACGACGTTGCCGAAGCGCAGGTGCGCGTGGCGGAGGAGACGCTCAAGCTGCTCGTCGAGGGGCCGCGCATCGAGGAGATCGAGCGCGGGCGCGCCACGCTCGCCACGGCCGAGAGCGCCCTCGCTGCCGTCCGGCAGCGTCTGCACGACGCAGTGCTGTGCACCTCGTTCGACGGCGTCACCCTGTCAAAAAGCGCCGAGCCAGGCGAATACCTCTCGGCCGGCACGCCCGTCCTCGCCCTCGCCGACATCGGTGAAGTATGGCTGCGCGCCTACGTCGACGAGCCCGACCTCGGCCGCGTCAAGCTCGGGCAGAGCGCGGCCGTGACCACGGACACCTATCCCGGCAAAGTGTACGCCGGACGCATCACCTTCATCTCGTCGGAGGCCGAGTTCACACCGAAATTCGTCCAGACCGAGAAGGAGCGCGTCAAGCTCGTCTACCGGATCAAGATCACCATGCCCAATCCGCACTGGGAGCTCAAGCCCGGCATGCCGGCCGATGCGCGGATCAGGCTTGACTGACAAGAGGGAACGGCGAATTCCCTTTTGTTACTGAGCTGCTTCACCATTCACGGCGTCATGCCAGCCATTGTCACCGCATCCTCCCTCACCCGGCGCTTCGGCAGGCTGACGGCCGTCAACGCCCTGTCGTTCTCCGTCGAGCGCGGCGAAGTGTTCGGCATTGTCGGGCCTGACGGCGCGGGGAAGACGACCACTTTGCGCATGCTCACCGGCATCCTCGAGCCGTCGACCGGCACGGCGTCCGTGGCCGGATTCGATGTCGGGCGCGAGTCCGAGCTGGTGAAGGAGCGCATCGGCTACATGAGCCAGCGGTTCGGCCTGTACAGCGACCTGACGGTGATGGAGAACATCACGTTCTACGCGGACTTGTACAGCGTGCCCGTCAAGGGGCGGAGCGAGGCGGTCGGGCGCCTGCTTGAATTCAGCAATCTCGCGCCGTTCAAGGACCGCCTGGCAGGCAACCTGTCGGGCGGGATGAAGCAGAAGCTCGGGCTCGCGTGCACGCTGATCCACAAACCGCTCGTCCTGTTCCTCGACGAGCCGACGAATGGCGTCGATCCCGTTTCCCGCCGCGATTTCTGGCGCATCCTCTACCAGTTGCTGCGCGAGCAGGTGACGATCATCGTCACCACGTCGTATCTCGACGAGGCGGAGCGGTGCAGCCGGGTGGGCCTGCTGCACAACGGCGCGCTGCTCGCCTGCGACACGCCGGCGCAGGCGAAGGAGCGGATGCGCGGCGCCGTGCTCGAAGTGCGCACGCCCGACCCGCGGCGCGCCGCCGGGCTGCTCCGCGGGCACGTCGAGGCGCAGATGATCGACCTGTTCGGTGACCGCGTCCACGTCGCCACGACCGAGCCCGGGCAGGCAGCCGTCCAGGCGCGTGCCGTTCTCGAAGCCGGCGGCCTCGAAGTCCAAAGCATCAGGCGCATCGAGCCGACGCTCGAAGACGTGTTCGTCTCGATGCTCTCGCGTGCCGAGGAGGAGGGCGATGGCCGTCGCGGTTGAACTCACGAACCTCGAACGCCGCTTCGGCGCGTTTGTGGCCGTTGACCGTATCAGCCTCTCCGTGCGCGAAGGAGAGATATTCGGGTTCCTCGGCCCGAACGGCGCGGGGAAGTCCACCACCATCCGCATGCTCTGCGGCATCCTCACGCCCAGCGGCGGCTCCGGCTCCGTCGCCGGCTTCGACATCCGCACCCAGTCCGAGCAGATCAAGCAGACCATCGGCTACATGAGCCAGAGATTCTCGCTGTACGAGGACCTTACGGTCGAGGAGAACATCAACTTTTTCAGCGGCATCTACCGCATCCCCGCTGCAAAGCGGCGGGAGCGGAAGGAATGGGCCGTCGAGATGGCCGGGCTGAAGGATCACCGCGCCGCGCGCACGAGCACCCTGTCCGGCGGGTGGAAGCAACGGCTGGCGCTCGGGTGCGCGATCCTTCACGAGCCGCGCATTGTCTTCCTTGACGAACCGACGTCGGGTGTCGACCCGCTCAGCCGGCGGCGGTTCTGGACACTGATCCACGAGCTCGCCGCGGCGCGCGTCACCGTGTTCGTCACCACGCATTACATGGAAGAAGCCGAGTACTGCGACCGCATCGGCCTGATCTACCGCGGGCAGTTGATCGCGCTGGGCACGCCGCATGATCTGAAGACGGCGGTGATGAAGGACGATGTGCTCGAAGTCGAGTGCGCGCACCCGATGGACGCGCTGGACGCGCTGCGGCAATGCCCGTCCGTGCGGGAAGCAGCCCTGTTCGGCAACCAACTCCACATCGTCGCCGCCGAACGCGCGCGCACTGAAGCCGACCTCCGCGCGCTGCTGGAGAAGAGCGGCTGCGCCCTCACGCGCATCGAACGGATCACGCCGTCACTCGAAGACGTCTTCGTCTCGCTGGTCGAGGCGCACGACCGCGACAACGGGCGGCGGGAGCACACTGCATGAACCTCACGCGCATCGCAGCCGTCGCGCGCAAGGAGGCCATTCACGTGCTGCGCGACCCGCGCAGCCTGGGCATCACCTTTGCCATTCCCGTGATGCTCATGCTGCTCTACGGCTTTGCCCTCTCGCTTGACGTGGACGACCTGCCGTTGATCGTATACGACCAGAACGCGACACCCGCCAGCCGCGATCTCATCAGCCATTTCACCGGCTCGGAGTATTTCACGCTTGTGGGCAACGCCGCCGCGTACCGCGATGTGCAGAAGGCGATCGACGCCGGCGACGCCATGGTCGGCCTCGTCATCCCGTTCAACTTCGAGCAGCTCGTACAGGCGGGCCGCCCGGCGCCGGTGCAGGTGTTGATCGACGGGAGCGACGCGAACAAGGCGATCACCGCGCGCGGGTATGCGCAGGCCGCGGCCGCCGCGTACGCGAACAGGACTCTTGTCAATGAGATGCTCCGCGGCGGCATGCGCGCGCCGGACCCGCCGGTGGAGGCGCGGCCGCGCGTGTGGTTCAACGAGGACATGGAATCGCGCAACTTCATCATCCCGGGCCTCATCGCGCTGATAATGACCGTCGTCGGCGCGCTGCTGACATCGCTCACTGTCGCGCGCGAATGGGAGCAGGGGACGATGGAGCAGCTCATCGCCACGCCGGTGAAGCGCGCGGAATTCGTGCTGGGCAAGCTTGCGCCGTATTTCGTCGTCGGGTTCTGCGACCTGCTGCTGTGCATCATCCTGGGCCGGTATGTGTTCGACGTGCCGTTGCGGGGAAGCGTGCTGCTGCTTGTGGCGGTCTCCCTGGTCTTTCTTGTCGGTGCCATGTCGCTCGGCATGCTGATCAGCATCGCGACGAAGAACGTGCAACTGGCCGTGCAAACGGCCATGATGGCGACGTACCTGCCCGCGATGATCCTGTCAGGCTTCTTCGTCGCGATACCCAACATGCCCGGGGCGATCCAACTGGTGACGCACATCGTGCCGGCGAGGTATTTCGTGACGCTGCTGAAGGGCATCTACCTGAAGGGGCTTGGCCTGCGCGTGATGTGGTTTGACGCGCTGCTGCTGGTGGTGTTTGCCGTGATCGTGCTGGGCCTTGCGATACGGAAGTTCAGGAAGAAACTGGTGTGACATGTTCGACCGCATCGTCCAGATGTTCGTCAAGGAGATCATCCAGGTCCTGCGCGACCCGCGGATGCGCGGCGTCGTCTTTGTCGCGCCGGTCGTCCAGTTGTTCGTCCTCAGCTACGCGATCACGACGGATGTGAAGAACATCAGGCTTGCGGTCGTCGACCGCGACGCGACGCCCGAGAGCCGCGAGATCATCAGTCGCTTTGCCGGCTCGGAATACTTTCACATCGTCTCGTATGTCGATTCCGAAGAGGCGGCGCAGGACATGGTGGACCGCGAGCAAGTGCAGGCCTTCATCGCCATCCAGCCCGGCTTTGCCCAAGCGCTGCGCGCCGGGTGGTCGGCCCCGCTCCAGCTCGCCATTGACGGCACTGACTCGCAGACAACCCGCGTCATCCTCGGCTACGCCAACGACGTCGTCACCCGCTACTCGACGCAGGTCCTGGTCGACCGTTTCGCCCGCACAACGGGCAGGCGGCTCGAGCCTGACCGCGTGCCGCTCGAAACGCGCGCATGGTACAACGTGAATCTCGAAAGCCGCGAGTTCTACGTCCCCGGCATGCTCGTCGTCATCCTGGGGCTGGTCACCCTGATGCTCACCAGCATGGCCGTCGTGCGCGAACGCGAGATCGGCACCCTCGAACAGCTCATGGTCACGCCCATCAAGCCCGCCGAGCTCATCATCGGCAAGACCGTGCCTTTCGCCTGCGTGAGCTTCGTCGAGCTGGCGATCGTACTGTGCATCGTCATCTTCTGGTTCGAGATACCATTGCGCGGCAGCCTGTGGCTGCTCCTGCTCGGCTCGGCGCTCTACGTGACCAGCATGCTGGGCGCCGGGCTGCTCATCTCGACAAGCTGCCGCACGCAGCAACAGGCGACGATGACGAACATCATGTTCCTCATGCCCACGATCCTGCTTTCCGGCTTCATCTTCCCGATTGACAACATGCCGCGGGTGATCCAGTGGGTCACCATCGTCAATCCGATGCGCTATTTCGTGGATGTCTCGCGGAACGTGTTCCTGAAGGGCAGCGGCATCGCGCTGCTCTGGCCGGACCTTGCGGCGCTGCTGGTGATCGGCTGCGTGCTGCTCGCGCTCGCAAGCACGCGCCTGAAAAAGACGCTCGCCTGATTCCCGTGGACGGCGCGGAAATCAGTGATTCACGTTCTTTTCCGCCCACGTCTTGATCCGCCCGACCGCCTGCTTCAGATTGTCCATCGACGTGGCGAACGACATGCGCAGATGATCGTCAGCGCCGAATGCCCCGCCCGGTATCGCCGCCACGTGCGCCTCGTCAAGCAGGCGCTTCGCAAGCTCGAAGGAGGGAATCTTCCACGCGGCGAGATTCGGGAAGACGTAGAACGCGCCCTGCGGGAACAGGCAGTGCACGCCGGGGATCCGGTTGAGCGCGTCGACAAAGTATTTCGCGCGCTCCTCGAACGCCGTGCGCATCATCTCGACGCAGTCCTGGCTAGCGTTGAGCGCCGCCACTGCGCCGTCCTGCGTAAACGACACGGGGCCGGAAGTCGAGTGGTCCTGCAGCCGCCCCATTGCCAACGCGAATTCCTTGTTCGGGCACGCGGTATACCCGAGGCGCCAGCCCGTCATGCTGTACGTTTTCGAGAATGCGTTGACGGTGAACGTCCGTTCGTAGAGATCGGGCGCGAGTTTCGCGAAGCTGACGTGCTTGAACCCGCCGTACGTGAGATGCTCGTAGATTTCGTCGGAGACGACGACGACGCGCGGATGCGTGCGCAGGACGACGGCAAGCTCCTTCTGCGCTGCCTCGTCGTAGCCCATGCCGGTCGGATTGGACGGCGTATTGAGCACCAGGACGCGCGTCCTGGGCGTGATGGCCTTCTCGAGTTGCGCGGGCGTGATGCGGAAACCCGTCTCGTCGGTCGTCGGCATGAATACCGACGTGCCGCGCGCAAGCGTGACAAACTCGGGATAGCTCACCCAATAGGGCGACGGGATGAGCACTTCGTCGCCCGGCTCGAGCAGGCAGTTGAACAGGTTGTACAGCGCGTCCTTGCCGCCGCAGCTCACGATGATCTGCTCGGCGGCGTAGGTGAGGCCGTTGTCGCGCAGCAGTTTCGCGGCGATTGCCTTGCGCAGGTCGGGCGTGCCGACCGTGGGCGCGTACTTCGTCCTGCCGGCCTTGAGCGCCTTGATGCACGCTTCCTTGATGTGGTCGGGCGTGTCGAAATCAGGCTCGCCCGCGCCGAGGGAGACGACATTGACGCCCTGCGCGACGAGTTCCTTGGCGCGCGTGGTGATCGAGAGAGTGGCCGAGGGCTTGACGGTATCGATGAGCTTGTTCGTCAGTTTCATGGTGATGCATTAGCTTGCTGAGGGGTGAAACGTCGGGGTGATGTCAATGGAAAAATCGTCGGCGCCGCGCTCGGCAAAGAGCACGCTGCCGCGATAGGCGATCATGCGCGCGTTGTCGGTGCAGAGCGCGAACGAGGGAAAGACGACACGGATGCCGCGCTGCCCGGCGGCGCTGGTCAGCAGCGCGCGCAAGCGTGCATTCGCGCTGACGCCGCCGCCGACAACGATCGTCCTGCGGCCCAGCGACTCCGCCGCGCGCAATGTTTTTGTCACGAGGATGTCGACGACGGCCTCCTGGTACGATGCCGCCACGTCCGCCAGTGGCGCGCCGGGATGCTTCTGCGTGAAATACAGCAGCGCCGTCTTCAATCCCGAGAAACTGAAATCAAGCGTCTCGTCATGCGCCATGCCGCGCGGGAACTGGTACGCGTCGGCGCGGCCGCCCTGCCCGGCCTGCTCGATTGCCACGCCGCCGGGGAAGCCGAGGCCAAGAAGCTTCGCCCCCTTGTCAAACGCCTCGCCCGCCGCATCGTCGCGCGTCCGGCCGACAATCCGATAGGCGCGCATGCCGCTGATGTCGGCCAGCATGGTATGCCCGCCGGAGACGACGAGGGATAGGAAGGGGAATGGAATCTCCGTCTCCGCGCACGCGGCGTACATGTGCGCCTCGATGTGATTGACGGCGACGAACGGTTTTCCGATCGAGAAGGCGAGCGCCTTGCCGTAGCACAGCCCGACGATCAGCGCGCCCGCAAGCCCCGGGCCGTTTGTGGCCGCGATGACGTCAACCGCATCGAGAGGCACGGACGCCTCCGCGCACACGGCGTGCACCAGCCCCGACACTGTCTCGAGATGGCAGCGGCTGGCCAGCTCAGGCACGACGCCGCCATACGGCGCGTGCGTGGCGAACTGCCGCGCGATCTTCTCGGTGAACGAACGGCTGCCGGAGTCGTGCAGCGCGGCAGCCGTTTCGTCACAGGATGTTTCGAGCCCCAACGTCACCATGCGTCCGTCTCTCTTCTATCGTTTCGTCACGCACCATGCGGATGCGCGCACGATGCACGCGGAGCGCTCAGCGGGTGACTTCCTGCCCGGCGTCGGGCAGCGTCGCGTCGCCGGCTTCGCGGCCGGGCAGCGTCGCCTCGCCGGCTTCGCGGCCGGGCAGCGCCGCCTCGCCGGCTCCGGGGCCGGGCAGCGCCGCGTCACCGGCTTCGCGGCCGGGCAGCGCCGTGCGCGACGCCGGGACCGGCTCCTCGATTCCGTCTGGCTGGCCCGGCGTCTTGCCTTTCACGAACTCGACGCGGTAGACCGTGAACACCTGGTCGAGCTTGAACTCGAACGACCTGCGCTTCTCGACGTCGCTCTCGCTTTCACCCACGCCGATGTGATAGTCGAAGGGATAGGCCGCATCCTTGGCGAAGAACTGGTGGAGGCTCGACCACGTGCGGTCCCCGTGGTCGCTGAACAGGATGCGCCGCTCGGTCCATGAGCGCCCCTTCATTTCGCGCGGCGTTTTATCGAACTCGATGATGTCGGCGGGCGAATAGCCGATTTTCATGAACGAGTTCTCGATCTCGACCTGCGCCTGGTTGACGCGGGTCTCGAACGTCGTGCAGCCGCACTGCAGGGCGCAGAGCGCCGCGAGCGCAAGCGCCGTTGCCGCGGCCCGCGCCGCGCGCATGTACGGATCACACGGTTTCATGATGGCTCCCTTTCTGCGCGTGATAGGTGTGTAGTGACGCCGTGAGGCATCTATTCCGTGGTGTCATCGGCGGGCTCGCCGGCGTCGTCCGATGGGGCGGGGTCCGCCTCATCCGCGGCTCCCGCGGGCGCTTCCATCCGGTTTGTGAACGAGAGAGCATATTCCGAGCCGGCAAGGAAGCGCATGCCCTTCAGCAGATCAACCGCGCGGTCAAGCTGCTGGTCGCGGAACTGCTCGAGCTGTTTGTACCGCTCGTACGCGGCCTTGGACATCGTGTTCGTGCTCTCGCGCGCCAGCGCCCGCTTCTCGACGATGCTGATCTCGTCGTCTATCGTTATGGGCACCTCGATGTTCGGGTAGATCCCCGTCCCGTGGATGCAGACGCCGGACGGGGTGTAGTACTTCGCCGTCGTGAGCCGCAGGGCGGTGTTGTTCGCGCCGATGGGCAGGACGGTCTGAACGGAGCCCTTGCCAAAGCTTTTGCTGCCGAGGACGACCGCACGCTTGTGGTCTTTCAGCGCGCCCGTCACGATTTCGGACGCGCTTGCCGACGCGCCGTTCAGCAGCACCACCATCGGGAAGGCGTACCATGTCCCGTTCTCCGGCACGCGATACACCTGGTTCTGTGAAGGAATCCGGCCGCGCGTCGACACCACGACGTCGTTCGCCCTGAGAAACAGCGACGAGACGTCGATCGACGTGACGAGCAGCCCGCCCCCGTTGTTCCGCAGATCGAGCACGAGGGCCTCCATCCCCTGCGTCACCAGCGCATCGATCGCGTCCCTCAACGCCGCCCCGGTGTTCTTGTCGAAATTCGTCACGCGCACGTAGCCGATCATGTTCGTCGGGTCGACCATCTGCGCATCGCGCACGGTGTTGACCTTGATGATGGCGCGGGTGATGGTGTGCTCCTTGACCTCGCGGACGTCCTTGAGCGTGCGCTGGATGGTGATGGTGACCTTCGTTCCGGGCTTGCCGCGCAGGCGCTTGATGGCATCGCCGACGGACATGCCGCGCGTGTTCTCGTCGCCGATCTTGATGATCTTGTCGTTCGGCATCAGGCCGGCCTTGAACGCGGGCGTGTCTTCCATCGGCGCAATGACCGTGAGCATGTCGTCGCGCACGCCGATCTCGATGCCCAGCCCGCCGAATTCACCCTCCGTCTCGACCTTCAGATCGTCAACCGCCTGCGGCTCCATGAACTCGCTGTGCGGATCGAGCGAGCGGAGCATGCCGTGCAGCGCCCCGTAGATCAGGTTCGTCGGATCGACCTCATCCGCATAATCGCTCTGGATGATCGCCACGGCCGAGGCGAACAAGTCGAGATAGGGGAAAATGTCCTCGGGCGAAGGCTGTGAGGGGGACGCCCCGAGCGCTGCGCCCGCGATCAGCCCGATGGCTGCTGTGCGCCGTATCATGGCTAGATTCATACTGGTTTCCAGTCACCTTCTGTTTGGCCGATAGTATACCAAATCCGTCGCGCAACGCGCAACGGATTTGGGAAAGGGGGGAGGATGCCTGTGTTCGCCCTTTACAGCGGGGCCGTCCTGCCGCCACATGCCCCGGCTAACGCGCTGCGAATCCCCCAATGGTGTAATGGGGGATAGACGCCGATTCCGCAGTTTGGGATCGACAGCTGTCAACGGTCGAGGACGAGGACGAGGACGATGTTGCACTGAAGACTCAATACTGAATCCCCCATGAGACTGCGTTGGGAAATGCCATCCGCCAGTGAGGCATCGGAGGGATGCCAAACTGCGGGCACACGGCGACAGGCATACTGATTATCGATCACCGATCACCGATCATCCGACGTTCCCCGTCCTCTGCGTCTCTGTGCCTCTGTGGTTCGTTGAGACGGGCTTCCCTCTACCGGCAGTCACCGGGGACGGTGGCCCTCCAACCCATCGGTCACGCAGCCTTCCGATGCCGAGGACACGCTGCGGAAGTATTTCAGGAGGATGCCTTTTGTCGCCCGGCATGGCGGCGCGGTCCACTTCGCCCGGCGCGCGGCGAGGAGTTCGTCGCTCACGTCAACGCTGATCGTACGCCGCTCGGCATCGATGGTGATGACGTCGCCTGGCTCGACCAATGCCAGCGTACCGCCGCATTGCGCCTCGGGCGTGATGTGCCCGGCGACAAAGCCGTGTGTGCCTCCCGAGAACCGCCCGTCGGTGATGAGCGCAACGCTCTTGCCCAGCCCCACGCCCATGATTGCCGACGTGACGGTGAGCATCTCGCGCATGCCCGGCCCGCCCTTGGGGCCTTCATAGCGGATGACAACCACAT
This sequence comes from bacterium, assembly GCA_012514975.1. Classification (GTDB taxonomy): domain Bacteria; phylum Auribacterota; class UBA3054; order UBA3054; family JAAYZF01; genus JAAYZF01. Next base: position 28,384 of record JAAYZF010000136.1, read on the forward strand.
CGCCGGCAACGATCGCGCCATGCTCGATCGCCTTCAGCGTGTCCTCCTCGGAGTCGAACACTTTTGCCGGGCCGGAGAACCGCAGGCCTTCCTTGCCGGTGATTTTGGCGACGGCCCCTTGCGGCGCGAGGTTGCCGTAGAGAATCTGGATGTGGCCCGTTTTCTTGATCGGCTGCGAGAGCGGGGTGATGATGGCCTGGTTGGGTGCAAGACCGGGGAGCGCCTCGAGGTTCTCCGCCAGCGTTTTTCCAGTGACCGTAAGGCAGGAACCGTCAAGGAATCCCTCGGCGAGCAGGAGCTTCTGCACCGCAGGCACGCCGCCGACAGTGAACAGGTCGTCCATCACGAACCGCCCGCTGGGCTTCAGGTCGGCGATATAAGGCACGCGGTCGCTTACCGCCTGGAAATCATCAATCGACAACGGCACGTCAGCAGCCTTTGCCATCGCAATCAGGTGCAGAACCGCATTGGTCGACCCGCCGAGGGCGATGACCATGGTGATGGCATTGAGGAAGGCGGGGCGCGTCATGATGTCTGACGGTTTGATGTCGCGTTCGAGCAGGATGCGGATCGCCGGGCCGGCCGCGCGGCATTCGTCGCGTTTCTCGCTGCTGATCGCCGGCGTGGATGAGCTGTAGGGGAGGGCCATGCCGAGCGTTTCGATCGCCGTGGCCATCGTGTTCGCGGTGTACATGCCGCCGCACGCGCCGGCGCCGGGGCATGCGTGTCTGAGCACGTCGGCAAGTTGCGCCTCGTCGATCCGGCTCGCGACGAATTCGCCATACGCCTCGAACGCGGAGACGATATCGAGTTTGCGTCCGCACGAGAAGCCGGGCTTGATCGTGCCGCCGTAGACCATGATGGCCGGCCGGTTGACGCGCGCCATGGCCATGACGGCGCCGGGCATGTTCTTGTCGCAGCCGGGGATCGAAATGTTCGCATCGTACCACTGGGCGCGCATGACCGTCTCGATCGAATCGGCAATGATGTCGCGCGAGGGGAGCGAGAAGCGCATGCCGTCGGTGCCCATCGAGATGCCGTCGCTTACGCCGATGGTGTGGAAGACAAGGCCGACGAGCCCGCTGTCGAGCACGCCCTGTTTGACGACCTTTGCGAGCTCATTGAGGTGGACGTTGCACGGGTTGCCTTCCCAGCCCATGCTGGCGATGCCGACCTGTGCCTTGTCGAAGTCGTCGTCCGTGAGGCCGATGGCATGGAGCATGGCCTGTGAGCCGGCCTGCGACCGTTGCTGAGTGAGGCGCGCGCTGTACTTGTTGAGGTTCCTGTTCATGCGAATGCTCCTTCCCGCTGATGATGTGACGACCGGCAGTTGCTTCACACTTCATGCGGCTCGGCTTCCTCGACAAGCGGCACGGGCGGCTGGACGGGCATTGTTTCCTTGATCTCGATCAGTTTCCATCGGCCGCTTCTGAACCGCACGGGGAAGACGATCGCGAGCACGAGCACGTAGAGCACGAACCAGGCCCACGCCCAGTAGATGCCTAGATGCAGCACGGAGACCATCACGTACACGCCGGGCACGAACATGAGCCAGGAGACCGCGGCATGCACAAGCATGGGGAACCAGGTGTCGCCGGCGCCTTTGAGCGCGCCGCTCACCGTGGTCTGTATGCCGTCGAACACGCCGAGCAGGGCGAGCATGACGAGGAGCCAGCGGCCATAGTGGTAGACCTGCGAGAAGAGTTCGTCGGAGATGCCCTCGCCGCGGAACGGGGCGAAGAACAGCGCGGGGAACAGGGCGAACAACACGCCCATCAGCGTCATGTACCCCACGGCCAGGATCACACCGCGCCGCGTCGTGTCAACGGCGGCGGCGGGATTCGCCGCGCCGATGTGCTGGCCGACGAGGATCGACGTGGCCATCGAGACGCCAAGCATCGGCAGGAATGCCAGCGAGTTGATCGAGAGCGTGACGTTCGACGCGATCAGCGCCTCCTTGCCCAGCCGGCCGACGAGCAGGACGAAGAGGCTGAACGCCGCGATGTCGAGCCCGAAGCTCAGGCCGGACGGCCCGCCGAACCGTATCAGCCTCGAGAACGACGGCCAGCGGAACCGCCAGTGTGACAGCACCGCGTATTCGCGCCGCCAGCGCGGCCGCGTGACTAGCACTGCAAACGCGGCCATCCCGGCCATCGAGGCGGCCACCGTGGCGTAGGCCGCGCCCGCGATGCCCAGCTCCGGGAAGCCCCATCGGCCGAAGATCAATGCGTAGTTCAGCGCGATGTTCGCGCAGGCCGTGGACACGTTCACCCACAGCGGCGTCCACGTGTCCCCGCGGCCGGAGAAGAACGATGACAGCGCGCTGTTCACCAGCGGCACGAACGCCCAGGCGACCATGATGTCGAAGTAGAGGATTTCCGCTTCGAGCACCGCGGGCTCGTGCCCGATCCAGCGCAGCACGGCCACGCCCGCCGGGCGGCACAGGAAACAGATCAACCCGCTGATCGCCGCGAGATACAGGCCATGCCACACGCTCACGCCGACCATGCGCTTGTTGCGCGCGCCATGGTATTGCGCGACGAACGTGTTCGTGTAGCCGGTGACGCCGAGGAAGAAGCTCAGGAAGGTGAACGAGAGGATGCCCCCGCCGCTCGATGCCGCGGCGGTGATGTCGCTGTAGCGCGTCAGCATCACGCGGTCGATGAAGTGCATGATCGTGTACGACGCCGTCGACATCACGAGCGGCGTGGCCACGCGGATCAGCTCGCGGTACCCGCCGGCAGGGGCGCGTTCGAGCACAAACAAATCCTTCAAATGCAGCTTCTTCATGGGTGTCTCAAAAGCCTTAGTATACCAGAAAGCGGCTGAAAAAGCAGCGCGAGTGCGTGCGGCGGCATCGAGGAAATTCGTCGCGCACACGGCGGCGCGACGAAGTTAATGGCGGCACACCGCGGCGTTTCAACGGACAGGGCGCGCGGAATGCCATTCCGCGTCTACATACACTGTGGGCGTGTAGCAGTCCGGCGTTGCCGTTTGCCACACCAGAGCGTCCTCCGTGCCTCTGTGCCTCTGTGGTTCAGGTTGTCGTATCTGCTTGCGCTCGGATGCGCATTATCGTATAGTATAGCACTGAGATTCATGGAGCTAACCTCGGGAGATGGACATGAATGCCACCGCATCGTTACGCCGCCTTGCGTGCCTTGTGACAGCCGTTGCCGCCCTGTTCCCCTTCGCCGCATGCCGGAAGCCCGCCGCGTCGCCGGGCAGCGGAGTCAAGATCGGCTTTCTCGTCAAGCAGCCCGAGGAGCCCTGGTTCCAGCTTGAATGGAAATTCGCCGACAAGGCATCGAGGGACCTCGGATTCGAGCTGGTCAAGATCGGCGTGCCTGACGGCGAGAAAACGCTTGCCGCAATCGACAATCTCGCCGCGGGCGGCGCGCAGGGCTTCATCATCTGCACGCCTGACGTGCGGCTCGGCCCGGCGATTGTCGCGAAGGCAACACAGAAAGGCCTGAAACTGCTCGCCGTGGACGACCAGTTCATCGGGCCGGACGGCGCGTTCATGACGAATGTCCACTATCTCGGCATCTCGGCGCGCAAGATCGGTGAATCGGTCGGCGGGGCGTTGCACAAGGAGATGACGGCGCGCGGGTGGCCCGTGGGCGAAGTGGGCTGCCTTGTCGTGACGTTTGACGAGCTTGACACGGCGAAGCAGAGGACTGAAGGCGCGGTCAGCGCGCTCGTTGCGGCAGGGTTCCCCGCGGGGCAGGTGTATCGCGCGCCGACGCGCACGCCCGACATCCCCGGGTGTTTCGACGCGGCGAACGTTGTGCTCACGAAGAACCCGGCGTTCAAGTACTGGCTCGTGTGCGGCATGAACGACAATGCCGTGCTCGGCGCCGTCCGTGCCACCGAAGGCCGCGGGTTCAACGCCGGCAACACCATCGGCATCGGCATCAACGGCACGGACTGCATCGTCGAGTTCGAGAAGGAGAAGCCCACCGGCTTCTTCGCCTCGGTCCTCCTCACCGCGCGCGTCCACGGATATGACACGGCGGCGATGATGCACCGCTGGATCAGCGAGGGCATCGAGCCGCCCCTTGACACGCGCACCCTCGGCATCATGATCGACCGCGCGAATTTCCAGCAGGTTCTCGCCGAGCAGGGCGTGCGGGAATAGCACTGCGAGAGGGACATGGTCCAATCCAGATACCGGGCGGATGAGTCGCCGTGCGCGGCGTCCACCCTTGCCTTCGAGGCGGTCACGAAGACCTTCCCGGGCGTGACGGCGCTTGACCGCGTCTCGTTCGAGGTGCGCGCGGGCAGCGTGCACGGCCTCGTCGGAGAGAATGGCGCGGGAAAATCGACCCTGCTCCGCGTGCTCAGCGGCGCCCACGCGCCCACGTCCGGCACGATGCGCGTCAACGGCGCGCCCGTCGTCTTCACGTCCACGCATCAGGCCCTCGCCGCCGGCGTCGCCGTCATCTACCAGGAACTGCATCTCGTCCCGAAGATGTCCGTGGCCGAGAACATCTATCTTGGCCATCTTCCGCGCCGCGGCATGGTTGTCGACCGTGCGCGCCTCCATGCGGAGACACGGCGTCAGCTCGAACGGGTGGGCGAGGACATCGACCCGCGCACGCCGGTCGACCGGCTGCCGATTGCGCAGCGACAGATGGTCGAGATCGCCAAGGCGCTCACGCGGGGCGCGCGGATCATCGCGTTCGACGAGCCGACGAGCAGCCTTTCGGCCCGCGAAGTCGAGCGGCTCTTCACGGTGATCAGGGAGCTGAAACAGGGCGGCTGCGTCATCCTGTACGTCTCACACCGGTTCGAGGAGATTTTCCGCGTGTGCGACGCCGTCACCGTGCTGCGCGACGGGCGGCACGTTGCCGAGTTCGATTCGCTCGAGGGAGTGACGCGGGACGCGCTGGTGCAGCGGATGGTCGGGCGCGAGATCGCCGACATCTACGACTACCGGCCGCGGCGGCAGGGCGCGGTGGCGCTTGAGGTGAGCGGGCTCACGGGCCCGGGCCTTGCGGCGCCATGCTCGTTCAGCGCGGCGCGCGGGGAAATCCTCGGCATCTTCGGCCTTGTCGGCGCGGGGCGCACGGAGCTGCTCCGGCTGCTCTACGGCGCGGTGCGCGCAACGGGCGGCGCGGTGCGCGTTGACGGCAGGGCGGTCACGGTGCGCCGCCCGGAAGACGCGATCAACGCGGGCGTCGTCCTCTGCCCGGAGGACAGGAAGAAAGACGGCATCATTCCCGTCCTCTCCGTGCGCGAGAACATCAACGTCAGCGCGCGCAGGCATCATGCCGCGGCCGGCATGTTCATCCGGCGCGGGTGGGAGCGGCGCAACGCGGACGAGCGCATCACGCAGTTGCGCATCAAGGTGTCGTCGGCGCGGCAGCGCGTCGACACCCTCTCGGGCGGCAACCAGCAGAAGACCGTGCTGGCCCGGTGGCTGTCCGAGAAGGTGCGCGTGCTCCTGCTTGACGAGCCGACGCGCGGGATCGACGTGGGCGCGAAGAGCGAAGTCTACCGCCTGATGTACGAGCTCGCCGCGCGCGGGCTCTGCCTGGTGCTCGTGTCGAGCGAGCTGCCCGAGGTGCTCGGCACGTGCGACAGGATCATCGTCATGCGCCAGGGGCGCGTGTCGGCCGTGCTGCCGCGCGGCGAAGCGACGGAAGAGCGGGTGCTGCACGCGGCATTCCCGCTCGAACACTCACCAAGGGAGCCTGAACGACAATGAGCGCCTCATCCATGCGCATGCGCCTGCCGCTGCTGCAAGGCGCGTGGGACAAGGCGGGCATGCTGCTTGTTCTTGCGCTGCTGTTCGCCGCCTGCGCGGCATGCGTCGACAACTTCCTCACGCCGCGGAACATGGAAGGCCTCGGCCTCGCCGTCTCGACCGTCGGGATTGTCTCATGCACCATGATGCTCTGCCTTGCCGCGGGCGATTTCGACCTGTCGGTCGGCTCGGTCGTTGCGTGCGCGGGCGTCGTGGCGGCGGTGGTGATGAACAGGACGGGGAGCGTTGCGGCGGGCATTGCGGCGGGGCTCGCGTTGGGCGCGCTCGTCGGCCTGGTGAACGGCGTGGTCGTTGCGTCGTTCGGCATCAACGCGCTGATCACGACGCTCGCCACGATGCAGATCGTGCGCGGTCTCGCGTACATCATTCCCGGCGGCGTTGCGGTGGGGATTCGCACGGAAGGGTTCTTCATGCTCGGCAACTCGAAGTTGATGGGCGTGCCCACGCCAGTGGTGATCGTGGCATTGTGCTTCGTCGTGTTCGGCGTGCTGCTCCACTGCACGGTGTTCGGACGCAGCGCCCTCGCCGTCGGCGGCAATCGTGAAGCGGCGTATCTCGCGGGCATTCCCGTCACGCGGGTCAAGATCGTCATCTTCACGCTGCAAGGCCTGATGGCGGCGTTCGCGGGCATCATCCTCGCCGCGCGCATGACGAGCGGGCAGCCGATGACGTCCCAGGGGCTCGAGCTCGAGGTGATCTCAGCGTGCGTGCTCGGCGGCGTGTCCCTCACCGGCGGCGTGGGGAGCATCGGGTTCGTCATCGCCGGCGTGCTCATCATGGGCATCGTGCAGAACGCGATGAACCTGTTGAACATTCCGCCGTTCTACCAATACGTCGTTCGTGGCGCGATCCTTCTTGCCGCCGTGCTGTTCGACCGGTTCAAACACAGGCGGGGCGCGTGATGGTCTCCTTCGAACAAGCGCTTGACATCGTCATGCGCTCGGCCGTCGAGCGTGAAGCCGAACGCGTTCCGCTTGTCGAATGCTTCAACAGGGTGCTTGCCCGGGACGTCGTCTCCGACACCGACATTCCGCCATTCAACAAGGCGTCGATGGACGGGTACGCATGCCGGCGCGCGGACCTCGGCGGGCCGCTCACGGTCGTCGACGTCATTCCCGCGGGGAAACTGCCCGCCGTCTCACGGATCAGGCCGGGCGAGTGCGCGAAGATCATGACAGGCGCGATCGTTCCGGACGGAGCTGACTGCGTCATCATGGTCGAGTATGCGGCTGTCGACGCCGGTGGCGGCATCCGTTTCACGGGCTTCGATACCGACGACAACATCTGCCCGGCCGGCCAGGATGTGAAGAGGGGGGATACCGTGCTGCGCAGGGGCGAGCTCATCCGCGCGCCGCACATCGCGACGCTCGCCACGCTGGGCTGCGCCGAGCCGCTCGTGTTCAAGCGCCCGACCGTGGGTGTGATTGCCACGGGCTCCGAGCTTGTCGAGCCGTGCGCGCGGATCACCGGCGCGCAGATTCGCGACAGCAACAGCATTCAGATTGCCGTTCAGGCGGCCAATGCAGGCGCGCTGGCCCGCTCGTACGGCATCGTCGGCGACGACCGGCAGCTCATCCGCGCGCGTATCCGCCAGGCGCTCGATGAGAACGATCTGGTGATCGTCTCGGGCGGCGTGTCGGCGGGCGATCTGGATTTCGTGCCCGAGATACTCGAGCAATGCGGCGTCACACTGCTCTTCACGTCCGTCGCGATGAAACCGGGCAAGCCCGCGACGTTCGGCACGACTACTTCAGGCGGATACTGCTGCGGCATGCCCGGCAATCCCGTCTCGTCATTCATCGTGTTCGAGCTGCTGCTCAAGCCGCTGATCTACAAGCTCATGGGCCACGTGTACACGCCGCCGGCCGTGCGGGCAGCGCTCGGCACGGCGTTTCGAAGAAGCAGAACGGAACGGCGCGAGGCGGTTCCGGTGAAATTCATCGATCCCGCCACCGTCGTGCCCGTCGAGTTCCATGGCTCGGCCCACATCAATTCGCTGTGCGGCGCCGACGGCCTGGTGTTTGTCCCCGTCGGCACGGGTGAACTGAAACAAGGTGCTCCCGTCGATGTTCGACCGCTTTGGACGTGAAATCTCGTATCTGCGCGTGTCGGTGACCGACCGGTGCAACCTGCGCTGCCGGTACTGCATGCCGCCCGGGGGCGCCACGCGTATCAGGCGCGAGGACATCCTGTCATTCGAGGAGATCGCCGCGGTTGTCGCCGCCGCGGTTCCGCTCGGCATCACCAAAATCCGCCTGACGGGCGGCGAACCGCTGGTGCGCAAGGGCATCGTCACGCTTGCCGGGATGATTGCCCGCATTCCGGGCATAGCCGATTTCGGCATGACGACGAACGGCACGCTGCTGCGCGATCTCGCCGTGCCGCTCAAAGACGCCGGCCTGCACCGGCTCAACATCAGCCTTGATGCGCTCGATCCCGCGCACTACCGCGAGATCACCCGCGGCGGCGATGTGCGCCTTGTGCTCGAAGGCATCGACGCGGCCCGTGCCGCCGGGTTTGCATCCATCAAGATCAACTGCGTGGTGAACGAATCGGGCGATGAACCTGATGCGCGGGCAGTTGCGGCGTTTGCCCGCGAGCACGGATTCCCCATCCGGTTCATCCGCCGCATGGTTCTCGAGTCAGGCGCGTTCTGGAAAGTCGAGGGGGGAGAAGGCGGCGATTGCGGCCGCTGCAACCGCCTGCGCATGACGAGCGACGGCCGGCTCATTCCGTGCTTGTTCAATGACCTGTCGTTCTCCGTCAGGGAGCTCGGGGTGGAGAAGGCGCTGCGGGCCGCCATCGAGCACAAGCCGCCCCGCGGCGGGCAGTCGCGATACTGCATCGGGACATTGGGGGGATGAGAGGCTGCTCGCGATTACGAGCACGAGCACGGTTCTAGTGTGCCTTCAACTGCGCCAGGCGCTCGTGGTAGATGCCCTGCGCGACCGGGCCGTCGAGCAGCGGGTCGCCCGTCCCGCGCATCCATTCGAGCAGTGTGCGCGCAAGCTGCTCGCGCGTCGCGCGGTGCGCGGGGTCGCGGGCAAGATTGGCGTACTCGTACGGGTCGCTCTGAAGATCGTACAGCTCGAACGCATGGTGCGTCAGCCGGCCAAGCCGCGGCAGCAGCGCCTCGGTCACATCGGCATACATCCGCATCTCGTTCGGCGATGAAGGCATTTGCGTCCAGTTTCCCATCTCGAAATTGACGATGAACTTCCAGCGATCAGTACGTACGCATCGCATGGGGTCGTACGTACCGTGGTAGGTCTTCTCGGCGAAGAGCATGTCGCGCGCCCGGGCCGCCTCGCCGCGCAGCACGGACGCGAAGCTGACGCCCTGCACGTTCGCCGGCACGGGCTGCCCGAGCAGCTCGAGCAGCGTGGGCAGCGCGTCAACGTTTGACACCAGCGCCGGGCACGCGCGCCCCGCTCCCATCCCAGGCAGGCGCATCAGGAGGGTGATCTCGATTCCCGGGTCGTACAGCGTCGTCTTCGCCCGCGGCACCTGCATGCCATGGTCGGTCACGAACACCACCAGCGTGTCTCCGTCGCGGCCCGCTTGGTGCAGCGCATCGAGCACCACGCCCGACGCGCGGTCCATGTTCGCTATCGACGCCTCGTACAGCGCCATCCACTCGCGCAACGAGCGCACATCGGGCAGATGCGCCGGCACGTCCACCGTTGCCGGGTCGCCGATCGGGATGTCGGCGCGCTGGAACGGGAAATGCGGCTCGAAGAACGAGACCTGCGCGAAGAAAGGCTTCGGCGACGTGCGCTGCGCGATGAACTCCGCGAATGCCTTGGACACGTTGGCGCACGTGCCCGCGTCAGGCCCGCCGGACATGGCGTGTTTCTGCACATGCAGCCCGCCGAACCCGAGGCGCGAGGCGGAGCGTGCGGCGTGCTGCTCGCCGAACAGCAGCGTGTCATACCCTGCGTCGCCGAGGAGCTGCGCGAGATGCTTCTCGTCCGGATGAAGATCGTTTGCGAATTCGCCGTGCGTCAGGCCGATCACACCGTTTGCATGGGGATACCGGCCCGTCCAGAACGCCGCGCGTGACGGGCTGCATTGCGGCGCGCAGCAGAACGCGCGGTCGAACCGCGCCGCCGTGGCGGCGAATGCATCGAGCCGCGGCGTCCTCACCGAGCGCGTGCCGTAACACCCGAGATGCCGGCCCAGGTCGTGACAGATGATGACCACGAGGTTCATGTGAACAGCTCCCGGAACGAATCAGGCATGCGGGCCACCCTGCCCGTCGCGTAGTCGAAGAAGACGATCCCCGTTTTCGCCCGCGCGGCCTCGGCGCCGGACGCCTTGTCGCTCACCTTGAATACGACGTCACACCCGACGCGCGTCGGGTCGGCAAGCCCGATGTCAATCACCAGCGTCTGCCCGTACCGCACCTGCGCGGTGTAGATGAGCACCGCGTCGGTCATGATGATCCCCGGCCCGTCAACGCATTTCTCCGACCACCCGTGCGACACGAGGAATCGGACGCGCGCTTCGTGGATCAGGCTCATCAGCGCGTCGTTGCCGAGGTGGTCGCCGTAGTTGATATCGGTGATCCGCACCGGCAGCTCGGTCGAGAAAATCAGCGAAGCTGGAAGATCGAGTGTTACGCGTGCCATGAGAGCAATCCCTTCGTCTTAAGTGCAATCGTACTCGTCCTCGTCGTCGTCCCCGGCCGTTCGGGAGCTGATGCGGTCACCGGGGACGGTGACCCTCCAGCGCACGCGCTGGCCGCGTGCCTCATCTGCGGTCACCGGGGACGGTGACCCTCCAGCGCGCGCGCTGGCCGCGTGCTTCATCTGCGGTCACCGGGGACGGTGACCCTCCAGCGCAC
>JAAYZF010000137.1 GCA_012514975.1 bacterium
CAGCCGCACGCGAAAAAGTCGCCCACCGGGCACTCGACCGACGGGTGTTCCTGGCCGTCCCAGTAGATGCGCAGGATGCTGAAGCGCCAGTTGCCCGTCGGCGTCATCCATATCTGTTCGATCATGCCCGGGCCGGCGATGTCGGCAAGCTCGAATACCTGGCCCGGCTCGATGCGGACGCAGGGCGAGACTTTCCATCCCTGGCCGAGGTCGCGTGAAGCATTCTGGCCGGCGCCGGCGGTGGCCATGCCGCCCCTGCCTTTCTCGCCCTTGAAATTCTCGGGACTGAGCGAGCGCGATTCGCGATTGTCAAGTGTGGAGAGATTCGTGATGTTCATGGTGGTCCTGTGGTTGATGTTGGCAATCAGTTCTGATGGCCGCCGCTTGTGCAGCCGCTCTGCCGGCCGCGGGCGTTGCGGCGATGGTGGTACAGGCGCTCGGTGAAGCCGCCCTCGCGCTCGAACTGCTCTGCGAGCGAGGCAATCTGCCTGTCGAGCAGGCTGCAGGTGACGGCAATCAGCACGAGCGCGGCGTTTGCCGCGATCTCGGCGTAGGTGGCTGGGGTGGACGAGTTGGACGAGTTGGACGAGGTGGACGAGGTGGACGAGGTGGACGAGGTGGACGGTGTGGACGGTGTGGACTGTCCACCAAGTCCATTTTGTCCACTCTGTCCACTTTCCTGCTCCGGCTTTGCCCGTTCCTTCTCATGCTGCTCGCGCACCCACCCGGCCACTTCATCAGCGGTCCTGCACCTCCTGTTGATGAGGTCCTGCCGTCTCGGGTCGTCCTTGCTACAAACCGGCAGATTTCTCTGCCGGAGGAAATCCTCGAAATCCAGTTTCAATTCCTCGAGGCTTGCCCTTGCGACATTTGTCAGTTTGAGTTCCGTCTTCTTCGACGTCCCTGATGCCTGGCTGCCCTCGGCGATGTTCTGCACGCCGGAGCGTGCCGCCTGATCCATCTGGTCTCGCGTGCGGCTTCGAGGAGGAATGTACCGGTCGATGAACCGGACCGTGACATCATAGACCAGGCGCGCCATCTGGAAGCTTTTCAGTTTCCGGTAGCCGCCGTGCGGGAGTATGAGGAGTGGATCGCCAGGCATTCCCGGACGTTGTGGCGGCATGGTTATCAGGGCTGCGGCGCTGTGGCGGCGGGCTGTTCCTGCCGTGCCGCCGCCGCGCCGGGTTCTACGGACTCATCCAGCGTGAGAACATAGGCGGCCATTGCTGCCACCATCAGCGCCACCACTGCCCAGAGGCGCCAGTCTTTGTGCCATTGCGTACGTGCGGAGTTCATTGGGGTGCCTGTCGAAGGTGTTGATGCGGACGCGGGCCCGCCTGTCATTGGTTGTTGCCAGCCGGTTTGTCTTTGGCCCCGATCCTCTCGACGATGCAGAACGAGGCCGGGATGATGAAGATGGCGATTAAAGTGCACGCGGTCATTCCACCGATGACCGTGAAGCCCATGATCCGGCGCGACAGCGCGCCCGCGCCGCTTGCGAACGCCAGCGGCATGCAGCCGAGGATGAAGGCGAACGCGGTCATGAGAATCGGCCGCAGCCACAGGCGCGCGGCATCAAGCGCCGCGTCCATGAGCGGCTTGCCCTCGGCATGGCCCGCGCGGGCAAACTCGACGATGAGGATCGCGTTCTTCGCGCCGAGTCCGATAAGCTTGACGATGCCGATCTGCGCGTACACGTTGTTCTCGAACCGCCCGACCATAAGGCCCGCGAATGCGCCAAGCACGGCCACGGGCGTGCCGAGAAGCACGCTGAACGGCAGCTTCCAGCTTTCATATTGCGCCGCCAGAATCAGGAAGACGCACAGGAGGGAGAACCCGAAGATCACCGTCGGCGGGATGCCCTCGCGCGCCTGCTGTTCCTGGAAGCTCATGCCCATGTAATCGTAGCCCATCTCGGCCGGCATGGTCTGCGCAAACACCTCTTCAAGCGCCTGCATTGCCTGTTGCGAGCTTACGCCGGGCCTCGCGGTTGCATTGATCTGGGCGCTGCGATACAGGTTGTACCGCATGGTGAACTCCGGCCCGAAGAACGTGCCGGCGCGCGTGAGCGCCGAGAGCGGCACGGTGTCGCCCGCGCTGTTGCGCACGTAGAACTGGCGGAAGTACTCGGGTGACGTCCGATAATCGCCTTCAGCCTCGACATACACCTGCCACTGGCGGCCGAAGGCGTTGAAATAGTTCACGAAGGCGCCGCCCATGAAACACTGCATCGTCTGATATACGTCCGCAAGCGAGACGCCCTGCATCAGCGTCCTGTCGCGATCCACCTCGAGATACACTTGCGGCACTGAGGGGAGGAGCGTGGTTGACACGCGTGCGAGTTCGGGCCGCGCGCCGGCTTCCGCGACGAACTTCCTCGTGTTCTCGGCCAGAAAGGCCACGTCCCTGCCCGCCCGGTCTTCGAGGATCATGGTGACGCCGCCGGACGTGCCGATGCCCTGGATGGCGGGAGGGGAGAAGGCAAGGGCGACCGCGCCGGGGATTCTGCCGAACTCGGCGTTCAGGCGCGCCATGATGGCCGCGTAGCGCTCGGCGGGTTTCCGGCGCTGCGACCATTCATCGAGCGAGATGAAGAAGAAACCGCTGTACGTGTTGTTGATGCCGCTCAGCATGTTGTACCCGTCGACCGCGGTGCAGTACCTGATCCCCGGCGTGTCCATCATGATCTCTTCCGCCTTCATCATCAGGGCGGTCGTGCGTTGCAGCGAAGTGGCGTCGGGCAACTGGAGAACGGCGTACATAAAGCCCTGGTCCTCCTCGGGGAGGAAGCTTCCTGGAATGCGTGTGCCGAGCACCGCCGTCAGCGCAATTATCCCCCCGAGAAAGACCAGCGTGACGACGCCCTTGCGCGCCAGCAGGCCGCATGCGCCAACGTAGCCGTCGGTGGCCAGGCCGAAGAGCCGGTTGAACCCGCTGAAAAAACGGGCGAGCAGGCCGCGCGACGCCGCCTTCGGCTTCAGCAGCAGCGCGGCGAGCGCGGGGCTGAGCGTCAGCGCGTTGAAGGCGGAGAACACCACCGATACCGCGATCGTAACGGCAAACTGCTGGTAGAGCCGCCCCGTGATGCCCGGTATGAACGCCGTGGGCACGAACACGGCAACGAGAATCACCGCGATGGCGATCACCGGGCTTGACACCTGCTGCATCGCCTTCAGCGCGGCGTCCTTCGGCGACAGCCCTCCCTCGATGTGATGCTCGACCGCCTCGACGACCACGATCGCATCATCCACCACAAGCCCGATCGCCAGCACCAGCCCGAACAGCGAAAGCGTGTTGATCGAGAAGCCCAGCAACGGGAACACGGCAAAGGTGCCGACGAGCGACACCGGCACCGCCAGCAGCGGGATCAATGTCGCCCGGAACCCTTGCAGGAACACGAACACGACGATGATGACCAGGAGAAGCGCCTCGAACAGCGTGATCACGATCTCGCGTATGCCCTCCGTCACGGGCAGCGTCGTGTCGAGCGCGATGGCGTACTCGAGGCCGGGAGGAAAGCGTTGCGCCAGCTTCGCCATGAGCTTCTTTGCCCCGCCGGCCGCATCGAGGGCGTTGGACCCGGGCAGCTGGTACAGCGCGATGATCGCGGCGGGCTTTCCATTGAGCCGCGCGAGCATGTTGTAGTTCTGCGAGCCCAGCTCGACGCGCGCCACATCCCTGACGCGGACGATCGCGCCGCTCGCGCTCGCGCGGAGAACGATGGCGCCGAACTCGTCCGGCGTCTGGAGCCGGCCCTGCGCGCGCACGGCGTACGTGAACTCCTGCCCCGGCGGAATGGGGTCCGAACCGACCCTTCCGGAAGGGTTCACCGTGTTCTGCGTCTGGAGCGCGTTGATGATCTCCGGGATCGTGATGTTGAGCTTGGCAAGCTGGTCCGGCTTCACCCAGATGCGCATCGCGTACTGGCCCGCGCCAAAGACGCTCACGCTGGCAATCCCCTTGACGCGCGTCATCGCATCGTTGATGTTGATGTACGCGTAGTTCGCAAGGAACACGTTGTCATACGTGCCGTTGGGCGAATACAGCGCGAAGAGCAGCAACGGCGCGGACGTCGACTTCTGCACCGTCACGCCCTGGTCCACCACCGCGGCGGGCAGTTGCGAGTTCGCCTGCAGCTCGCGCATCTGGGCGAGAATCTGGTCCGTGTTCGCGTCCGTCGCGACGTCAAACACCACGTTCAGCGCCATCGAGCCGTTGTTCGCGTTCAGCGAGTACATGTAGTCCATGTTGTCCACGCCGGACATCTGCTGCTCGATCGGCGTCGCGACCGATTGCTCGATGGTCGTGGCGTCCGCGCCGGGATACGTCGCGTTCACCTGGATCTGCGGCGGGACGATGTTGGGGAACTGCGCGACCGGCAGCGCGGCGATCGACACAAGGCCGACGATGACCATCAGGATGGCGATCACCATGGCGACTATCGGCCGGTTGATGAAGAACCTTGACATGGCGGTCACCTTGGCGCAGGGGCTGATTGCGCCGCCTGTGCGGCCGCGGCCGCGCCTGGCGCATTGGTCTCGGGCACGTATGGCATCGGGACGACCGGCGCGCCCTCGCGCACCTTCTGCAACCCCTCGACCACGACGCGCTCGCCCGGCTTCAGTCCGTCAAGTATCGCCCAGCCCGCGCCGTACCGGTCTCCCGCCGTCACCGGCCGCATCGTCACGGTGTTTGACGGCGTGACGACGGCGACAAGCGTCTTGCCCTGCATCTGCATCACGGCGCGCTGCGGGACGAGAAGCGCCTCCACGCGCGTCCTGATGCGCGTCAGTGCATAGAATCCCGGGCGCAGTATGTTGTTGGGATTGGGAAACAGGGCCTCGATCCTGACCGTGCCCGTCTGCTGGCTCACCTGGAGGTCCACGGCGGTCAACGTGCCCGGGTGGGGGAACACGGCGCCGTCCGCAAGCACCAGATCGACCTCCACCGGCAGCGGTACGTCCCTGCCCTCCGCAATCGCGTTGATCGTCTCGCTCGAGAGCAGATACTCATGCTCGCTGATGTAGAACACCGCCTTGATCGGATCAACGGTTGCCATCGTGGTGAGATCGCCCGATGCCGGGCTGACCAGGTCGCCCACGTGGACGAGGGCGATGCCGGCGATGCCGGTGATCGGCGCCGTGACGCGCGTGTACGCCAGGTTGACCTCGGCATCCTGCACGGCGGCCCTGGCGGCCTCGACCTGCGCCTTCGCCGCGGCGTTGTCCTGCACGGCTTTGTCGCGCTCCGCCTCGCTCACGGCATTGTCCTTGTACAACTGCACCATGCGCTGTTCCGTGAGCCCGGTCTGCACCTGCTTGGCCTCTGCGCTGGCCTCCTCAGCCTTTGCCTGCGCGAGCGCCGCGGCAAAGGGCCGCGGGTCGATCTCGAACAGCACGTCGCCCGCCTTGACCACGGTGCCGTCGCTGTAGACCTGCTTCTGGACGTAGCCCTGCACACGGGCCTTGATCTTCGACTCGGTCGAGCCGGCAAGCGTGCCCACCCACGTGTGCTCGAGCGGCAGATTGGTGTGCACGGCCGCCTCGGCCACCAGCACCTCCGGCGGGCCGGCCTGACGGGATGACGCGTCGCGCCGCGCCTCGCAGCCGCAGAGAAACGTCAGCGCGACGCACGCAGCCAACCGCGGCGAACGACAGCATGGGCTCTTATGTGAAATTCTGTGCACGGTGTACCTCGGTGATTCATTAATGTGATCCGTCCCCGGCCCGCGCGGCGCCGCCGGCAAGCATGACGGAAAGAATATGCCGCGCCGCGTTGCGCGTTCCCTCCCTGTCGGCGGCGGTTTGCAGCCGTTCGCGTTCCGCCGCGTTGTCGCGGAGCACGTCGAGCTTGTACAGCAGGTCCGGCAGGTCTGACGCCTTGACCGCGAGCGAGCACTCGAGCAGATGGTCCACGTTGCGTTCCTCGTGGCCCGGCACGGGGTCCATGACAATCGTCATCTTCCTCATCGCGAGGCTTTCGGAAACGGTGATCCCCCCCGGCTTCGTCACCACAACGTCGCTGGCCGCCATGTAGCGGTCGACGTCGTCCGTGAACGGCACGGGCGTGCAGCGGCCCGGATGGCGCGCGGCGATCTCGCGCACGGCGGCCAGCATGCCGGCATTGTGCCCGCAGAGCACGATCACGTGATCGTCCGTCTGCTCGAGGACAAAGCGCGCGATCGTGTCAATGGGGCCGAGCCCGTCGCCGCCGGCTGCCACCATGACCGCCCTGGCGCCGGAAGGAATCCCAAGCTCCTCCCGGATCTCGCGGACGGGATGCGCGCGGGTGAACCCGGGCATGACTGGAATGCCCGTGAGGCTGATGCGTTCGGCAGGCACGCCGTTGAACCTGAGCTTGAATGCGCCTTTCTCGACCGGGGCGAACACATGGTCGAGGTGGGGGAGCACGTAGGCCCAGTGTGTGTCGAAATCGGTGACGACCACGGCCGCGCGGGCGCGCACGGCGTCTCTCGCCTTCAGTTCATCGAGCACGCCCGCCGGCAGGAAATGCGTGCACAGGATGTAGTCGGCGCCGCACCGCTCGATGTAATGCGCCATCCTGCCTGACGCGCGTCGCGCAAACCAGTGGAAGAACCGGTCCCAGCCCGAAGTGCCCGGAGGCGCGTTGGTCCTGTCATAGATCGACCGCCACAGGTGCGGGCAATGGCGCAGGACGGCGGTGTAGCCATGCGTGAAGATGGCGCGCATGGCCGGATGCATCAGCGCCGCGCAGTTGATGTGCTCGACAGAGAGCCCCGGGTAGTCGTCGCGTGCGCAGGCGGCCAGGCTCTCGGCGGCGCGCACGTGGCCGTTGCCCATCGGGCCGCTCAGGATAAGAAGACGTTTGCCGTTGCAGAATGACATGGGAACCGATGGCTGTGACAGGTCATCCACGCGAGCAGACATGCTGATACGATACGGGCGTCCACCCGCCGTCGAGCAGCGTCGAGAGCATGCGCAGCTCGGCGTCCCACAGGCCGTTGATGACGTCCATGGGATGGATGGCGGCGCGGAGCAGGCCGCCACGGCCTGTCCGCGCGATCATGCGGTGTGCCGCCATGATCATCCGGTCGATCAGCACGCTGCCCCAGTCGTTGTTCAACAGCTTCGCCCGTACATGCCTGCCGTCGGCGGTGAAGATGCCCGAGAGCGTCTCGGTGTACAGGAAGCCTGCGTCGCGCACGGCGCGCAACGAGCCGGAACTCTGCAGCCAGTGCGGCGCGACAAACCCGGCCGGCGCGGCGCCGAACGCCCGCGTGAAATGCCGGATTCCGGCCGTCAGCGCCGCCGCCGCCTCCTCGTAGCCAAGCCGGCGGAACTCGAACGCGCGATGGTGCAGCCCGTGCAGGCAGAGCTCTGCGCCGTTGCGCACGGCCTCGCGGGCAAACGCAACGAACTCCGGCGCTTCCTCGATCGGATTGATGCCCCCGTGATTCGGCACGACAAGAATGTTCCTCCGGCGCACGCCAAGAGCGTCAAGCCCCGCGCTGATGGTCTCCAGCTCCCCCATGAACCTCGGGGATGCATCGTGGACTGCAACCAGGAGCTCGCGCACGGATGTCATTGACGGGGAGAAGGCGCCCGGCCGGCGCCACTAAGCGGCCAGCGGCTGGGCCGCGCGGACGGCAAGCGACAACGACACCATCGACGCGCCATGCACGATAAGGTCAACCGCCACACACAGGCCGATCACCCAGAGGCCTGACACGGGCCATTGCGCGAGGATCATGACGCCGAGCGCAAGCGAGATGATGCCCGCGCACAGCAGGGCGGCCCACCCGCTGGCCTCGCGGTGCGTCAGCGCGATGACCATACGGAACACCCCGATGCCGACCAGGCAGCAGGCCAGCATCGCCGTCAGCATCGCGGACGCGAGCACCGGGTTGCGCACAAGCGAGAAGCCCGCAAGGACGTACAGCAGCGCGATCAGCAGATGCCAGACAATGCCCTTCCACCCGCGGCACTTGAACGCGTCGACAAGTTGCGCGCATCCGCCGATGAGCAGGAGGATGCCGAAGAACATGACGCTCGTCAGCGTCAGCGCGAACGTCATGCCCAGGCCGATGAAGCCGATGATGACGAACAGGATTCCCAGGGCGAGGAACCAGCCCCAACGCGCCTTCAACTGGCCAAGCAGCGCCGCCGGGCCCGGTAAACCGACTGCTGATGTGGTGGATGCCATTGCCGCCTCCTTGTGGGCGCACTCGTTATGCTGCGATGGAACGGCGAACCATCAACTATACTACCAAAAAGCGTGTTGACGCGCAAACGGCCGCGCGGCCCTGCTCACGCGGCCGTGCGTCAGCGCGCCGACAGCGCATGGTCATCCACCGGGCAGGGCGCGACGTGCCAGATGTCGCGCGCGTACTCGCGGATCGTCCGGTCGCTCGAGAACGCGCCGCTGCCCGCGACGTTGAGGATGGCCATGCGCGTCCACATCATCGGGTCGGCACAGGCATCGGCGATGCGCTGGTGCGCCGCGGCGTAGCTCATCAAATCCGCAAGGTGCATGTAGCGGTCGCCGTCATCAAGCAGCGTGCGGCGGATGGCATCGGGCACCTGTGGCTCGCCGGGGGTGAAGTGCCCGCTGAAAATGAGATCGAGCGCGGCGCGCGTCTCATCATCGTGCTCGTAATGCCAGTGCGGGTCGTACCAGCCGCGGCTGCGCGCGACTTCGTCGGCCGAGAGCCCGAAGAGGAAGAAGTTCTCCTCGCCGGCCTCGCGGGCCATCTCGATTGTCGCGCCATCGCGCGTGCCGATGGTGACGGCGCCGTTCATCATGAACTTCATGTTGCTCGTGCCGCTCGCCTCATATCCCGCGGTGGATATCTGCTCGGAGACATCGCACGCCGGGATCAGCCGCTCGGCCACCGAAACGCAGTAGTCGGGGACGAAGACGACGGCGAGCCTGCCCTTCATTGCCGGGTCGTTGTTGATCGTGGCGGCAAGGCAGTCGACGAACTTGATGATGATCTTGGCCAGGTGGTACGCCGGCGCAGCCTTGCCCGCGAAGAAGAACGTGCGCGGCGCCTGCCCCGCATCCCCCTGCGTGCGCAGCCGGTTGTACAGGACGACGATGTGGAGCGCGTTGAGCAGTTGACGCTTGTACTCGTGGATGCGCTTGATCTGCGCGTCGAACACCGAGTCGGGATCGACTTCCTGGCCGCACGTCCGTTCGAGCCAGCCGGCGAAGCGCAGTTTGGCCTCGCGCTTCGCCGCGCGGAACGCCGTGCGAAATGCCGCGTCGTCGGCCAGCGGCGCCAGCGCGCGCAGCGCGGCGAGATCGGTGATCCACGCGTCGCCTATGCCGTCGGTGATCAGTTTTGCGAGCGGGGGATTGGCCAGCAGCAGCCAGCGGCGCGGCGTCACGCCGTTGGTCTTGTTGTTGAACCGCCCGGGATACATGGCCGCGAAATCAGGCACGACGGTCGTTTTCAGCAGCTCCGTGTGGATCGCCGCAACGCCGTTCGTGCTGTGCGAGCCGACAATCGCCAGATGCGCCATGCGCACGCTGCGCACCCCGTTTTCCTCGATCAGGCTCACGCGCCGCGCCAGCCCCTCGTCCCCGGGATGCTCCTTGCGCACGTCGTCAAGGAACCGGCGGTTGATCTCGTAGATGATTTCGAGATGGCGGGGGAGTACGGCCTCGAACCAGCGCACCGGCCATGTCTCGAGCGCCTCGGGCAGGAGCGTATGGTTGGTGTAGGCGAGCGTGTCCCGGGTGAGCGCCCATGCGTCATCCCAGCCGAGCCCGGCGTCGTCGAGGAGGATGCGCATCAGCTCGGGGACGGCCATGGTGGGATGCGTGTCGTTGAGCTGCACGGCCGCCTTGCCGGGCAGCGCGTCCCAGTCGTTGCCCGCGGCGCGGAACCGGCGGATGAGATCGCCGAGCGAGCACGCGACGAGAAAATACTCCTGGATGAAGCGCAGCCCCTTGCCCTGCGCGGTCGAGTCGTCCGGGTAGAGCACGCGCGTCAGCGTCTCCGCCGTCAGCGTCTCGGCGAACGCGCCCACGAAATCGCCCGTGCCGAAACGGTGAAAATCGAAATCGTCCGGCGCGTTGGCCGCCCACAGACGCAGCGTCGAGATCGTCCTGCCGCCGTACCCCACGACCGGCCGGTCGTACGGCATGCCTCTGAGGGTCGACGGCCGGCCGGTGTTGATGCGCAGCGAGCCGCCATGAATGTCGAAGGTGCAGTTGAACTTCACCTCGATCTGCTCGTCCGGCCGCGCAACTTCCCACGGGTCGGGCCGCGCGAGCCAGTGGACGGGAAGCTCGCTCTGCCATCCGTTCCGGATCGCCTGCTTGAAGATGCCGTACTCGTACCGCAGGCCGTAGCCCATTGCCGGAATGTCAAGCGTGGCAAGCGAGTCGAGGAAGCAGGCGGCGAGGCGGCCCAGCCCGCCGTTCCCGAGCCCGGCATCAGGTTCCTCTTCGTGAATCTCGCGCGGATCGATTTCCAGCCGCCCGGCCGCCTCGCGCATGAACGGCGTGAGGAGCATGTTGGTCACGTTGTTCGAGAACGAGCGGCCGATGAGGAACTCCATCGAGAGGTAGTAGACGCGCTTGGCGTTCCGCTCCGCATACGTGCGCTCCGTGCACAGCCAGCGCTGCGAGAGCACGTCGCGCAGCGCGCGCGCGGCCGCCTCGTACCTGTCGCGCGCCGTCGCCCGCTCGGCCGGCACCGCCTGGTCGAACAGGAGATGACGCTCGTACAAGGCATTCTCATCGCCCGCAAACGGCACAGGGCCGCAGTTGAACAGATCGAGCGGGTCTGCATTGGGCCGCCCGCCGGAAGGTTCCGTTTTGTTGTTCATGGGACGATCTCCGCAGGTGAACGCCGAAGACATTCGATTTCACATGGCGACTGCAGCCGGCAGCGAGCCGCCAGCCATTTCAGGCCCCGCTGCGCTCGCCGTCCGGCATCGCGGGTATCTTGTGGCTCCGTGTCCTCTCCCAGGCTGCGAAAGTATACTCTTTGCCCGACCGCCTGTCAATTGAACGGCGGGTCCCGGTCCGCGTTCGCCGTCAAAGCACCGCGCCGCCGAGGATGTCGAGCACCTGTCCTATGGGGAACACGAGCAGGATCAGCGGCAGGCCGGGCAACGCCGCCGCGATGGCAAGTTGGAGGATGAGCAGGCGGCTCAGCGGAACGAGCTTCATCGACCGGATGAAGTCGAACCCGCCGCCAAGGTCGGCCAGCGACTGGATGTCGGCGCTGCCAAGCAGTTGCTCGCCCTCGGGCGCATTCCCTTTGATCCATTTGTCGTGGAAGGCGCGGTTGTACTGGAGCACCAGTATGCCGTAGGTGAGCAGCCATTCACGCCGCGCCCGCGCGAGAAGCGGCGAGAACCAGAGGAGCGGGGCGAGGAACAGCACTTCCGCAACGACGAGCACAATCACGAACGGTGTCTTGAACGTGTCTATCCTGGCGCCCTCGAACACGATGCGGAATGCCGCGCTGGCGCTGAGAACGGCGCTCATGCCGAAGGCGAATATGCCCATGGATGCGTGCGCGTTGCCCAGGAACGAAAGGCCGGCCGCCTGGTCCGCATGCGTGGGGACCAATGCCAGCTTGAGCTTTGAGACATCGCGCAGAAACAACGTCCATATGCCCAGCCGCCAGATCCAGCGATACCAGAGGAACTGGATGATCGGGACGGCGATGAGCCGGTTCCAGTATCCGGCGAACGACACGCGGCCGTCAACCCTCAGGCTGTACCATGAGAGGGTCTCCGCGCCGGTCACCGCCTCGAACGTGAACATCCACGCACCCAGCAGAGCGATGAGCAGGATGATGATCTCCGCGACGCGGGATTCACGCCGTTTCGCGACGCGGGCTATCGCCGCCTCGAACGCCGGATGCTCTTCCGGCGCGACCAGGCCGGCGCGGATGAAGTGCAGCCCGGCGGTCGCCAGCCGTGGTCCGACAATGCTGTCCGCCGCAAAGAGGATCGGCACCGCGATGAAGAAACGCGCATACGCGGCAAAGTCCAACAAAAACGACTGCTGCGGCGTCTTCCCGAGCGCGTGCCCGTCAAGAAGGCTGAGGAGCAGCATGGGCACCCATGTGATGGCGAGAAAGGCGATGCTGCGCCGGAGAATCGAGGGGCCGTCTCCACGGATCAGGCCCAGCCGCTGCATGAGATGGTAACTCGGCCCGCCGCGCTCGAAATGAAGCTCGGCTTCGTTTGACAAAGTGGCGTTCATGGTTCCCTCCCCCCTGTCGGCTGTGATTGGAAAAACGCTGTGAAACGACGCACGGCCGCCCCGCCCCTGACCGACGCGCCCCTCGGCTGAACGCCCCCGCCAGGGCGGGCAGCTCGCTGCCTGTCAGCGGCTTCGCCGGACAGCGGCTGTCATGTCGATACGTGAATCTTGCCTGCCCGGACGGCCTTTACGAGCGCGGCATGGTCCCGCTCGTTCTGGTCTGCATAGGAGACCGAGAAATCGGAGACCGCCTTGTCGAACGTGTCTTTGCCGCCGAGATAGCCCGCGATGCGCGCGGCGAAGCCCGAGCGCGCATGCGCACGCGCGAGGACCATGCCGCACACACCCGCCATGTACTTCATGGCAGGCGCATCCCACAGCTCCGGGATGGGTTTGATCTTGATCTCGCGGAGCTGGCGGATGTAGAACTGGCGGCCCTTCTGCCCCTCGGTCCACCCCAGGAAGATGTCGCTTGCGGCTTGCATGATGCGCTGGCCGACCACGACGCGCTGGCCGTGGTTCGGGAACACGCTTGCCCCCGCGTATGGTTCAAGCACCGAGGGCACCGCTTCTTTGACTTGCAGGTAGAGCGGCGCGCCTTTCGGCCCGATCAGCAGGAGCACGAAACACCGGCGGCCAACGCTGCCCACGCCCACCACTTTCACCGCGATGTCCACGAGACGGTAGGCATCCAGCAGCACGCGCCGGTCATGCGACAGCGATTTGCGGTACAGGGCGAACGATGCATTCACGACTTCGCGCGTGTGCTTGTCCGTGAACTCCCGCAGATGGAAGATCAGCGGCGGCGCATCCTTGATGCGATAGCGGCCGTTCTTTTCCTCGATCAGCTCGGGCGTATGCAGGTCTCCCGCGCTTTTTCCACTGGCTCTTCTTATGTTCGCCGCGGCGCGTTGCCGCAGATCCTTGTTATCCGTCAAATTAGCGACGCTCTCGATCGTATGGCTCGCGTACCACACGTCGATCATGTGCATCTCGGCAAACTCGTCCATGTGCTTGCGATAGGAGCGGACACATGCCTCGGCGGCGTCCCGGCATTTGCCTTCGCCAAGCCGGTTGTTCCGCCCGGCCACCACGAAGCTGGCGGCAAGACGTTTGATGTCCCACTCGAACGGCGCCGGCAGCGTCTCGTCGAAATCGTTGATGTCTATGATGAGCCGCCGCTCCGGCGTGCCGAACGCGCCGATGTTCAACAGGTGGCAGTCGCCGCATGACTGCACGCGGATGCCTGTCGACGGCGTCCGCGCCAGGTCGGCCGCCATGATCGCCGCGGCGCCGCGATAGAATGTGAATGGTGACTCGAGCATCCGGCCATACCTGATCGGGAGCAGCTCCTCCATCCGCCCCGCGTCGCTCCGGCGCAGCATCTTGACGGGATCGGCACGGCCGTCAGGCGGCTTCCATGACGCATGGCTTGCGCGCGGCACTTTGGCGCGCAGCGTCTTGCCTTCCGCGCGCTGTTCTTCAACCGTCAGGACTCGCTTCTCCAACCGGGAGTGTTTCGCGGTCTTCATACCATCCTCCATGACAGTGAGCGGCCGACGCCCTGCGCAGTCGACGCGTCAAGTCCGTATAGTAGTATATGCTTCCCTTCCGCGCCTGTCAATTGACAGGCCATCGGGGAAATGTGTATACTATCCTAAGGCAGCATACGGCGTGCGGCTCGCGCCATCGACCGCATGCCCTGGCGCGTTTGTGTTTCACCAGCACGGAGCGTTGCATGGGTACCACTGAGAAGAAGCCCCATATCCTCGTCCTTAGCGCGTCAACCGGCGGCGGCCACATGCGCGCGGCCGAAGGCATCGAGAAATGCCTGCTGGAACGCCATCCCTCGATCGACGTCACCAACGTCGACATGATGAATCATGTCTCATGGCTCTTCCGCACGCTGTACGTGGATTCGTACATGGACATGATGAAGCACCACCGGCGGCTGTACGAGCTCCTGTACACGATGATGGACAAGGAGCCCGAGAAGATGCCCATGCAGCGCTTCCGCCTCTGGCTCCAGTGGCTGAACAGCGTGTCGGCGCACAAGGCTCTTCTGAAGCTGGGGCCGGACCACATCATCTGCACTCATTTCACCGCGGCCGAGATGCTCAGCCGCGCACGGCGCAAAGGGTACAACATCCCGCCCACCTCGGTCGTCGTCACCGATTTCGACGTTCACTGGATGTGGATTCACCGCGCGCTCGACGAGTTCTTCGTGGCAGACCACGAGGCCGCCGCGCGACTCGCCACCCGCGGCGTCGCGGAAGAGCATATCCACGTCACCGGCATCCCCGTCTGCCCCGGCTTCGCCAGGACCTACGATGCCCAGGAGCAGAAGAAGGCCCTCGGCCTCACCCCCGGAACCCTTACCCTCATGCTCATGGCCGGCGGGTTCGGCGTCAGCAGCATCGATCGCACCGCGCGCAGGCTCCTCGGGCATTTCGGGCATCTCCAGCTCATCGCCGTCGCCGGGCGGAACGAGGCGCTGCGCGCATCGCTCGACCGCGTCGCCGCTGAATTCCCCGGGCGCCTCGCCGCAATCGGCTTCACCACCGAGGTCGAGAAATACATGGCCGCGAGCGATCTTATCATCTCCAAGCCCGACGGCCTTACCACCTCGGAATGCATGG
>JAAYZF010000138.1 GCA_012514975.1 bacterium
CTGAAGGCGGTGAACCGGCAGAATCCGCCGGCCAGCCCGCGCAGGCCAAGGCCAAGCCGGCCGACGAAGGCGCTGCGCCCGTTCCCGAGTCCATCGAACACGATGACGCCCTCGATATCGTCGAGCTCCAGAACAGGGGCATGAACGAGCTCATCGAGATCGCCAAGAAGCTCAACATCCCGGGCTTCGGCGCGCTTAAGCGGCATGACTTGATCTTCGAAATCCTCAAGACGCAGACCAAGCAGGACGGCTTCATCTTCGGCGAAGGCGTGCTCGAAGTGCTGCCCGATGGCTTCGGCTTCCTCCGCATGCCGAAGTACAACTACCTGCCCTGCCCCGAGGATATCTACGTCTCGCCGTCGCAGATACGCCGCTTCGAGCTCAAAACGGGCGACACCGTCGCCGGCGTCTTCCGCCCGCCCAAGGACAAGGAGCGCTACGTCGCCCTGCTCAAAGTCGAGGCCGTCAACTTTGGCCCGCCGGACGAGAACAAGAACAAAATCTTCTTCGAGAACCTCACGCCCCTCTATCCCAACGAGCGGTATCTCCTCGAAGCCGATGCGAACAAAACAACCGTCCGCGTCATGGACCTCATGACGCCCATCGGCAAGGGCCAGCGCGGCCTCATCGTCGCCCAGCCCCGCACGGGCAAGACGATCATGCTCCAGGACGTCGCCAATTCCATCGCCCGCAACCACCCCGACGTGCGCCTCATCGTCCTGCTCATTGACGAACGCCCCGAGGAAGTCACCGACATGGAGCGCAACGTCAAGGGCGAGGTCGTCAGCTCCACGTTCGACGAGCCGCCCGAGCGCCACATCCAGGTGGCCGAGATGGTCATCGAGAAAGCCAAACGCCTCGTCGAGCACCGCTATGACGTCGTCATCCTGCTGGACAGCATCACCCGCCTCGCCCGCGCGTACAATACCGTGCAGCCGATGAGCGGCAAAATCCTCACCGGCGGCCTCGACGCAAATGCGCTCCACAAACCGAAACGATTCTTCGGCTCCGCCCGCAACTGTGAAGAAGGCGGCAGCCTCACGATTATCGCGACCGCGCTGATCGATACCGGCAGCAAGATGGACGACATCATCTTCGAAGAGTTCAAGGGCACGGGCAACATGGAATGCCATCTTGACCGCCGGCTCAGCGACAAACGCGTCTTCCCCGCGATCGACATCGACCGCTCGGGCACCCGGCGCGAGGAACTCCTCCTGCATCCCGACGAGCTTGCCAAAGTGTGGCTCCTCCGCAAAGCGCTCAATGGCATGAACCCCGTCGAGAAGATGGAGACCATCCTCGAACAGATGAAACGCACCAAGTCGAACGCCGAGTTCCTCCTGTCGATCCGCGGTGACGTCGACTGACGCGCGGACGCCAGCAGGAGCCAACGCCATGTTCGTCATCCTTCGTTCGCTGATGGTGCTCTTCTGCACCGTCCTCGGCGGCGTGCTCGCCGCCGTCATCTACCATCTCCCCGGCGGCACGTTCCTCACAAGAATGCCGCTGCCGGCCGCCATTGTCACCGGCATCATCGGCGGCATCCTCCTCGCCGCCGCCGCCATCCTCATCGAGCACTTCGTCCGCCGCCTCTCGCTCGTCGAGCTTGCCGTCGTCATGGCCGGCCTCCTCATCGGCACCGGCATCGCCTTCCTCGTCGCCCACTTCCAGATGCTCCTGCCCGATTTCATCCAGCAGGCGCTGCGGCCCTACAATCCCTACATCTCCGTCTTCAAGCTCGCCCTCTATGTCGTCTTCGTCTATGTCGGCATCGTCGTCGGCATTCGCGGGAAAAAGGAGTTCAACTTCTTCCTCCCCCGCCTGAAGTACACCGCCGGACGCGGCATGCGCCCGCTGCTCCTCGATACCAGCGCCATCATCGACGGCCGCGTGCTCGAGCTCTACAAGACGGGCTTCCTGCGCAACAAGATTCTCCTCCCGCAGTTCATCCTTCACGAGCTCCAGCAGATATCCGATTCCCAGGTCTCGCTTACGCGGACCAAGGGCCGCCGCGGCCTCGACACCCTCAAGAAAATCCAGGACAACGCCGATATCCAGGTCGAGGTCACCACCGTCGATTACCCGGGCGTCCCCGAGGTCGACGACAAGCTTATCAGGCTCGCAAAGGAAATCGACGGCGCCATCCTCACGACCGACTACAACCTCGAACAGGTCGCCAGGATTCAGAACATCCAGTGCCTCAATGTCTTCGGCCTTGCCAATGTGCTCAAGGCGCCCTTCATCCCCGGCGAGCATGTCACCATCCAGATCGTCAAGGAAGGCTCCGAGATGAACCAGGGCGTCGGCTTCCTCGATGACGGCACCATGATCGTCGTCGCCAATGCCAAACCGCTCATCGGCCAGAAAGTCGAAGTGGAACTCGTCTCGATGATCCAGGGCGCTTCAGGCCGCATCTTCTTTGCCGAGCTCCCCGGCGCCGAGCAGCAGCAACAACAGAAGGGCCAGTATGACCGCGGTTACCGCGGCCAGGACCGGCGGCGGTGAACGTGCCATTCCTCATTGGTCATTCTGCATTTGCCATTTGTCAATTGCGTAGTCCGGCTCGCCTCTGGTGATTTCCAGCATGCCGTCCTTCCATTCCCCCGACGCCGACTGTGCCTCGCTCTACGAGACCGAGATATTCCCGTTCGTCGAGAAACCGTCGCGCTACATCGACCATGAGATCAATGCCGCGCGCCCCGATTGGAGTGCCGCGCGGCTCCGCGTCGCCCTCGTCTTCCCCGACGCCTACGAAGTCGGTGTCAGCCACCTCGGCCTCAAAATCCTCTACGAAATCCTCAATGCCCTCCCCGGCGTCATCGCCGAGCGCTGCTACGCGCCCTGGCCCGACTGCGAGGCGCTCCTCCGCGGGAAACGCATCCCTCTCTGCTCGCTCGAGACATGCCACCCGCTCCGCGAGTTCCACGTCATAGGCTTCTCGATCCAGTACGAGCTCTGCTACACGAACATCCTGCAGATGCTTGACCTCGCCGGCCTGCCGCTCCGCGCCGTGCTGCGGCGGGGGAGCCCGGGACCGCTCGTCATCGCCGGCGGCAATGTCTTCTCGCCCGGCCCGCTCGAACCGTTCATTGATGCCTTCGCCGTCGGCGACGGCGAATCGATGATCGCCGGCATCGCGCGCTGGGCCCTCGATCAAATGCCGCACGGCGGGCCGGACAATGCGCCCGCGCCGCTGCTCACGGTCTCAGACGAGCTCCTTGCAGCCTTCGCCCGCGCGGTTCCCGGCATCTACGTCCCGTCACTCTGCCGACGTACCCTCTCCGCCGGCCACGCGATGAGATCCTGCCCTGACAGGCCGTCAGACGCCTCGATCCCTTTTCCCGTGAGACGCCAGGTCGAGCTGGACCTGACAGAGGTCCCCGTGGTGAGAAAACCGCTCGTGCCCTACTGCGAAGCCGTTCACGACCGCGCGGCAGTCGAGATCATGCGCGGGTGCGTGCGCGGCTGCCGCTTCTGCCAGGCGGGGATGATCACAAGGCCCGTGCGCGAGAAGCCCGCTGACGCCGTCGCCGCCGAGGCGCTTGAAGCCATCAACGCATCGGGATACGAGGACCTGACACTCTCCTCACTCTCGTCCGGCGATTACTCGCAGATCGCGCCGCTGCTGCTCCGCCTGCTCGAGGATCACCGGCTCGCCGAAGACCGCACGGCCATCTCGCTGCCGTCGCTGCGCATCGATTCATTCGACCCGGCGCTCGCCCAGGCCATCCGGAAAGTGCGCCGCACCGGTTTCACCTTCGCGCCCGAGGCAGGCAGCGAACGCCTTCGCCGCGTGATCAACAAGCAGCTCTCGCGCGATGAAATTCTAGGTACCGTCCGCTCCGTGTTCGATTCCGGCTGGCAGCTCGTCAAGGTCTATTTCATGATCGGCCTGCCCACCGAAACGGACGAGGACATCGACGAGATGGTCGCGCTGATCAATGACATCTCGTCACTGCGGAAAGGCGGGAAGATGCGCGGATGCCGCGTCAATGTCTCGGTCTCGAGTTTCGTGCCCAAAGCGTTCACACCGTTCCAGTGGGCCGCATTTGCGGATGTCGCCGTGCTGCGTGAACGGCAGCAGCGCATCCAGCAGGGCGTCAGGGACCGCGCGGTGAAACTCAGCTTCCACAAGATCGAGCTGAGCCGCCTTGAAGCCGTCTTCGCGCGCGGCGACACACAACTCGCCGATGTCGTCGAGAATGCATACCGCCTCGGCTGCCGCTTCGATGAGTGGTCCGATCTGTTCAGGCCCGAACTGTGGGACCAGGCGTTTGCCAACGCGGGAATCGATCCCGAATGCTATCTTGCGGCAATCCCCGAAGACGCCGCCCTGCCTTGGGACGCGATTGATACCGGTGTGGACCGCGCGTTCCTGCTGGATGAATGGGACAAAGCGATCGCCGCGGCGCCAACGCCCGCCTGCGCCGCCGGCCCGTGCAACCAGTGCGGCATCCAGCGTTGGTTCAACTGCGCCCGCGGGACGATACAGCGGTAGCGCACAGCCTCGCTTTCATGGCCAGGAGCGATCAGGCTGGCAGACATGTCCGTCCGGACTGCGGGAGCAGTGCGGGAGGATTCTCCGGAGCCTCGCTTGTTGACTTTCCCTGGAGTCTCTAGTATCATAATGCAGCGTTTGCCATGTCCCGGGCTGCGACGCTAACAAGAGGAGGCCGGACCATGACGATCTTCAACCAAGCCATCTGCACTGCACTGTCAGTCCTCATGCTGACGCTCTCGTCCGGCTGCTCCGCGTTCCGGTCGTGGGAACAGACAGTGAGTGTCAACTGCACGCAAAGCGATGCGGTGCTCACACTCAACGGCCAGCGGTACACGCCGCCGGCGCAGGTGAGTGTGCGCAGAAACCGCGATGTGTCCGTGCAGGCGTACAAACCCGGGTTCGTGCCTTACCAGCAGACGATCGGCCATCACCTGAACACCACCGGCGTGCTCGACATCATCGGCGCGTGCATCTTCCTGCTGCCCGGCATCGGCCTGTTCTTCCCCGGTGCCTGGTCGCTCGACGAAACGAACGTCACGGCCACACTGTATCCGCAGTAGCCTGACACCTTCCGCCCGGCGCCCCGGTGCGAGTTGACGTAACATCTTCTGTGTGCTATGATGGGTGCGGGGATGTATGTGCATGGGGCGGAATGAATGACCGGGAAACGGAGGCTCCGCCATGAACCTCTTTCGGAGAAGTCTTGCAACGAGTGCGCCCGGCGCGGTGCTTGTCATCCGCCTTATGGTTGGCGCGGTGTTCCTCTCTGAGGGGATTCAGAAGTTCCTCTTCCCCGACGCGCTGGGCGTGGGCCGGTTCATCAAGATCGGCATTCCCGCGCCGGAAGTGATGGCGCCATTTGTCGGCGCGTGCGAAATCGTGTGCGGCTGTCTGCTGATCATCGGCCTGGTCACGCGCATAGCGGCGGCGGTGATGGGCGTCAACATGTCCGTTGCGATCCTTAGCACGAAAGTGCCGCTGCTGCTCGGGGACGGCTTCTGGTCGATGGCGCACGCGGCGCGGACAGATTTCTGCATGCTTCTCGGCGCAGTGTTCCTGCTGTGGGTGGGCGCCGGCGCATGGTCGCTCGATGCGCGACTCATGCGCGAACGCACTCCATGACCGCGGTCAGCCGCGGTCCTCGATCTCCCACACCCGCGCTCTCCGGTGCCGCTGCGCAGATGGGCGGGGTCAGGCCCTAAATCATCAGTTCGATGGGTGGGGTCAGGCCCTAAATTGTCAGTTCGGTGGGTTGGGTCAGGCCCGGAGTTATAGGTTGTCTTTGGCATCACGTGAGCGCGTAAGCGAGAACGCGACTCCGTCCTACCGGACGACTTGGCACGGCACCAACACACGCGGTCAGTTCCCGATACCCCACACTGACAATTTAGGGCCTGACCCCGATGTGGTTTACACCTGCTTTCTTCCCGGCAGCGCCTGGTAGTAGCCGTTCGATCTGACGAGATGGATGCGCGTGCCGAACAGCGCTGAGAGAGTTTCGCCGGTCATCACGTCTTCCTTCTTTCCGTCCGCAACAACCCTGCCTTTTTTCAGCAGCACCACGCGTGTCACCTCGGGCGGGATTTCGTGGATGTGATGCGTCACCAGCACCACCGACGTGCCCCGCCGCATCAGTCTCCTCAACAGATCAAGATACTGGAAGCACGCTTTCAGGTCAAGCCCGCTCGTCGGCTCGTCGAGCACGAGCGTTCGCGGGTTGTTGATCAGCGCGCGGCCAAGGAGGAAGCGCCGCTGTTCGCCCGTCGACATTTCCGCGAAGCATCGTGTGCGCAGATGATGAACGCCAAGCCGCCGCATTATGTTCTCCGCACGCGAGCGATCCGCCTTCGTGAACTCCTGGTAATCCCACACGTCGATGCTCGAATACAGTCCGGAGAGAATCACGTTCATTCCGACGGCATTGCCGATGTACCCTTGCTGAAGGTCGCTGGACAGAATGCCGAGATGCGCGCGCAATTCCCACACGTTCCACGTCTCCTCGCCGAGAATGCTGACACTGCTGCCGGCGTCCTGCACTTGATAGATCTCGCGGCAGAGCAGTTTGAGCAGCGTAGATTTGCCCGCGCCGTTCGGACCGAGGATCGCCGTGTGGCACTCGCGCTCGATCCGCAACGACAGCCTGTGGAACACACGCGTGTGCCCGCGGTACACGGTCGCATCCCGTATGTCAATCAACGCAGGCATGGGAAGGGGAAGGGGAAGGGGGAGGGGGAGGGGGATGGGTTAATGGAATGGTGGAATGGTGGAATCATGGAATGATGGAATGATGGAATGGCAGTCGTTGCCCGGCGACGATGTCAATCCGCAGGGCGTCATTTTCGCGCGTCGGCAACAGCCTGCTCTTCTCTTGCGAGCTGAAGGTCGTGCTCGACCATCATGCGGGCGAGCTCCTTGAAGGTGACCTTCGGTTTCCAGCCGAGTTTCCGCTGCGCCTTGCCCGGGTCTCCGAGCAGAAGGTCGACTTCGCTTGGCCGGAAGTACCGGGGATCGATCTCGACGAACTCCTTCCAGTCCATGTCCAGACAGCCGAACACCTCGTCGAGGAACTCGCGCACCGAGTGCGTCTCGCCCGTGGCGACGACGTAATCATCCGGCTCGTTCTGCTGGAGCATGAGCCACATGGCCTCGACATAGTCGCCGGCGAAGCCCCAGTCGCGCTTCGCGTCGATGTTTCCGAGGTACAGCTTTTCCTGGAGCCCGAGCTTGATGCGCGTGGCGGCGCGGGTGATCTTGCGTGTGACGAACGTCTCGCCGCGGCGCGGGCTTTCATGGTTGAACAGGATGCCGTTGCAGCCGAACACGTTGTACGCCTCGCGGTAGTTGACCGTCTGCCAGTACGAGTACACTTTCGCGCATGCGTACGGGCTGCGCGGGTGGAACGGTGTCGTTTCGGACTGCGGGACCTCCTGGACGAGGCCGTACATTTCGCTTGACGACGCCTGGTAGAACCGCGGCATCGGGTCGAGCCGCCGCAACGCCTCGAGCACGTTCAACGTCCCCAGCGCATCAGCCTCGACCGTGTAGAGCGGCTCGTCGAACGACACGCGGACGTGCGACTGTGCGCCCAGGTTGTACACCTCGTCCGGCCGGATGTCGCCGAGGAGCTCGCGCAGGCGCGACCCGTCGGTCAGCTCTCCGTACTCGAGATGCAGCCGCGATTTCTGGTGCGGGTCGTGGTACAGGTGCTCGATGCGCGCAGTGTTGAACGACGAACTGCGCCGGATGATGCCGTGCACCTCATACCCTTTGCCGAGCAGCAATTCCGTCAGGTAGGAGCCATCCTGGCCTGTCACGCCCGTTACGAACGCCTTCTTCGCCATAGAGCATCGTCCTTGTAAAGTCCGCGTTATCCGCCTCTCTGAGCTTCCCAACGCCAAACAGCAGCTATAGTCTACCCGCAACCCCTGTCCGTGTCAAGTGTGCGCGTTGCCTCCTTGGTCGGCCGTTGGTCTGTGCCAGTCTGTGGCCAATGGGACATGTGCGGTTCCGCAGGCTGTTGGCCCTCGACTGGCGTCGAGGGGAGTGCCTCGCTGGGTGGACGATCCTTCTGCTTTTTGCTACAATTTACCTGCTTGGCGCGTTGTCAATGGCCGGCCGCCTGTAACGCGATCAATAACCTGGACCGGCATGCCGCACCCGAATATCATCCTTATCTTCTCCGACCAGCACCGGCGCGACTGGATGGGCTGCGCAGGATGCTCGTTTGTCGAAACGCCGCATCTGGATGCGCTTGCGGCCCGCGGCGTGCGTTTCTCGAACGCGTACTGCAACGCGCCGCTCTGCGGCCCGTCGCGCATGTCGTTTCTTACCGGCCGCCACCCGGGCCGCATTGGCATCTACATCAACGAGGATTGTCTCGACAGCAACACGCCCACGATTCCCCAGGCGCTTGGCCTCGCCGGGTATGAGACGGTGCTGTGCGGCCGGATGCATCTCATGGGCCTCGACCAGCGGCACGGCTTTCAGAAACGCCTCGTGGGCGACATCTGCCGCACACTGCCCAGCGGCCCGGATACTGACTATGGCCCGCTTGCCGGTTCAGCCAGCAGCATGCGCAAGGCGATTGACCTTGCCCAGCCGGGCGACAGCCCCGTACTCCGGTACGACGAGCATGTCACGCAGGCGGCCGAGCGTTTCCTCACCGAGCGCAGCCGCGCGGCGCATGACACGCCGCTCTTCGTCACGGTCGGCTGGTACGGGCCGCATCACCCGTTCATCGCCCCGCGCGAGCTGTACGAGCATGCGCGCGAACGCATGGCCGGCGTCGATCATCCCGTGCCGCCGCTGCCCGAACCGGTCCATCCGTGGCTGCGCTCGTGGATGGGAAGCCAGAAGGTGACGGGCGAGAGCGCTGAACGCATCGCCATGGTGCGCGCGAACTACGCGGCGATGATCTCGTTGATGGATCAGCGGATCGGCCGCGTGCTCGATGCGGCCCAGGCGCTGCCGGGCGAGACGCTGGTCGTGTACCTGAGCGACCATGGCGAGATGGCGGGCGACCAGATGCTGTTTGGCAAGGGCGTGATGCAGGAAGGGTCATCGGGCGTGCCGCTGATTGTGGCGAGGCTGAAGGGGGAAGAAGAGGGCGCGCCGGCGGCGCTTCGGCGCAAGGATGCGCCTCCTGCATTTGCGCGTGCGCGCGGCGCCGTTGTTGATGCGCCCGTGAGCCTCGTTGACTTGGCGCCCACACTGGTTGCGATTGCCGGGGCAAAACCCATGCCGTCAGTTGATGGCGACGATCTGCTGCCCTTGCTCGCCAACCCGATTGATGCCGCTGAAGATGCGTGGGCGCAACGCCCCGTGTTCTCGGAACTGAAGATCGGGCCGAACCCGCCGATGCGCATGGTGCGCCGCGGGAACCTCAAGTTGTGCTACTATCACGGCCATCCTCCGCAGTTGTTCGATCTGGCGGCAGACCCGCTCGAGCAGCACGACCTGGCAGGTGACCCGGCGTTTGCCGCGGTGCGCGACGAGCTCAAGGCGCTCGTGCTGAAAGACTGGGATCCCGCGCGCGTGGCGGCTGATGCCGGACAGAAGTTCATGGACTTCTTCTACGCTGGCGGCTGGGGCCGCAGGGACGATCCGCAATGGAATGAACTGTGGAACCCCGCGAAGCCGGTGTACGAGTTTGGCCGCGTGGGCGAGCCGCTGTCATGGCTCGAATGACCGTTTAACCGCGACGCAGGAAACGCCATGAGGAAAGACACAACTGCACCAACTGTTGTCCTCAGGAAAGCCAACGCCGAATCATCCCACTGGGCGCCGCTCGAGGAAGGCTCGCTGGTCGTGAAAGACCGCCGGGCAGCCCGTGTGAGAATCACCGACGGCGCGCGCAGGCGGTATGTGGACACGAAGCTTTCAGCGGGCAAGCCCGTGCGGTTCGCCGCGCGCGGCTCGGCAGGGGAGCATCTTGCTGAAGTGCTTGACCGCGGGGGCAGGGCGCTTGCCTCGATTCCGTTCATTTTCATGCCGCGCACGCGCATCTCGTGCGACCGGGGGCCGTATGCGGCGATTGCCGAGCGCATCAAGATGTTTCTCGAGAAGTACTCGGGCGTGCGGCCGCTGATCATCAACGGCAGGCTGTACAAGATGCTTGTCTCGTGGGGCCGCGACCACGTGCACACGCTCAAGGCGCAGAAGTACTTCATGGAGGACGTGAAATCCGGTCTCGAATACTGGCTCGACTCGCAGGAGCGCAACGGCATGTTCCGCGACTGCATTCACCAGAACGCCGACTACCCGGCGCGGACATGGTTCGGCGAGGCGCTCGGCAAGGGGTACTTCTGGTATGACGACCACATGAAGTACATCGTGCGCCGCATCCCGGTCGAGGCGGACTGCGAGTTCCTCTACACCGAAGGCGTGTGGTATGCCTGGAAAGCGAGCGGCGACGACGCGTGGATGGCGAAGCAACTGCCGCGGCTCGAGAAGGCGCTGAAGTACAACGCCTCGCATCCTACGCGCTGGAGCAGGAAGCACAAGCTCGTCCGCCGGTCATTCTGCATGGATTCGTGGGATTTTGTCAACCCGCATTACTGCAGCGGCGACCACCGGTGCATCAATCCGGGCGACCCGCAGTTCCTCTTCCATGGCGACAACTCGGGGCTGTACTCGTCGCATTGGCGCATGGCGGAGATGCACGAGCATCTTGGCAACATGAAGCGCGCCGCCGAACTCCGTGTCGAGGGGGAGAACCTCCGCCGGCGCGCCAATGCGAAGCTCTTCTTCGACAACGCCTATGGCCACATGATCCCCGAGGAGCTGCCCGAGGACGAAGTCTACGCGAAGGTTGGCGATGAACGCAGACGCATGTCGCTCTCGACCGGCTACACGATCAACCGCGGCCTGCCGACGCACGAGATGGCCGTGAAGATTCTCAAGGAATACCAGCGCCGCGGGGCGGAGAAGAAAGCCGAGAGCTTTGCCGAGTGGTGGACCATGGACCCGCCGTACCAGATGGACCAGTTCCCCTCGCGCGGCACGGGCGGCAGCACGGTGGGCGAATACATGAACGGCGCGATCTGCATCATCATCGCCGGCGAAATCGCCCGCGCGGCATGCGACCACGGCATGGAGAACTATGCCGCCGACATCATCGAGCGCGTCTGGAAGCTCAGCCAGCGCGATGGCGGTGAACTCCACCAGGTGTACCGCCGCCTGCCCGAGCATCCCGTCTTCCCCAAGGCAACGTTCACCACGATCGACATCAGGCCGTTCGTCAACCGCGGCCTGCGCAACGGCGCGCATGAAAGCGTCATTGCGTGGACGGGGGAAGGGGACAACGACCTGCGCGACCTGCCCGTCGGCCGCCGCGCGTTTGGCGCGATCGAGTTCGACGTGGTCAACCCGGCGGCGAATGACGGCAAGGCCGTTCTGTTCCTCGACCCGTCGGGCGCAAAGGGGCCGCGGATGGTTGAGGTGCCCGTGCCGAACATCACGGCGAAGAGCGTCTACTTCATGCAGTGCCTGACCTCGGGCGTGCCTGCAGACGCTGTGGCCGCCATCTGCGACATCGTCTATGCCGACGGCACGGTCGAGCGCACGTTCATGCG
Source organism: bacterium (assembly GCA_012514975.1). Classification (GTDB taxonomy): domain Bacteria; phylum Auribacterota; class UBA3054; order UBA3054; family JAAYZF01; genus JAAYZF01. Next base: position 11,575 of record JAAYZF010000138.1, read on the forward strand.
GCGGAACCACGAGATCAACTCGTGGTGGGGCGTGTCCGACGCGCCTGACACGCGTGGAAGAGCGCCGGTCGACCGCTCGATCTGCCGGGTCGCCTGGCGCGGCGCGAATCCCACGTGGGCCAATGTCGGGATGCTTATGACCGGCTGGAACAACCCGCATCCTGACAAGCCGATCACGGCCATCCGCTACCAGGCCGTCCGCATTCCAGGCGCAAAGGGAGGCATCATGATCGGCGCGATCAGTGCGAGCGATCATCCCGTGGGATTCGAGGAGCGGATTCGCTCGCATGGTCTGCCGGACTGCTGGGCGCAGGCCGCGGTGTATTACGCGGTGGCCGAGGGCATCGCGGGCATCGAGGACAAGGGGCGCGCGTTCGACAAGGCGCTCGTCGCGCCGCGCTGGGCCGCAACGAAGGCTGCGCAGGCTGACGTTACGCTGCACTACCCCGCGTCCGGCGGCTACTGCACCTACACATACAAGCTTGACCGCGCGAAGAAGCGCATCACGCTGAACCTGACCGGCAGTTTCGAGCACGCGCGCGTGCATTGCCTCCTGCCGAAGCGCGCGCAGGCGAAACGTGTCGCCATTGGCACGAGAGAGATTGCGTTCGAGAACACGAAGATCGAGCGGTCGAGCTATGCCGACTTCGATCTTGACGCCCTCCCGCTCGCTCCGATCGAGATCAAGTACTGACGGCACGTGAGAGTGGCCGAGGCTGTGCCTTGGCAAGTTGAAGTGACTGGCGGTTGCCGACTGCCGCTGGCGACGGACGCAGCTCCCTGGCCGCAGGCCCGTGCGAGATGAGCTGGTGCTCTTTCCCGCGGGAAATGGTACAATTGATGATGGAATACTGTAACGCAGCGGAACGCCCTGCTCTTGGAGAACTTATGCGCACATCCATCCCTGCCTGTTCTGCCGCCCTGCTGATCGCCGTCCCGCTCCTTGCCGCCACCGTCACGGTTGACGATGCCACACGGTACCAGGTCATCGATGGCTGGGGCGCGTGTCTTTACAGCGGCACGCCGTACACGAACAACACCTGGCGGCTCGCGTACCGCGACCTGGGCTGCAACGTCCTGCGCATGCCCCTCTCGAAGGAGGTCCTGCGGCATACGAGCGGCGACATGCGCATCGCCGTCCCGCTTGTCGACAACCTGCAGAGCAATGTCGAGAAGATGAGCTTCAACGCCATGGCCATGTACGGCTCGTTCGGCACATGGCTGGCCACGAATGCGCTCGAACCCGAGCGGTTCAAGCTCGTGGGCTCGCTCTGGACGCCGCCGCACTGGATGAAGAGCTCGACCGGCATCACCCAGTACTATGTGGGCCGGCCCAGCGTCGGCTACTGGCCCACGCCATGGATGAGCGGCGATCACAACAACTGGCAGGGCCCCGGCAAAGGCGACAGCATCGGCGGCCACCTGAGGCAAGATGCCACCAACCTCACGCAGTTCGGCCGCTACGTTGCCGCGTGGGTCACCGGCTTCAGGCAGCGCTACGGCATTCCCGTGTTTGCCGTGAGCCTCCAGAACGAATGCTCGTTCGAGAACCCCTTCGACAGTTGCACGTACGAGAGGGGGGAAGGCGCCGTTGGCAGCCCGGGCGCGGCGGGCCAGTGGTGGCAGTACGCCGCCGCGCTCAAGGCCATCAAGGATGAATTCGTTGCGAACAACATCACCACGAAGATCAAGGCGCCGCATTGCGCCGGCGTGAAGGACACGCCGGCCAATCCCTGGGAGCTCAATCAGCAGATGAAGTACATCGAGGCCATCAAGCTGCACAGCGATGCGAGCCTGATCAACTTCGTCGATTACTATTGCTGCAACGGCTACGTCGGTTCGAGCGAGGACGCGGTGAAAACCCAGGCCGGCTACTGGCTGGGCAAAGGCAGCGTCCCGGCGAGTTGGGCATTCTGGCTCTACGCGCCCGGCATCGTGAACGACGGCAAGCGCACCTGGTTCTCCGAGTGCGGCGGCGAGGCAGCCGCCTGGGCCAACGGCTCGGGCGGCTCGCCCGGATCCGGCGCGATCGTTCTTGCCCAGAAAATGCACAATGCGCTCGTGCATGCCAACGTCAGCGCGTATATCCACTGGCAGATGACCGACGGCAGCTCGGGCGAGACCGAGCACACGCTGCTCGGCACCAGCCATATCAACAACCCGCATGCCAGCAAGAAGTACTGCGCGTACAAGCAGTTCTCCCGCTATGTCCGCCCGGGCGCCCAGCGCGTCAAGGCGGTGTTCGGGAACGGCAAGACGTCGACGGGCGGCGCGAGCGAGTATGACACGTATCGCGGGCTCAGCGTCAGCGCTTACATCCACACCCAGGACCTGGCGGCGACGTATGTGCTTGTGAACATGACGGCGTCGAACCAGCCGGTCTCGATCCAGCTTGCCACCGCCGTGTCGCCGCCGTCGTACCAGGTGTACCGCACGTCGGGCAGCGACAGCTTTGCCCGCCAGGCCGACCTGACGCCGATTGACAACGTCGTCTCGCTCACCATGCCTGCCTACAGCGTGGTGACGGTGTACGGCTTTGTGCCGGAGCCGGGGAGTGTGGTGAGTGCAGCGATGCTTCTCACCTTAATGGGCCGCAGGTTTGGCCGTACGTAGCGACACCTGGAGTGTCGAGGAATGCCGGTCAACGCTGAGCGCGTTGCCACGTCAATGGAACAAGGAGTCACCATGCGAGAGATCACCGGTTATGATGTCATTGTGGTCGGCGGCGGGCCGGGCGGCGTGGGCGCCGCGGTCGCCGCTGGCCGTTCAGGCGCGAAGACGCTGCTGATCGAGCGTGAAGGCTGCCTTGGCGGCGCGGCCACCACCATGCTTGTCAACCCGTTCATGCCGTGCACCACGCGGCCAAAAGATGACAAGACGCCGTGCAGGCTTGCCAACGCGGGCCTGTTCATCGAGATCATGCGCCGCCTCGAGCGGCGGGGCATGGGTGCGCTGAACAAGTGGGGCGCAGGCGGTTTTGATGACGAAACGCTCAAGCTCGTGCTCGATGAAATGGCTGCCGAAGCCGGCGTGCAGGTGCTGTTCCACACGACGCTGTACGACGTCGAGCGCACCGACGGGGCCGTCACGGCCGTACTGGCGGCACACAACAGCGGGCCGCTGCGCATTCCCGGCCGCGTGTTCGTCGATGCGACGGGCGACGCGCTGCTTGCCGAGCGCGCGGGCTGCGAGATCATGTTCGGCAACGAGGAAGGCGTCGTCATGCCGATGACGCTGTTCTTCGTCCTTGACGGGATCGACTACGGGGTATTCCCGTGGGGCGAACTCAAGAAGCTCTGCCAGGAAGGCCCGGCACACACGCCCGCGCTTGTCAACACGAATCTCAGCTGCATGCATCGCAGCCCGGCCGGCCTGCTCTACATGAACGCCATCCGCGTGCCAGGCAACACGCTCGATCCGCTCGACGTCACCAAGGCCGAGATTGAAGGCCGCCGCCGTGTCCACAACTTCGTCGCATGGATGCGGGCCAACGTGCCAGGGTGCGCCTCGGTGCGCCTGGTGAAAACGGGCACGCATGTCGGCATACGCGAATCGCGCCGCGTCGTTGGCGACTACATCATCACCGGCGATGACTTCAGCACGTGCGCCCGGTTCGATGACGCAATCGCCTGCTGCACCTATCCCGTCGACATCCACGGCCAGGCACAGGGGCAGACGACCATACGCGAGCTGCCTCCTGACGGATATTACCAGATTCCGTACCGCTGCCTCACGCCGAAAGGGAAGACCAACCTGCTCATGGCCGGCCGCAGCATTTCGGCGGACGTCACGCTGCATTCGAGCGTGCGCGTCATGCCGCCCGTGATGAACATCGGCGAAGCAGCCGGCCATGCCGCGGCGCTCTCGCTGCCGAAGGGCGACGTGCGTGCCGTCGAGGTCAGGGCTCTCCAGAAGAGGATTCGCGCCAATGGCGGCGCGCTCGATCCTCTGCCGATGTAGGCCGCGACGGCAGTTCCCGCCTCGTCGCCGGAATGGGCGCGGCGAAAAGTTGCACATTTCCGGCATTTGTGGTATAGTAGTACTGGTTTTCAGCCATCCGTCCTCGTTTTTGGTACGTTGTGAGTTGCCGTTGACAGCAACAACTGTCTCACCATGTAACTACAGCCCGGGAGGTAGAGATGAACGTCGCGTTTCGAGTGCTGGTATGCGTGTTTGCCGTTGCCGTGCTGGCTGGGTGCGCCAACAGCGTGCCACGCAACGCGCAGGGAACCATCGCGCAGGCAACGCTTGCGCAGGGCAATTTCACCGTTGTCCAGTCGGGCGTCAAGGGTACCTCCGAGATGAGTGTTCTTGGATTTCGCATGATCGGCGGGGAGCCCTTTGGCATCGTGCTGAGCGGTGACAAGGACCTGACGACGACGGCGATGGACCAGTTGCGCCGTAACGCCGGTCTGCAGGGCAAGCCGCGCGCGCTCGTCAATGTCACCGAGGAGCTTCAGTACGATCCATGGGTGTTCATCTACCATCGTGTGACAAAGACGATCACCGCGGACGTTGTCGAGTTCAGATAAGATGCGTTGCTCCTGCATCTTCAAGGCGCCTTCCGCCAGCCGAGGGGAGGCGCCTGTTTTCTTGGTTCATAGTCGATAGTTGGGAGTTGGGAGTTGGGAGTTTGTCGCGCTCGTGCTCACAGTCGTGCTCGTACTCGGTAGTTCCCCGTCCTTGCGGGCGAAGCGAGTTCCGCCCTGCGCACTCGCCGGCTGCCCATCGTGCCCGCCACCGTAGAGGAGTGCATATCGCCCATGGCCCCCACGCCGGTCGTCCCTCGCCACTGAACACTGAACACTGAACACTGAATACGCCGTACCATACCCTCTGCCCGCCGTTTCTGGTATACTAGGCCGTGATGAGGCACGATGGCGCAATGAAACGGGGACTGGCATTGCTGGTGGCGTGTGCAGCACTGGCTCCCGTCCTCGCGGCACAGGCGGCCACGGGCACGACGGCCCGGTTGCGTTGTGCCACATACAATGTCGGGAATTTCTACGACCGGTATGATGATCCGTACACCGAGGACTCGCTGCTCGAGAAGGGAACGCAGCCCAAGTCCGCGCGCGCATTGTACGCGGTCGCCCGCGTGTTGTCGGCAGTGAATGCGGATGTCATTGCGCTCCAGGAGGTGGAGAACAGGCCGTTCCTCGAGGAGTTCAACCAGACCTATCTGCGCGCCCTGGGCTACACGCAGGTCATCCTGGTCGAGGGGAACAGCAGCCATCTGCAGGGAAGGGGAATCGACGTGGCTGTGCTGAGCCGCGTGCCGGTGGGCGGTGTAACGACGCATCAGCACCGCCAGTTCCGCAACAGGAAGGAGGTGATCGGCTTCTCGCGCGATCTCCTGCAGGTGCAACTGAAGCCGCCGGGCTGGCCGGAGATCAACCTCTTTGTCGTGCACGCAATGTCGAAGCTCGGCGGGACGTATGCCGAGCATCGCCGCATGGCGGAGGCAGGCGAGGCGTCACGCATTCTCGCCGAGTCAGCCGGCTCGGGGACAGGCATGTGGGTCATCGTGGCTGGTGATTTCAACGAGAAGGCTGACGAGCCGTCGCTCAGGATGTACACCGGCAATCCGCTGTGTCCGCTGGCCCGTCTGCCGGCGAAGGACAAGGACGGCGGGGTGTTCACCTGGTATCCGTCGGCGCGCGGCGATTCACCGTACGAAGCGACGACGTTCGACCATATCCTGGCCAGCCCGGCCGTCGTGGCGCATTGCCCGTCGCGGCAGGCGGTGATCTACAACGAACCTGCCGCACGCGGCGCGTCAGACCACCGGCCCGTGTACATTGACATCCGGAAATAAGTTTCCTTGAACGATGAACCTCACCCCTAACCACCCACCGAGGTTCCAATGAACGACACCGCACCCACCCCTGCACGGAAACCTGACGGCGTGATCTGCCCGAGCTGCAACCGCTTTGTCGGCGCGCATGATCGCTGCCCGTATTGCGGCACGGGGATCAGGAAGCGCATTTCGATCAGGCTGTTCCGCTACGTCGCGCTGCTGGTCGCGGTGCTCGGGCTTGTCTGCCTGCATGTGATGGCGACGCACCGCGAGCTGCCCGTGACGACGATCGGCAACATCACGCCGACGATGAACTTCGGGTACTTCAGCGTGATTGCCAAGGCCGCGCAGCCGCTGCGCTATTACCGCGATGGCGACAAGATTACCCGCGTGTCGCTGATCCTTACCGATGAATCAGGAGACCTGCGCGTCACCGGCTTCCGCCAGGTGGCCGAGGCGCTCTCGGCGAGGAACCTGACAATCCGCCAGGGCGACAAAGTCAAAGTCTCCGGCGTCGTGCGCATTACCGAAGGCGACAACATCACCATGATGCTCCAGATGCCCCAGCAGATCGAGGTGCTCGAGACCCAGCAGCCCTTGGATGCTTGCCTGGCCGAGCTTGCGCGCTTCGCGGATGGGGACAACGTCATGATCAAGGCAAAGCTCGCGCGGATCACTCCCGCCCGGTCGGCCACGGCACCGTATCGCATGACACTCGAAGATGCGACGGGAACGAGCGAGCTGGTGCTGTGGCAGGATCAATGGAACCAGTTGATGGCCACGGAGGCGCCGCGCGAGGGCGACGACATCGAAGTGCGCGCCGCCGTGTCGCAGTTCCGCGGCACGCCGCAGCTGAAGCTCGAGGCCGCCGGAGATCTCACCGTCCTTGCCGCGGCGAGCGCGAATGATGCGCACACCGCCGCGCCCGCCCCGGCGGCGCCCGCAACACCCGCGGCCATCACGCCCCTCGGCAGCATCTCGTCCGCCGATGTCGGCAAGCAGGTGAGCGTGCAAGGTACGGTATCCTCATACCGCCCGCCAGGCGAAGGGACCCGCGCACCGCATCAGATCACGCTCACTGACAACAGCGGGTCGCTTATGGTGGTGATGTGGGCGGACACGTTCGTGAAGGTCGCCGGCAAGGAGAACCTCAGGGAAGGCGCGGAAGTCAAGGCGGGCGGAGAGGTAAGCACGTATCGCAACGCGCTGCAACTGCGCGTGACGGACGCGGCGAAGCTGAACGTATCGCCTGGCAGCGCTGCGCCTGCCGCCGCGCCTGCTCCCGCGCCTGCCGCCGCGCCTGCCGCCGCGCCTGCTCCCGCGCCTGCTCCCGCGCCTGCTCCCGCGCCTGCTCCCGCGCCTGCTCCCGCGCCTGCTCCCGCGCCTGCTCCCGCGCCTGC
>JAAYZF010000139.1 GCA_012514975.1 bacterium
AGCGGGAAGCCATACATCTCGGCGAACAGCGCGACCAGGAATCCTGAGAACGCGCCAAAGAAGCGCCAGTCGCGGCTCGACTGCGGCTTGGCGAAGCTGAACGTGAAAATGATGAAGACCAGCGAGTTGATGATGACCAGGGACCACAGTCCATAGGCCGGTACGGTGTCGTGCGACATGCTTGCTCTCCCGGCGTTCTCAGTGCTTGTGATTCGGGGGCACCCGCGAAGAACGCGTCGAAGTATTGGCACTTGACCCGTGGCCGGCATGACCTCCATGTCCGCCGTGGAATATGTGCATCAGCGGACATAGTGCAAGCAGGAGAAAGGGAAGCCAACCGGTGAGGTGCGCGCGGTGCTCCGCCAGCAGGAAGAAGGCGCCGATGGCGAGGAATCCGTAGAACACCCAGGAGGCGGCACGTCGACCGCTTTCGCTTCGACCGGAATCTCGTTGTGAGTGGTTCGACATGATTGCCTTTCCTCCTGGTTCAATTTCATCGACCGTGCTTGGGACGGCACGAAGACGTCGTGCTCGATCGTCGTTCTCGATTCGGCTAACGTCAGTATGGCGCCAAGCAAGTGGTGGTCAGATGACGCGTTCGTTACATGTCCGTAATGCATCGCGTGGGTTACATGTAAGTAATCTCGAGGTCATCTCAGGGCCGGGCGGAGGAAGGACAATCGATTCACCGGGCCCTCGTCTCGTGCCTGCCGTTGCTTCCCGGTACAGCGGCGAAGGGAGTCATCGATGTCCAACCATGAAGTCGTCTTGTGCGCCCCCGTGCGCACTGCTATCGGCAGCTACGGCGGCGTGCTGAAGGACGTTCCTGCCACCGATCTCGGTGCAGTTGCGATTCGCGAGGTGCTCGCGCGAGCCGGCTTGAACGGCGATGACATTGATACGGTTGTCCTGGGCCAGGTCGTTCAGGCCGGCGCGAAGATGAATCCCGCGCGCCAGGCCGCGATGGCGGCGGGTATCGCAGACGCAGTCCCCGCGATGACGGTGAATCGTGTATGCGGATCGGGCGCACAAGCCATTGCGACGGCAGCGCAGGAAGTCATGCTCGGTTTCGTCCAGTGTGCAATCGCCGGTGGCATGGAGAACATGGATCAGTCGCCGTACCTGATGAACAGCGGGCGATGGGGCTACCGGATGGGGGACGCGCAGATCCACGACAGCATGCTGCGCGACGGGCTGAACGATGCGTTCAGCGGCCAGCATTCGGGCTGGGTGACCGAAGACCTGGTTTCGAAATTCGAGATCTCGCGTGAGGCTCAGGATCGTTGGGCGTTGCGTTCACAAACGCGATTCAGCGGTGCGCAGGCGGCAGGCAAGTTCGACGCCGAGATCGCGCCGGTCGAAATCCCGACGCGCAAGGGACGCGTCGTTTTCGAGCGGGACGAACACAACCGCCCCGATATGACGCTCGAGGCGCTCGCGAAGTTGAAGCCGGCCTTCCGCAACGACGGCACCATCACTGCGGGCAACGCTCCGGGCCTGAACTCCGGGGCGGCCGCGTTGATCGTGGCCAACGCCGCGTGGGCCGAGAAACGCGGTCTGGAGCCGATGGCACGCCTTGTGGCGTACGGCGTCGGTGCAGTCGAGCCGGGCATGTTCGGACTCGGCCCCGTGCCAGCCGTACGTCAGGCGCTGCAGCGAGCCGGTTGGCAACTTGCCGACATCGAGCGAGCGGAAATCAACGAGGC
>JAAYZF010000140.1 GCA_012514975.1 bacterium
CACCCCCTGGCGCATTGCCAACACACGACGAAAAAGTGTACACTAGTGGCTCATGTACACCAGGAGGCAGCATGTCACCACGTGAAATGACCAGACGCACCTTCATCGCAGGCGGCGCTGCCGCCGCAACGGCCGCACTCGCCGGCCGTGCCGCCATGGCTGCCGCGTCGGAAAGACCTGCTGCTGCCGCCTCGAATGCCGCGCCCGCCGCCGCCAAAGCAGCCGCACGCGCCGGCACACGCCCGAATCTCGTGTTCATCATGACCGACCAGCAGCGGTTCGACGCGATGGGCGTCCATGGCAACAGCGTCATCAAAACGCCGAACCTCGACCGCCTCGCCCAGTCCGGCGCCGACCTGCGCGAGTATTTTGTCAATGCAAGCACCTGCATCCCCAGCCGCGCCGCTTTGTTCACCGGCCGCTATCCCCATGCGGCGCATTACCGCTTCGACTCGCGCACGGACATCAACCTGTTCCGCATCCTGAAGAATGCGGGGTATCGCATCGGCTACGTCGGCAAGAACCATCTGCTCGCCAACACCGAGTTCGCGAATTTCGACCACAGCGACGTCTGGGGCGTCAACCACACGAGCAGCGGCAAGGATGAAGATGCCGTCAATGCCTTTGCCCGCGCGCGCGGCGCCATCATGCAGGAGAAGGGCTGCTTCGCCGGCGCGGCGTTCCACGATTTCCCGCCCGAGCTGACCAAGCCGTATCTCGAGGCGTCGTCGGCGATCAGGTTCATCGAGTCCTCGACGAAAGACCAGCCCTTCTGCCTCTGCCTGTCGATCGAGGATCCGCATGCGCCGCACATCGCCCCGCGGAAATACGAGAGGGTGTACCCGCCGGAGAAACTTACGCTGTATCCCACCAGGAAGAACGAATTCGACGCCAAGCCGCGCCGCTACAAGATCAAATGGCAGGCCCAGGGCTCGGACAAGGCGACCGAGGCGGACAAGCGGCGCTTCATGGCCGTCTACTACTCGATGATCTCGTGGGTGGACGAACAGATCGGCCGCGTGCTCGATGCGCTGCGCGCGCGCGGGCTCGAAGAGGACACCATCGTGGTGTTCACCAGCGACCACGGCGAGTTCTGCTTCGAGCACCACATGTGCAAGAAGGACCTGGTGATGATGGACTCGCTGCTGCATGTGTCGCTGCTGATCTCGTGGCCCGGCCACATCAAGCCGTCGGTCATCGGCGGCACGCTGGCCGAGGAATGCGACGTCATGCCTACGCTGCTCGAACTGATGGGCATCGCGGCGCCCAACGGCGTGCAGGGCACATCGCTCGTCCCGCTTCTGGAAGGGAGAACGAAGGAACACAAGACTGAAGTGTTCGCCGGGGAGTGCAGGCCCGGAATGCGCAATCCCTATCCCGACTACGAGTCATTCAGGGCCGACTGGGACAAGCACCACCTGCAGCCCGGCCATCTGCTCTCCTATACCGCCAGTTTCAACGTGCCCGGCGATTTCACCAAGTCCGTCCGCACGCGCGACATGAAGTACATCTGGTACATCACCGGCGAGGAGGAGCTGTACGACCTGCGCACCGACCCGCATGAGTACGCCAATCTCGCCAACGACCCGGCGCATGCCACGGCCAAATGCGACATGCGCCGGCGGTTGCTCGACTGGACGTGCGCGTCTGAGAACACGCTCGATGCGCGCGCCGAGGCGGCGCTGCAGGCGCAGTATCCCTGCTGGACGGGGATACCGGCGGGCGCCGGGCAGCAAGGGCATTGACGGCATGAAACACCCGCGGTCACATCGGCAGTCAATCCACCCGCGCCTCACGGATGCCATCCTCGAGAGCATCTCCGACGGCGTGTTCACGGTCGACCACGACTGGCGGATCACGAGTTTCAACCGCGCGGCCGAGGGGATAACGGGCATCAAGCGCGGCGAGGCGCTCGGCCGCCGGTGCTCGGAAGTGTTCCGTTCGAGCATGTGCGAGGCCACGTGCGCGCTGCGCCGGACGCTGGCGACGGGCAAGGCGGTGATCGGCGCGTCATGCTACATCGTTGACGCCCAGGGCAGGCGCATTCCCATCAGCATATCGACCGCCGTGCTGCGCGACGAGCGCGGGCGCGTGGCGGGCGGCGCCGAGACGTTCCGCGACCTGAGCGACCTGGCGGCGTTGCGCGAGGAGCTCGTCGCGCGCTACCGCGTCGGCGGGATGACCAGCCGCAGCCCCCTGATGCAGCGCATCTTCGACGTCCTCCCCGCCATCGCATCGAGCCCGAGCACCGTGCTCGTTCTTGGCCAGACAGGCACGGGCAAGGAAGTCGTGGCGCGCACCATCCACACGCTCAGCCAGCGGCACGCCGGGCCGTTCGTCGCGGTCAACTGCGCGGCATTGCCCGATACGCTGCTCGAGTCGGAGCTGTTCGGCTACAAGGCCGGCGCGTTCACCGGCGCGGTAAAGAGCAAGCCCGGCCGCTTCGCGCTCGCCCGCGGCGGCACGATCTTCCTCGACGAGATCGGCGAGATCACCCCGGCGCTGCAGGTGCGCCTGCTGCGCGTGCTCCAGGAGCACGCGTACGAACCGCTCGGCGCCACGCGTGCCGAACGCACGGATGCCCGCGTGATCGTCGCAACGAATCGCGATCTGGCCGCCTTGGTGCGTCGCGGCGCGTTCCGCGAAGACCTCTATTATCGCATCAATGTCGTCCGCATCGAACTGCCGGCGCTGCACCGGCGGGCGGAGGACATCCCGCTGCTCGTCACGCAATTCATCGAGCGCTTCAACCGCCTCCAGGGGAGGCATGTCAGCGGAATCGCGCCCGAGGCTCTCGCCCTGCTCATGGGCTACGAATGGCCCGGCAATGTCCGCGAGCTCGAGAACTGCATCGAGCGCGCCTTCATCCTCTGCACCGGCGACCAGATCGCCGTGCGCGACCTGCCGCCCGAGCTGCTGGCGCGCACCACCGCCGTCGCCGCGCCCGGCGCGCGCGCCGCCCACGCCGAGTTCGACGCCCAGATCATCCGCGCCGCGCTCAAGCGCCATGGCGGCAACCGCCTCGCCGCCGCGCGCGCGCTGGGGATTCACAAGACAACGCTCCACCGCAAGATCAAACGCCTCGGCATCCCGTTGCCGGCCAGGGACGGCCGGTCGCGCAGGGAAGGCTGAACGCGCGGGCGCTCTGTTTGGAGTACCGCCTTCAGGCGGGCCGTTGCGGTTTAGGCGCCGAAGGCGCGTCAGGCAGCCAAGCGGCAAGACGTTCACCGGCATGTGGCGTCCCCCAATGCCGCAATGGGGGATTTGCGGCGCGCCACCCGCGGCATGTGGCGGCGCAACGGCCCCGCTGAAGCGGGTACTCCAAACCAACCCGCGACACACGGTCGGGCATGTTCATGCCGCGCACACACGGCAATATCCCCGCTGAAGCGGGCACTCCGAATCCCGCGTGAGACGGCGCCGGTACCCGCGTGCGAATTCTTATACAGTATCTTTTTTGCATCTTAAGCTCCGACTAACAGTAGCAACATCGCTACTTAATATTGGTGCGCACCGCCGGCAAACCACCGCTAAGTCGCTCCCGCCGAGTCTGTTAGCCGCATCCCCCGCCGCAATGGCACGCAAGTTGCCCCTCCCATCGTGATGAAAGCTGCATTCGCCTGCTGGCAGAACCGCATCGCCCCCGTCTTCGACGTCGCGCGCCACGTCCGCCTTGTCGAAGCCGCCAACGGGCGCATCATCAGCGAAACGGACGCAGAACTCCCCGGCGACTCGCCCGACGAGAAGGCGCTGCATCTCGCCGGTTTCGGCGTTGACACGCTCGTCTGCGGCGCCATCTCGCGCTTCGTGCAGGCGGTGATCGCCGCGCGCGGCATTGCCGTCGTACCCTTTGTCGCGGGCGACCTGCGCGACGTCATGGACGCATGGGTGCACGAGGGGCTCGACGACCGTGCGTTTGCGATGCCCGGCTGCTGCAGATGGCGCCGCGGGCGCGGCAGGCATGGCAGGCACTACCGCCACAGGGCGGCACAAACCTTCTAAACACCACACACCAAGGAGGCACATCATGCCACGAGGAAATGGAACAGGTCCAATGGGTGCGGGCCCGATGACGGGACGCGCCGCGGGTTATTGCGCAGGCTACGGCGCGCCGGGCTTCATGAACGCCGGGCCCGGGTTCGGCTTTGGCCGCGGGTTTGGCCGCGGTCGCGGCGGCGGCTTTGGCGGCGGCCGCGGCTGGCGGCACTGGTACCATGCCACCGGCGTGCCCGGCTGGGCGCGTGCCGGCTGGCCTGTCGCGGACGTCAAACCCGATCCCGCCGCGCTCAAGCAGATGCTTGCGGCGCAGGCTGAAGCATTGCAGGCCGAGCTCGACGCGGTGAAGAAACGCCAGCAGGAACTCGAAACGGACACGGGGGAATAGCCCTATGAAAATCGCGTTCACCACAACCGGCACAACGTTGCACGCGCCGCTCGATCCGCGCTTCGGCCGCGCAGCCCGCTTTCTCGTGTATGACACGGACACGCGCGCGGCCGGGGTGATTGACAACGCGCAGCAGCTCGATGCAGCGCAGGGCGCAGGCATCCAGGCCGCCCAGCTCGTCGCGCGCGCCGGCGTGGGCGCGGTGGTCACCGGGCATTGCGGCCCGAAGGCGTTCCGCGTGCTCGCTGCCGCGGGCATCGCCGTCTACACCACTGATGCGGCCACGGTGGCCGAGGCGCTCGAACGCCATCACTCCGGCGCGCTCACCGCCTTGGGCGGCGCTGATGTCGAGGGACACTGGGTATGAACGCATCCGTCATCGAACTCACGCCCATCGGCGTGATTCACAGCGCCCACACGGATGCCTCGCGCACGCCCATCCAGCCCGTCTATGCGGACGGCTGCACTGGCACGGTGGAGGTCTTCCCGGCATATGCCGAGGGGCTGCTGGACCTTGAGGAGTTTTCGCACGTGTACCTGCTGTATCACTTCCACCGTGCGGGGCCGGCGCAGTTGATCGTGAAACCGTTTCTCCAGGACGTTCACCACGGCGTGTTCGCCACGCGCGCGCCGTGCAGGCCCAATGCGATCGGCTTGAGCGTCGTGCGCCTTGTACGGCGCGACGGCCTGATGCTCCATGTTGCCGGCCTCGATGTGCTCGACGGCACGCCGCTGCTCGACATCAAACCTTACACCGCCAGGTTCGACCGGTTCGAGACGACGCGCAACGGATGGCAGGACGAGGTCGACGAGGAAACGGCCAAACGCAGGGGCACGCGCGCGTGACGCGTCACGCGCATGCCATGAACGGCCATCCGCACATCGCCATCGCCTCGGGCAAGGGCGGCACGGGCAAGACGACCGTGGCCACAAGCCTTGCACGCGTTCTCGGCCACGGCGTCCAGCTTCTCGATTGCGATGTCGAGGAGCCCAACGCGCGGCTGTTCCTGCGCGGTGACGTGCAGGAATCCCGGATGGTCGCCGTGCCGGTGCCGGTGATCGACGAGACGCGGTGTGACGGCTGCGGCGAATGCGCGCGGTTCTGCGCGTACAACGCGCTGGCGGCGGTAGGCGGCGCGCCGCTCGTGTTCCCCGAGCTCTGCCACGGTTGCGGCGGCTGCGTGAAGGTGTGCCCGCGGCAGGCGATGCGGGAGACGCAGCGGCGCGTCGGCATGGTCGAAACGGCGGAAGCGGACGGCGTGATCGTCATCCAGGGCGCGCTCGATGTGGGCGTGGCCATGGCGCCGCCGGTCATCCATGCGGTAAAGGCACACGCCCGGCGGGACGCCCCGGCCGTCATCGATGCGCCGCCCGGAACGTCCTGCCCCGTGATCGCTGCCGTGCGCGGCGCGGATGCCGTCGCGCTCGTCACCGAGCCGACGCCCTTCGGCCTGCACGACCTGCGCCTTGCCGTGGAGATGACGCGCACTCTCGCCATCCCGTCCGCCGTCATCATCAACCGCGCCGGCAGCGGAGACGACCGCGTGCAGGCGTATTGCCGCGTCGAGGGCATCACCGTGCTCTTCGAGCTGCCTGACGAACGGCGCATCGCCGAGGCGCTCGCGCGCGGCGCAGTGCTTGTCGACGCGTTCCCCGAGTACCGTTCCCGGTTTGAGCGGGGATGGAAACAGCTTGTCGCCATCGCAACTGAACATCATGCGTGAACTCGTTGTCATCAGCGGCAAGGGCGGCACGGGCAAGACCAGCATTACCGCCTCGTTTGCCGTTCTCGCCCGCGGAGCCGTGATGGCGGACTGCGACGTCGACGCCGCGGATCTCCATCTGCTCCTGCAGCCGCGCGTGCGCGAATGTCATGCGTTCTTCAGCGGCCGCCTCGCGGCGATCCGCAAGGCTGACTGCATTGCCTGCGGCGCCTGCCTCGCGCACTGCCGTTTCGGCGCGGTATCCATGAACGGCCCCGGCGCGGGCGAGGCCGTGTTCACCATCGATCCGGCGGCGTGTGAAGGCTGCGGCGTGTGCGCGCGCTTCTGCCCCGTGAAGGCCATCGACCTCTCCGAGCGGCGGTGCGGCGAATGGCGTGTCTCGGAGACGCGATGCGGCACGATGGTGCATGCGCAGCTTGCCGCCGGCGCGGGCAATTCGGGCAAGCTCGTGTCGCTGGTGCGCGACCAGGCGCGGCGCATTGCCGGCGAGCGCGGTGCGCCGCTGGTGCTAGCCGACGGCCCGCCCGGGATCGGCTGCCCGGTCATCGCGTCCCTGGCCGGCGCGTCACTCGCGCTCATCGTTACCGAACCGAGTGTCTCGGGCGAGCATGACCTGCTGCGCGTGCTCGCGCTCGCACGGCACTTTGCGCTGCCCGCCGCCGTTTGTGTGAACAAGTGGGATGTCAATCCTGAGATGACCGAGCGCATCGAACGTGCCGCTTCAGCCGCGGGAGCGCGCATCGGCGGGCGCATCCGGTACGATCGCGCGTTTACCGCGGCACAGCTCGATGCGCGGGCTGTTGTCGAAGCCGATGCACCCGCGGCTGAAGACATCCGGCGTGTCTGGCACGCGCTGGACGCAATGGAGATTCGGAGTGAACTCGCTCGACGTCATTGATCATTCTGTTAACCACTCGAACAATGCCCCAACACCATGACCATCGCCATTCCCATCGCTGAAGGAAGACTGGCGCAGCACTTCGGCCACTGCGCGCAGTTCGCCATCATCTCCGTCGATCCGGACACAAAGGAAATCCTCGCACGCACCGACGTCGACGCGCCGCCCCACCAGCCCGGCCTGCTGCCGCAATGGCTCGCCGTCCAGGGCGTCACCACCGTCATCGCCGGCGGCATGGGCCAGCGCGCCCAGGATATTTTCCACAGCGAAGGCATCGCCACGCTCATCGGCGCGCCGGCGGACACGCCTGAGCGGCTCGTTGCCGCGCACCTTGCCGGCACACTCAAACTGGGCGACAATGTCTGCGACCACTAGTACCTGCTTTCACAGAAAAGCGATGAATGAGCACTCGAATCTGGATGCAGCGCAAGGCGGGGCAGACCGGCCATATCGGGCATATGGCCGGCCTGCGCCAACGCCGCGATGCGTGCAGGGGCCAGTGCGCATCACCATCGTCGTCGACAACACGGCTGACGCGGGAAGCGCCCTCGCCACCGAGCACGGCTTCTCTCTCTGGATCGAGACTGCCGGACTGCGCATCCTGTTCGACACGGGGCAGGGCAGCGCGCTCGTACCCAACGCCGCCGCGCTCGGCGTCGATCTGGGCGCCACGGAGCACCTTGTGCTCAGCCACGGCCACTACGACCACACCGGCGCCGTGCCCGCGGCCCTTGCCGCGGCGCCCGGCGCGCACGTCTGGGCCCATCCGGCCGTGCACCTCGAACGCTACAGCGTGCGCGACGGCGCGGCAGAGCCGATCCATCCCCCCCGCCCCGTAATCCGCCTGCTCGACAGCCTGCCGCGCGATCGCATGCATTGGGTGACCGCGCCCTGTCTGCTCGCGCCCGGCTGCGGCATCTCCGGCCCAGTGCCGCGCGTCACGGCTTTCGAGGACGTGGGCGGCCCATACTTCCTTGACACGCCCGGCCGCAGGCCCGACCCGATCGATGACGATCTCGCCCTCTGGTTCGCCACGCCGTCCGGCCTCGTCATCTGCTGCGGCTGCGCCCATGCCGGCGTCGTCAACACGCTCGGCCACATAGCGAAGACCAGCGGCATCACGCGCGTCCATGCCCTCATCGGCGGCTTCCATCTCGTGCATGCGGATGCAACGCGGATCGGGCGGACGCTCGATGCGCTGCGGAAGTATGCGCCCGATCTCATCGTGCCGTGCCATTGCACCGGCAGCGCCGCCATGGATGCATTGCAGTCTGCATTCGGCACACGCATGATCGCAGGCGGCGCCGGGCACACGTTCACATTCTGACGCGCAGTGACAGGCGGGCCTCGGTGACAACGAACTACGGGGCGCATTCGTAAGAGGCCCGCGTGTTCGCCTTGACGGCGCCGTTGTGGTATACTATGGCAGTCATCCCCGCAGCCACGGGCACGCCGTCTCCGTATTCGCCTGTAATGGGCGGCGGCGATGCGTTCCCCGCAGCGTGCTCACGCTGCGCACACTAGCCATCGCAAGGAGATCACCAATGAGTGCTCAAGACTGTTTCCGCGGCAGGAACTGCGTGGTAACCGGTGCGGCATCAGGCATTGGCAGGGCCATCACCGAAGCCCTGTTGCAGGCCGGTGCCGTTGTCGTCATGGCGGATCGTGATGCAAAGCTGCTCGCCGGCGCCGTCGACGAGCTGGCCGCCCACGCCGGCCGCGTGCACAGCGCGGTTGTCGACGTGACCCAGCAGGCGCAGGTGCAGCAGATGATCGAGGCTGCTGCAACGCGCCACGGCACGCTCGACTTCCTGTTCAACAACGCGGGCATCGGGTTCGGCAAGCTGTACGCCGATGCAACGCTCGACGAATGGCGCCGCATCATCGACATCAATCTCTGGGGCGTCATCTATGGCGTGCATGCGGCCCTGCCCATCATGCACCGCCAGGGCAGGGGCCACATCGTCAACACGGCGTCCATCGCCGGCCTCGTTCCCCTTGCGTGCCAGGTGCTCTACTGCGCCACGAAGTTCGCCGTGGTGGGCCTGAGCGAAAGCCTGCGCATCGAGCTCGCCGATGAAGGCATCTGCGTGTCAGTCGTCTGCCCCTCGGAGGTCGTGTCGCGCATCTGGGGCCCGAAGATGCCGGCGAACGCGATCCCGGCCGACGAGGCTGCGCGGGAAATCCTTGCGGGCGTCGCGGCAAAACAGGGCATCATCGCCCTGCCCGAGTCAGCACGGCAGCTCTGGATGCAGTACCGGACGGACACGCCGGCCAGCGAGGCGTTTCTCCTCGACATGGCGCGGCAGCGCCGCAAGACCATCCTGTCCTCGGCCACGTACTTCTAGCCCCCATGTGCGGAAATCCGCATCCCGCCGCGATCATCGGAGCACGCACGGATTCGCACAAGCGGGTGCAATGACGGAGCGCGCAATGCCCCAATCGATCACAACCTACATCCGCACGCAGGGAGCCATCGCGGCGGTGATCAACGCCGCCGTCAACCCGGCGCTGGCATGGCCGGGCAACCGCGCAATGCACCGCGTGCCGCTTGTCGGCGACGGCAGTCTTCTCATCGACATCGCGCTGACCACGGTGATCCTGTCGCTGCTGGTGGCCGTGTTCATCGGCGCGGGATACCGCCGGGATCTCAAGGCCGGGCGCGTCGCGGCACCAAACGGGCAGGGTTCGAAGCGACGGCTGCTTGCGTGCCTGCCGGGTCGCGCGTGGGCGCTCGGGCTGACGCTGGGAGCCGTCATCGCCGCAGTGGCCGTCCCGGCGCTGTTCGTCGTTCTCCGCCTTGCCGGCGTGAGCGATCTCTCCTTTCCCGCCTTCGCGCTGTTCAAAGCCGTGTACACGGCCGCGCTTGCCTACGCTGTTGCGCGCTGGGCGATCATGCGGCTTGACAGCGCGGCCAGATTATGATATAATATTACTTAGTAACAATTATTGTAAAGGTCATCCGATGGCCGTGTCAGCAAAGGAGCTCCAGCGCCGCATCGAGGGCTTCACGGCCCTCTGCCGTGCTGAGGGCCTCAAGGTCACCCACCAGCGCACCGAGATCTACCGGGAGCTTGCCCGGACGGACGAGCATCCCGACGCGCTGGCCATCTACCGCCGCGTGCGCAGGCGGATTCCCTCGATCTCCTTTGACACCGTCTACCGCGCGCTGCGCCTGCTCGAGAACAAGGGCGTCATCCGCCGCGTCGGCACGCCGGCCGACAGCGCGCAGTTCGACGCCAACCGTGAGACGCACCATCACTTCGTCTGCAGCGCCTGCGGCGCCGTCCGCGATTTCCGCTGTACGGCGTTCGACGCGCTCGAAGCGCCCGCGGCGGCGCGGCAGATCGGCACGCCGGATTCGCTGCGGGTCGAGGTCCGCGGCGTCTGCGCCGAATGCGCGCGCCGGCGCGCCCGCGCGCGATGAACCGCCGGCCTCCGCGTGCCGTACAACAGTAACATTTACTACACCGTAGCTCTTGGCAAGTAACCCCCCCAGGGAGTCCACCCATGAAAAAGCACAGGAAGAAACTCACCACCAACGCCGGAGCGCCCGTCCCCGACAACCAGAACGTCCTCACCGCGGGCCCGCGCGGCCCCCAGCTCCTGCAGGATGTCTGGTTCCTCGAGAAACTGGCGCACTTCGACCGCGAGGTCATCCCCGAGCGCCGCATGCATGCCAAAGGCTCGGGCGCATACGGCACGTTCACCGTCACGCACGACATCACGCGCTACACCAAGGCGAGGATCTTCTCGAAGGTCGGCAAGAAAACCGACCTCTTCGTTCGCTTCTCGACCGTGGCGGGGGAACGCGGCGCGGCCGATGCCGAGCGCGACATCCGGGGCTTCGCCGTCAAGTTCTACACCGAGGAAGGCAACTGGGACCTCGTGGGGAACAACA
>JAAYZF010000141.1 GCA_012514975.1 bacterium
ATCGCCGCGGTCGTGTGATTGTGCGGCCCGCCCTGCAGCGCGGGAAAGACGGCCGAGTCGACCGCCTTTGCATGCGCTTCCCTGCACATGATCATCGCGCCGCGCGGGCCGCGGAGCGTCTTGTGCGTTGTCGTCGTGATCACGTCCGCATACGGCACGGGCGACGGATGCGCGTCCGCGGCGATCAGCCCCGCGATATGCGCGATGTCAGCCACGAGCGCCGCGCCGACCTCGTTCGCTATCTCCGCGAATTTCGCGAAATCAATGACACGCGCATATCCGCTCGCGCCGCAGACGATGATCCTCGGCTTGTGCTCGCGCGCGAGCCGGAGGGTCTCGGCATAGTCGATCAGCTCGGTATCGCGCGTGACGGGGTACTGGACCGCCTTGTAGAAGTGCGCGCTGAAGTTCACCTTCCACCCGTGGGTCAGGTGGCCGCCGTGCGGCAGGCTCATGCCCAGGATCGTGTCTCCGGGGCTGGCCAGCGCATAGTATGCTTCGAGATTCGCCGGCGAGCCGGAATACGGCTGGACATTCACATGGTCGGCGCCGAAGACCTTTTTCGCGCGCTCGATGGCAAGGGTTTCGATCGCGTCGATATACTCCTGGCCCTGGTAATAGCGTTTG
Organism: bacterium; assembly: GCA_012514975.1. GTDB lineage: Bacteria > Auribacterota > UBA3054 > UBA3054 > JAAYZF01 > JAAYZF01. The sequence goes on from JAAYZF010000141.1 coordinate 628, forward strand.
CCGGGATAGCCTTCGGAATACTTGTTGGTGAGGCATGAACCGGTGGCCTCCATCACCGCCTTCGAGACATAATTCTCTGAGGCGATGAGGCGGATGGCATCCTCCTGCCGCCGGGTTTCCGCGCCGACGAGCCGCGCGATTTCCGGGTCCTGTTTCTCGAGATAGTGGAATCCATTGTTCATGGCTGCGATTCGTTCCTCTGTCAAATGCAGTTAATGTCCGTTCTTTGCCCTGCAAAGAATGAAAGAACGAACAGAGTATAGCAAACAGGGGGAGATTTGACAAATGCCGGTTGATGGATGGGGGGGGCATGTCCGTCCCGCGAACACACCATTTTGCGGGCCATGCGCGGAAAAAGCGATGTGTGTTGACTTGCCGGGTGCAATTAGTTATAATAGGGAGGCTAGCATACTGCATAGCGTGCCGGCGCGGCGAAGTGCCGTGCGCCGGCAATTCGTAACCGCAGCGGAGAGTTAATAGCGTGCTTACCGTTACCGTACGACGCAATGAAACGATTGACAAGGCGATCCGTCGGCTTAAGAAGAAAGTCGACCGCGAGGGCGTATTGAAGCTCGTGCGCCAGCATGCCTTTTACGAGAAGCCGAGCGAGAAGCGGCTGCGCAAGCAGAAGAACGCCCGGCGTAACGCGCAACGGATGATCCGGCTCGCCAGCATGTAGCAGATACGCGCGCCGCGCCGTCCGGGGGAGGTGTTCATGTCCGAACCGCATGAAGTGGACGGAAGTTGGGATCAGCGCCGGGGTGCGCCGCGCGACGAGCAGATCATCTACACCGGCAAGGTGGTGGCGACGCACAAGTTGTTCTACGTCGACTTCAAGAGGAACAGCCGCGGCCAGTTCCTGAAGATCACCGAAAAGGACGGCAGGTTCCGCACCACCATCATCATTCCCGAGGAAGCGATCAGGCCCATGGCCGACATGGTCAACGAGATCGCACAACACCAGCTGGTCCTCGATTCACAGCCCGTAGAGCAGGGGCAGCATCAGCACGCGGACCAACTGCCCGGCCCGGGGCAGGGGACGGAAGGAACGTGAACATGGCGCCACTCAAACGCACCGCAGGCTTTACCCTCATCGAGCTGATGGTCGTCATCACCATCATCGGCCTGCTCGCGGGCCTGACGATCGCCGTGGTCGGCCCGATTGCCCGGCGCAACCAGTACTCCGCCGCGCGCGCCGACATCCAGCGGCTCGAAACGGCGCTGAACCTGTACTACAACGACTGCGGCGCCTATCCGCCCACGCCAAGCGAGCCGGGCAACAACGCCGAGGTCATCGCTGCCCTCACCGGCGACCTGGACCATGACAAGCTGTACAACCCGACCTCCGGCGACCTGAAGCGCGGGCCCAACTGGGGCGGCCCGTATTTCCAGATCGACAAGAAAGTCGACTCGAGCGGCAACTTCCTCGACCCGTGGAACATGCCGTACCGCTACTTCAACAACGAGCGTGAAGATCCGACGTGCAAGGCGAACCCGAATTCGTACCTGCTGTACTCGTGCGGCATCGACCGCAAGGCCGATGACGACCCGCGCGAGAGCATCCTGAACTCGAAGTCCCCGTCGAATGTCGACAATATAAAGAACTGGGAGGATGAATGATCACCACACGCGCCCTACGCGGCTTTACGCTGCTGGAGCTCCTTATCGTCATTGCCATCATCGGCATTCTCGCGGGCATGGGCATTACCGTCTATCCCATGGTCATCACGCATGCGAAGAAGCAGCAGGCGCGAACCACGATCAAGAACCTCGAACTCGCGCTCGCGGCCTACAAGAGCGACTTCGGCATCTACCCGAACGACGAGACGCCCGAGCGGGTCATGAACGACCTGACAGGCTTCTGCGCCGAGCCGAACGCGAAGGACCCGAAGTACAACGACCCCGAGTGGAACGGGCCGTACTACCAGGGCGACGCAAAGAATTTCGAGTTCGGCATGCGGAACAAAGCCCTGCTCGATCCGTGGATGAACAAGTACCAGTTCAGCCTCTCCGAGCCGGTCCACAACCCGTTCAGCATCGACATATGGTCGGCAGGGCCCAACAAGAAGGACGAGAAGGGAGGGGGCGACGACATCACCAACTGGCGGTGAAACGGCGGGCCTCCACAAAGCGACCACCATGGCAATGCCAACCACTATGAACTGCCGCGTATCACGCCCCGGTTTCACGCTGCTCGAACTTCTCGTCGTCATCGCGATCATCGGCATGCTGATGGGCGTCGGCGTCACGACGTTCGGCACGTTCGGCAAACGGGCGCAGATCGAAGGCGACGCGCGCGCGCTCCGCGACAAGATCATCCTCGCGCGCACGTACAGCATCAGCAAATCGCGCAAGTTCGCCCTTCGCATCACGCAGACAACCGAGCGGAAGAGGTGGAAGGCCGTCATCATCGACAGCGGCGACAACATCCTCGACAACGGCGACCCGGCCGAGCGCATCGTCGACAATCCCTTCTTCCTCAAGGCGCGCATCGAGCTCGAGCAGGACACGGAGATCGAGTTCACGCCCGAGGGGTCAATATCGTATTCGACCAGCAACCCGGTGTACATCCTCGATACGAGCGACAAGCGCGAGTTGTGGAAGCTGCCGCTCGTGCTGTACAAGGCCGCCGGCAACGCGAAACTGGGCGAGCTCGAGAAAGTGCCGCGAACGCCGGGAACTGGCGCGACGAATGCCGCGGCGGCCGAGGCCGAAGCAGCGGCGCCTGAACAGGCGGAATAAGACTCACGAGGACGATCTTGATGAACAACGTCAACCGACGATCGCGCGGGTTCAGCCTTATCGAGATTCTGCTCGCGCTCGCCATTCTCGCCATCGGCCTGCTGAGCATCCTCGCCGTCTTCCCGGCCGGGCTCAAATCCTACCAGAAGTCGCGTGATCAGACGATGCTTGCCACGCTCGTCCGCACGAAGGTGAACCAGTTGATGTACGGGTTGAGCGATCCGAATCTCGGGAGCAAGCAGGACCAGGCGACGGCCGTCGAGGCTCATTATCTGAGGGCCGGCCAGGCGTTCGCGCGGTACTTCGAGGACACGGGCGACACGAGGAAGCGGTGGTCGGGCCCGGTGTACGAATCGCAGGTGTACCCGTTCGAGGAGAGCGAGCGCTACTACTGGCAGTATGTCGTGACGGACGCCGGGATAGCCGGGCCGATGCGGATCGGCAGGTCGGGCGTGAAGGGCGTGCTCTTCCAGGTCGAGTTCAAGGTCTA
>JAAYZF010000142.1 GCA_012514975.1 bacterium
ACCTAGAGAGCACATGGTGATGAGGTTGCTCGTCGAAGGGCATACCCGGCACGACATTGCGGACCGCCTCCACATGGAGGCGCGCACGGTCGCAACGCATCGCGAGAACATCATGCGCAAGTTGGGTGCCGACAGCATAGCGCACTTGGTTGCTCTGGCGCTCGAGAAGGGCTATGTCTCGTACGATGTGTTCCACACCGGCTCTGGGAGCAAGAGCAAGGAGTAATGGGTTGGCGGCTCCGATGTCATGATGCGGGTTGTGGCGCCTCTGCGTCTCTGCGTTAAGTCGGCAGTTGGTCAGTGTTTGTCTGTGGCGGAGGAATCTTCTGCCGTTCGCGCCTTAAGGCCGCGCAAGACTTCCGGCTGAAGCCGGTACTCTGGCAACGGGCGCAGAGCACCCATCCACAGACCGCAGAAACGGCCGCCGGTTCCGTACGGCGGAACCGGCGTCTGCACCTGTATGCGGCGTGCGGGTCGCGGCATGGAAGCCGTCACGCCACCTGTACGCGGCGTGCGGCCGCGACGTGGAAGCCGTCAACTCACAGCCACCCGCTGCGCCTGCTTGGCGAACCGCTTCGCCAGGTCGCTGATGCGGAAGACCGGGCGCTTGATCATGTATGAGTAGACCTTGTCGTTGAAGCGCTTGCACCATTTTGCCGGGATGGCCTTCCGGCCGATGACGGCGCCGACAATGCTGCCCGCCGTCGCTGCCGTACAGTCGTTGTCCATGCCCATGGCGACGACTTCGCTGATCACGCGTGTGAAGTCCGTGCCGCCGATGGTGATGCCCCAGATGGTCAGGCAGGCATTGTTGTTGGTGTGCACGCCCGCCATGCCCTTGAAATGTTCGTCCATAGCCGCGCGGGCATCCTTGTAGTTCTTGATGCCGGGCGCGATGCGCAAAGCCCAGCGCACGGCCTTTGCCAGCGCGCACTCGCGCGGAATTTCCGTCAGGCCGATTTTGAGCGCCTCGACCGGGTCGTCCACGACGAATGCGGCGGCAATGGCTGCCGAGAAGAACATCTCGCCGTAGATGCCCTGCCGGCGATGGCTGATGTACGCGTCGCGCCATGCCATTTCAGCCGCGCGCTCGGGCCAGCCGGGGGCGAGATAGCCCCACGGGTCGGACCGGATGTCGGCGCCGATCCATTCGCAGAACGGGTTGTCCTTCTCGCCGGCGAGTTCTGCGGGCACGCCTTTCTTCAGGTTCTTGAGCGCGATGTCCTCGGCGGTGCATGCGTAGGGAAGATACTTCAGCCATGCTTTTCCGACATCGTCAACGGTGAAGCCGGGGCCCGAGTCCTCGAGGATGAGCAGGCCGAGCAGCGTGTACGTCACGTCGTCATCCACGGGCACGCCATCCATCTTGTCGCGCGTGTACATTTCGACCGGGCTGACGCCGTAGCGCTTCACCTTCATGTCGTACACGTACTTCCAGTAGTCGGTCGGCGGGAAGGCCATCTTGTTCTCGGCGGCGAGCCGCTCCATCTTGTCCACGGGCCAGAACTCGACAGGCGCGCCGAGCGTGCATCCGGCGAACCGGCCGATGAGCGCGCCCTCGATCTTGTCGCGATACTGCGCCGCGTCGAAATGGTTCCATATCCGCCGCGGGCCGCGCGGGCGGAGGCGCTTGATTGCATCGAGCGCGTTGGGCTCCTTCTTGGCGAGATTCCTGTCGATTGGGAGGCGTTTGAGCCCGGCGAGCGCGGCATGAAGTGCTTTCTCAGCCTGCCTGACAAGCGGCGCGATGCCTTTTGCGCCGTACTCGTGCTTGAGCCTGCTGTACTCGCTGAGTGCGTTCGTCAGCTTGTTCCACTCGGGCAATTTCGGGTAGTTCATCTCATTCCTTATGGCTGGTGACCGCCGCCGGCAATGCCGCCGCGTCCGTGAGTGACAGTATAGGATTCGCGCCGGCAAGAGTCAAGTACGGTGGAAGACCAGGTCTGGCGACTGTAAGTGGCCGATCCCGCCTCGCGGGATTGGTGAGTACATGCCCTCGCCGCGCGTCCGCACTCACCCACCCGTGACCAAGTGTACCTTGCGACAGATTGGCCACATGTGCCGGCATCTGCTGGCGCATGTGAGAGAACATGGAACTGCACGGCCACTTTGACTTTCACTTGCCAAGGCGTAGCCTCGGCCACTCACAATCGCCGGAACCGGGTCGTATGCGGCCCTTGTGCCCTGCGCGGGGATTCGGTATAATACAACAGCATATACGGAACCACGCAGTACCTGGGAATCATGGCGCCGCGCGTTGACAAACGAGAACGGTTCGCCCGGCTCGTCGAGCGGGAAGAGGAGAGGTACGCCGCGGGATATCTGCGCGTTGCCGGCGTGGACGAAGCGGGCCGCGGGCCGCTCGCCGGCCCCGTGGTCGCCGCCGCGGTCATGCGGCGTAATGGCGCGCTGCCGGTGGATGACCGGGAGCACGCATGGCTCTTCGACATCTTCGACTCCAAACAATTGTCCGCTGGGAAGCGCGGACAATTGTGTGAACGGATCATGGGGGACGGCAGTCCGTTTCACTATGGAGTCGCCATTGTCGATCATGGGACGATCGACCGGGTGAACATCCTGCAGGCAACGTTCATCGCCATGCGCGAGGCGGTCGGCGAACTGACGCTGCCGCCCGATTTCCTCCTTGTGGACGGGGCCGAGATACCCGGCATCGGCATTCCGCAGGAGAAAGTGATCAAGGGAGACGCGACGTGCCTGTGCATCGCCGCCGCGTCGATTCTGGCCAAGGTAACGCGTGATCGCCTTATGGAGGGATATGACGCGCACTACCCGGCGTACGGTTTCGCCAGGCACAAGGGATACGGCACCGCGCAGCACCTGGCGGCGATTCGCCTGCATGGCCGCTGCGCGCTTCACCGCGCTAGTTTCCTGGTGGCGGGCATTGACGGGAAGAAGCGCGGCAAGGGCGGGCATCACTGACGTTCGCAGCGCGCGGGGCACGGCGGGCGAGCGTACCGCGGCGCAGTTCCTTGCCCGGCACGGCTTTCGCGTGGTGCAGCGCAACTTCACCTGTCCGCGGGGCGAAATCGACATCGTAGCCGAAGACCGCGGCACGCTCGTGTTCGTCGAGGTGAAAGCCAGGGACGTCCACGGAAACGAGCTGCCCGAGGCGGCGGTGACGCGGAGCAAACGCAGGCGCCTCTGCCTCGCCGCCCGCGAGTTCATCAGGCGGTACAGGCTCGGCGGCCGCACGTTCAGGTTCGACGTCGTCGGCGTCGATCTGGAAGGAGATGAACCCGTCAGAGTGCATCACTGGCCGAACGTGGTGGAGTACAGGAATGCGGTCAGGAGGAGACGTTCATAGTTCATAGTTTCCCCCAGATGCGTCTTGGGGGATTCATCGTTCATCGTTCATAGTTCATCGTTCATAGGGAGGAGTTGGGAGTTGGGGGTTGAGAGTTGGGGGGGTTGAGAGTTGGGGGGGTGAGAGTTGGGAGTTGGGAGTTTGGAGCAACTGAATGTTTATCGACACCGCAAAGATAGAAGTCAAGGCAGGCAACGGCGGGAATGGATGCGTCAGTTTCCACCGTGAGAAATACCAGCCGCTCGGCGGGCCTGACGGCGGCGATGGCGGCAATGGCGGCAGCGTGATCGTGCGTGCCGACAGGAATCTTGCCACGCTGATCGACTACCATTACCAGCCCATCTACGAGGGCGAACGCGGCGGGCACGGGAGCGGCAACCGCCGCCATGGCGCCAACGGCGCGGATTCGACCCTTCGCGTGCCGGTCGGCACCATCATCAAGGATGCTGACACGGATGAACTGATCGCCGATCTGACAGCCGACGGGCAGGAAGTGGTTGTCGCCAGGGGCGGCAAGGGCGGGTATGGCAACCTGCATTTCAAGCGCAACGACAATCGCGCGCCGCGCATCGCCGAGAAAGGCGAGGAAGGGCAGGCGCGCCGCCTTGCGCTCGAGCTGAAGCTCATCGCCGACATCGGCCTGGTCGGCTTCCCGAATGCGGGCAAATCGACGCTGCTCTCGGCAATCACACGCGCGCACTCGAGGATTGCGGCGTATCCGTTCACGACGCTGCAGCCGATACTCGGCATGCTCGAGCTGCCGAATTTCCGCAATGCAGTGATCGCGGACATACCGGGGATCATCGACGGGGCGCATGCGAATCGCGGGCTTGGCCACGCGTTTCTCAGGCACATCGAGCGGTGCCGCGCGCTGGTCATTCTGGTCGACATGGCCGGGTATGACGGGCGCGACCCGGTGTCGGACTACGAGGTGCTGATGAACGAGCTGGCATGCTACAGCGAGGAGCTTGCGCGGCGTCCGTGCCTTGTCGTGGCGAACAAGAAGGACCTGCCGTCGTTTGCCGAACACATGGAGAAGTTCCGCGCGAAGCACGGCGACGCTGACGCGGTCGAAGTATCCGCGCTCGAAGGCCTCGGGCTCGACACACTCGTCGCGCGGCTTGACACCATACTGATGAACACGATGGGAACACAGGATTGACGCGCATGAAGGCACGCACACGGGATTTCAATGACATCACGCGGATCGTCGTCAAGATCGGCACGAGCACGCTGACGAAGAAGAACGGCGACGTGGACGCCGTGTGGGCGCGGCAGCTCGCCCGCCAGGTGGTCGCCCTGAAGAAGGCCGGCAAGGAGGTCATCCTTGTCTCCTCGGGCGCGATTGGCGCGGGGCGTTTCGTCCTCGATCTCGGGCAGCGCCCGCGCTCGCTCGCCGAGAAGCAGGCTGTCGCGGCCGTGGGCCAGCCGCGCCTGATGCGTGTCTACAAGGACGCGTTCAGGCGGTTGGATACGCCGGTGGCGCAGTTGCTGCTCACGTACGACGACCTTGACAGCAGGCTGCGCTATCGCAATGCCGCCAACACGCTCAACACGCTGCTCGCCATGGGCGTCGTGCCGATCATCAACGAGAACGACACCGTTGCCGTCGAGGAGATCAAGTTCGGCGACAACGACTATCTCAGCGCCCTTGTCTTCGAGCTCTCGAACGCGGGGCTGTTGATCCTGCTGACCGACGTGGACGGCGTGCTCGAGAATGCGGGCGCGCGGAATGGCGGCGAGCGCGTCATCTCGACCGTTTCGCGCGAGGACTGGGCGAAGGTGCAGCTTGGCGTGAAGGACGGCACGGGCGAGCACGGCACGGGCGGGATGAAGAGCAAGATACAGGCCGCGCGCGCCGCGGTCGAGCGCGGGGGCTGCGCGGTCATCGCGCGTGGAAAGGAGAAGCGCATTCTCGAGCGCATCGTCGCGGGCGAGGCCGTGGGCACGTACTTCGCCGCCTGGGGCGGAAGAGCGGGATAACTGTCCTTGTGCCGCATGCGTGCGGCCTGCGTGGCGGCCGGGGGCCGCCGCAAACCATGGGTGAACAACCGGGAGATTTCGATACAGCGCGCGGTGAGGTGTTCAGCATCACCGTCCCGGAGGATGTGGTATCCGACCGTGTGGACCGCTATCTTGCGGACGCGATACCGCGGTTGTCCCGCGCGCGCATTCTCGACCTGTTCGAGGACGAGTGCATCACGGTGAACGGGCTGCAGTGGCGCCCGTCGCGCAGGGTGAAGGGCGGCGAGCAGATCGTGGTGAGCGTGCCGCCGATCATCTCGAAGATCGAGCCGGCCCCGATGGAGTTCCGCGTGCTGTACGAGGATGCCGAGCTTGCCGTTATCGACAAGCCGGCCGGGGTGATCGTCCATCCTGGCGCGGGCACGAGCGGGCCCACGCTGGTCAACGGCCTGCTCCACCGCTATCCCGAGCTGACTGGCGTGGGCGACCCTGACCGGCCGGGCATTGTCCACCGGCTCGACAAGGACACGTCGGGCTGCCTTGTCGTTGCGCGCACGGACGAGACGCGGCGCCGCCTTATCAGCATGTTCGCCTGCCGCCGCGTGCACAAGGAATACTACGCGCTCGTCAAGGGCGTGCCGCAGCAGGACCAGTTCACCATCGACAAGGAGATCGGCCGCAGCATCCACGACCGGAAGCGGATGTCGATCCGCACGCATTTCGGCCGCGAGGCCGTCACGCATGCCACCGCGGTCGAGACGTTCGGCGCGGCGGCGAGCGCGCTGGCCGTGCGGATCGAGACGGGCAGGACGCACCAGATTCGCGTGCACCTTGCGTATGCGGGCCTTCCCGTCCTCGGCGACAACGTCTACGGCCGCGCCGCGCACGAGATGAGCGTTGCAGCGGGCGCCGCGCGCCAGATGCTCCATGCGCACAAGATTTCGTTTGCGCATCCCTCGCTGCAGAAAGAGCTCGTCATCGTCAGCCCGGTGCCTGAAGACATGCGCGGCGTCGAGGCGCGGCTGCGCGAGAAGTACTGCTTCAGCAACGATCCACGGTGAACGCACCAGTCACAGCAGGAGTCGCGTTATGAACGCATCACGCCTTTTCATTGCGGCAGTCGCCGCCTTTGCCGCGGCCTGGGCTTCGGCGCAGATGCCGTTGACGACGATCACCGTGGCGTCGGGGCTCGCCCGGCCGGTGTACGTCACTGCCGCGCCTGGCGACACGAACCGCCTGTTCATCGTCGAGCAGCGGAGCGGGGCGACGGGATTCATCAGGATTTTCAACATCGCGAACAACCAGATGCAGCCGGCGCCGTTCGCAGCCATCGGCCCGGTGAGCACGGGCGGCGAACAGGGGCTGCTCGGCCTTGCCTTCCATCCCGGCTACGCGACGAACGGGTTCTTCTATGTGAACCTGACCGATGCGTCGGGCACAACGCGGATCAGGCGGTACCAGGTGTCAGCCAATCCCGACATCGCTGACACGAACACGCTGCATCCGATTCTCAGCCTCAATCAGCCGTTCGTCAACCACAATGCCGGATGGGTTGGTTTTGGCAGGGACGGGTATCTTCACATCCCGACGGGCGATGGCGGCAGCGCGTTCGACCCGAGCAACAACGCGCAGAACACGTCGGTGCTGCTCGGGAAGATACTGCGCATCGACGTGGACGGGGATGATTTTCCGGGCGACCCGGCGCGCAACTACGCCGTTCCGACAAACAATCCGTTCTACGCGGGCGGCGGCGCGGGCGAACTATGGGCGTACGGCCTGCGCAACCCGTGGCGCTGCTCGTTTGACCGCCTTACGGGCGATCTGTGGATCGGCGACGTGGGCCAGGCTCAGCGCGAGGAAGTCGATTTCCAGCCCGCTGCCAGCACGGGCGGCGAGAACTACGGATGGCGGTGCATCGAAGGCACGCTTCCCACGGGCCTGTGCACGAACCCGCCGCCGTCCGTCCCGCCCGTCCACGAATACACGCATGGCGACGGCTTTTCCATTACCGGCGGCAATGTGTACCGCGGGAACGCGATACCTGACCTGACGGGCACCTACTTCTTCGCTGATTACGGGAGCACGCAGATCTGGTCGTTCCGCTACACGGGCGTCGTCACCGATTTCACCAACCGGTCAAGCGAGCTGCAGGCCGGGGGCGGCGGGATAGTGAGGACAATCGTCTCATTCGGCGAGGATGCGGAAGGGGAAATCTACATCTGCAGCCTTGGCGGCGCCGTGCACAAGATCGTGCCGGTGCCGGAAGCGGCGGTCGTGCCGCCTGCCGCGGCGATGCTTGCGCTGGCGGTGCGGCGGGGGAATTCACTTTTCCGGCGCAATATGGTATAATTCAAATAGAGCAAGTAACGTCAGTAACATACTGGGAGAAGCATATGCCTTGTGGACGCAAGCACCGTAAAGCGAAGATCAACAAGCACAAGCGGAAGAAACGGCTCCGGGCCAACCGTCATAAGAACAAGTGACAATCGCGGGGGCGCCTTGGCGCCCCCGCCTTTCTCAGGGATTGCGCGCATGACCGCGCGGCACACCATAACGGCCCGTTGTCTCCTGGCGGCTTGTTTTCTCGGGCTGGTTGCCCTTGCAGGCAGCGAGCGCCAGGCGGGCGCCCATGCTGCCGGGCCGCGGTATTCGGATCGCGAGATGCAGGTGCTCCGCGATGCCGCGATGAGTTACGCCTACTATCTCCGTTCGTCCTACCTGCGCCATCGCGTCAACCATGGCGTCGAGACAGGCGTCCGCGTGGTCAACGGCGACTCGCGCATCCTCGAGTCCGTCGCCTACCTTGAACGCGCGATCGAGTATCTGCCGCGCGCCGCGAGCCTGTGGTGGGAGTATGCGGCGCTCAACACGAGCCTCGGCCGCTTCATCAAAGTCATTGACGCGTATGAGCAGCTTGCCGTGCTCGATCCGAGCGCAGGGCTGTTCGCCCGGCTGGGCATGCTGTACGAGATGCGCGACCAGCCCGACCTCGCGGTGAGGAACTACCGGCGCGCGGTCGAGCTTAAGCCCGGGGATGACGGCCTGCGCGAGCGCATTGCCGACGTGTACCTTGACGCGGGGCTGAAATCGCGCGAGAAGGGCGATGACGAGCTCGCCGTCGAGCAGCTCCGCCGCGCGCGCGACGAGATTCGCGGGATGATCGCCCGCGCCGCCAGCGCACGCCTTCACGACAAGGAAGGCATCGTGAGCGAGCTGCTCGGAGACGAGGACGCGGCGCTCGAGTCCTTCACCAGCGCCCTTGCGCTGAGGCCGGACACCCCTGATGCGGCGGTCCACGCGGCGCAGATATATTTCACCCGCGGCGAACGCGCCGCCCGCGCAGGCGACACGAACACGGCACAGCAGTGCTACGCCAGCGCCGTCGCTCTCACCCGCACCATCGTCCCGCGCAAGGCGCCGAAGCCGGAGTTGCTCAATTTCACCGCCTATGCCCTCGCCCTCACAGGCACGCACCTTGACCAGGCGGAGGAGATGGCGACCCAGGCGTTGCGCAAGGATGAGGCCAACGGCGCCTACCTTGACACGCTTGGCTGGGTCCTGTTCCGCAAGGGGGAATACGAGCGTGCGCGCACGCATGTCCTCCGCGCCCTCGAACTTGAAGGCGACGACCCGGTCATCACCGACCATCTCGGCGACATCTATCTGAAGCTGGGCCAGCCGGACAAGGCGCGCGAGATGTGGGAGCGCTCGCTCAAGCTCGATGCGGACAACAAGCCCGTCCGCGACAAGCTTGGCACGACGCCCTGACGCCGCGCGTCCGGCAATGCCCAGGGATCATCAGCGCGGGAGGCACGGCCCCATGCCGCCGTCACTGTCGTCGCGGAGATGCATCTCACACATTGGGCTGCCGCATGTTCCATGAAGATTGAACGCATTGACGACGCCCGCATGTCCGCGCGCTGCGCCGCGAAGATCAACCTGTTCCTCAATGTCTCCGTGCGCAGGCCTGACGGGTATCATGAGCTGCAGTCGGTGATGCAGCGTGTGGACGTTTTTGATGAACTCACCTTCGCCCTTGCGGACGGGCCTGAGATCACGTTAGGCGTTGCCGCGGCGCCGTGCGGCTGCGCGGCGGAGGACAACATCGTCGTCCGCGCGGCACGGCTGCTCCAGCGGGCGCATGGCGCGCGGCACGGCGCGGCCATCACGCTCACGAAGCACATTCCCGTCGCCGCCGGGCTCGGCGGCGGGTCTGCCGATGCGGCTGCGGCGCTCGTTGCGCTCGCGGGGCTGTGGAACATCGCGGCGTCCCCCGGGGAATTGAGCGCGCTGGCGGTGCAGCTTGGCGCGGATGTGCCCTTTTTCCTCGGCGGGCCTGCCGCGCTGTGCGAAGGAGTGGGGGAGCGGCTGACGCCTGTTGCGCCGCGGCGCCTTTCGATCGTGCTGTGGAACCCGTGCGTGCCGCTGGCCACAAAGGAGGTGTATGCGGCATTCGATGCCGTGCCGCGGCCTGTCAGGCAGCCTGGCCCATTCCTCGAGGCGTACCGCTCGGGCAGCGCGCGTGACGTTGCAGCGGCGGCGTGGAACAACCTTGCCTTCGCTGCCGGCGAGCTGATGCCGCGGCTTCACGCCATGGAAGACGAATGCCGTGCGCACGGGGCGCTCGCCGCCTGGGTGAGCGGCAGCGGGCCGACGGTCGCCGCCCTGTGCGACGATGATGCCCGCGCCGCCGCGCTGGCCGCGCAGCTCCGCACCGCGCATCCCGGCGAATATGTTCATGCAGGCTCGACGCTCTGCTGATGAGAACGGCCAGAACCATAGGCATCACGTTCCTCGCCGCGGCCCTCGCCATCCTCGCGCTGGCACTGCTTGCCGCGGGCGTGCTGGGGCTCTTCCCGAAAGACGTCATCTCGTACGCGGTGCGTCGCGCCGGCGTTGGCGCCGAGGTTGCCATCCGCGATTTCTCATGGACGCGCAACGGGGCTGTCGCGCGGGATGTGACGCTGATTATAAGCGGCGCGCACGTGGTGACGGCCCGGATTGCGGCGGTCGAGCTCAGGCGTGTCACAGGTGTGTACACGCTCGTCCTTGCCGGCGGCGCGGTGACGCACTGGCGCCAGGCCGTGCCGGGCGCCGCCGCAGAAGCGGGCGCGACGCAAGGCCGCACGGCGCTGCCTGCCCTTCCCGTCGCGTGCGATCTTCTTGTCACCAACGTCACCGTGGACAGCAGTGAAGCGGCGTGCGCGGGGCTGATGGGCGGCACCCTGTCACTCGATGCGCACGTGCGCCCGGGCGCTGCCACCCAGATGTTCGTGCGGGCAACCGTGCGCGGCGTGCTCGCGTCGAACACCGTGTCCACAGTCGAGGCGCACGTCACGCGCGAAGGCGCATCCGGGCGGCTCTCATGCGCGGGCATCGACCTTGTGGCGCTGGCGCGGCTGGCTTCGCTTCCCGTCGAAATGACGCACGGCGGGGCGGTGTGGAGCACCGAATTCTCCTTTCCGCCTCCGCCCGCGGCGCTGACCATGACGCTGGCGCATGCGAAGATCGTCATGGGCGCGGAGGGCATTGCCTGCCCGCCGGGCGCGATCACTGTCGGCCGCTTTGACGCGACAGGTGTGTTCGCCGCGCTGCCTCCTCTGCCGGTCAGTGCGCTGACGAACGCTGCCGCGATTCTTCCGCTCGTCCGCGGGATCGACGGCGCCGTCTCGATCCACACGCGCGACGTCGCGTTCGGCATCGAAGGAGACCGTGTGATCACTGCCGCGGTCTCAACGGCAACACTTGGCTGCACCGCGCGCCGCGGGCAGACGCCATCGTGTACGCTGCGTCTCGCGGACGGCATGGCGGGCTATGCCAGCTTCGCCCCGGCCGGCACGCAGGCTGCGGCGGGCGTGAGCGCTCCGTTTGCCGTGCGCCTGCCCGTCCCGATCGAGCTCGCTGTGTCGGTCACCAACATTGCCGCTGAAGCCTATCTGACGAAGAGCGGCCAGACGATCAGCGGCACTGTCGCGCTCGATGCAGTCATACGGCCGGACGATGCGACTCAGGCGGTCGGGCGTGTGTCGCTGACCGAGTTCACGTTGTCGAACGGCGTCTGCACGGCTGATGTCATCGTCACCGGCGGTCGTGCTGCCGCGGCATCGCGCTGGGAGAACGTCAGCATCACGAAACTGTCGCGCATGATGTCGCAGCCGGTTGCGAGCGTGGAAGGGAGATCGCGGGGCAGCGCGGCGCTTTCCGTGACGCCGGGCTTGGATCCAAAGGTGGACGTGACGGATTTCCGCGTGATTGCCGGCGCGGACAGGATCATCCACCAGGCGTCCGGCATCGCGCTTGGCAGGACGGATGCGACGGGGGTGTTCTCGACCGTGCAGCCGGTGATGATGTCGCAGCTCTCGGGCGAAGGGGTGGCGGACGCGCTGCTCCCGCGCCTCCGCGGCGCCATTGCCCTGCACACGAAAGGGATGAAGGTGAAGGACGTTGACATGCATTCCGTTGACGCGGAGATGAGCGTGCTGACGGGCAGGTTCGATTTCGCCGCGTCGGCGCCGCGCGTGTTCAACGGCGACCTGGTGGTTACCGGCCGGCTGTGGCATGCCGCGCGGCTGGAAACCCCGTGGCCGTTCGTCTACGACATCAGCGCGCGCAGCGCCCGGCTCGATGCCGGCGAGTTCTGCCGCGTGTTCAGCCTCCGCAAGAACCATCTGACGGGCATGTTCGAGGGCTCGATCACCGCGGCGGGCAGCGGCACGCATGTCTCGCGGTTTGATGGAAGGCTCGATTCCGTTTCGACGGGCCTCTTCTACTTCACCGAGGCCGAGAAATTCGTCGAGGACTGGGGCGAAGGCCTCCAGCGCGAGATCATCAACATCATGCTCCAGCGCCTCAAGCAGTTCCCGTACAACACCTGCGGGATTCAGCTCAGCTATGATACCGAGGCGCGTGAAACGCTCATGCGCCTCGAAGTCACAGGGGAGACCGACCACTATGTCTTCCCCGTCATCTTCCACGGCACGTGGATTCAGGCGCTCATCGCCGCAAGCCAGTTCCAGTGATGCGCCGGCCCGCCGGCGGAATGGCCTGGCACAATGGAGCCTGACGCATGAAACGAACCATCCTTGCCATCACCGCGGCAGCCTGCACACTGATGCTCGCCGGCGCCCTTGCCTACAAGGTGTACTGGAGCGAACAGGCGCGGCTCTACTGGAATCACCCGCTCCATTTCTTCGATGGCAGGCACACCCTCGCCGGCGATGCCGGCGCCGTGACGTTCGACCTCTCGGGCGAGCTGTGGGTGCGCGACCGGCGCTCGGGAACGTTCATCCGGCTCGTCCCCGATGCGGGCATCGAGCTCTCAGGCGAGCAGGGCGTCAGCTTGTCCAGCAGCCGCCAGGGCCGCCGCGTCATGTACAAGCTCCGGCCGCAGTTCGCCGCGGATGCCGCGCCCGACTGGAAGGATGCCGCATGGGCCCCATCGAGCAACGACTACTACCTCTACTTCGAGCAGCGCGCATACTCGAACGATGCGGTGCTCTCATACTACAAGGACTGCCGGTACGGGCCTGGCGGGCTCTTCTTCGTCGACCCGGCAACCGGCGCGCACATCGCGGGAAGCAACTACAGCACGCTCTACGTTCCCAGCCCCGATGCTCCGGCTGCCGGGCCGAGCAACTGGCTCTGGGCCGCCGCGGCGAACCGCGCGTTCGTCGAAGCGGCTGTCACCGGCGGCGCCGCGCGGGCCGCATGGGACCAGACGTATTGGCGCCGCGTCCAGCCGCCTGCACGCCGCACCGCGCCAGGCGAGCCGGGCGACCTTGCGACGGACGGCACGTTCATCTATCTCTATTCGTCGTCGGGATGGCTGCGGTTCAAGGCCGACAGCGTTTGGTAAAGCGCACTAGAGGGGATGCGTGATCGCTTGGTACGGTCGGCGTCCATATTGATGCGGCTGGCCGCATGGGCGGCGGCCGGGTACGGCCGCCCTCCATGTCTGTGCGGCCTATGCTCTTCACTCCACGACAATCCAATCGACCGCGATGCTGAGCGCGCGCGTGTCGGCGCCGGCATTGTGCTCGGCAGGGCGGTAGCATGCAGATGGCTCGAACGACATCTCGGCCGATGTCGTCTCGAACGGCAGGGCGATTGTGTATTCCTGCCATCCGTTCGTCAACACGACCTCACCCGCGGAAATGCCGTTGCAGGATACGTGAAGCGACTGCGCGGGCGCGCCGCCAGGATGAAACGGCAGGCAGCGCAGCGTCATACTGCGCGCCGTCCCATTTGTCGTGAAGAACGAAACGCTGCCGCGCATGCCGTCGATCCACCGGTACGAGAACCCGTCCCGCGCCCAGGTCTCCGCATGCGACCAGCCTGATTCGAGAAAGGCCGCGTCGGCCGGCGAGCCGATCTCGATCATGCCGCCCAGGCAGAGGCTGCGCGCGTCTGACGGGGTGATGGTGATTGCATCGAGCGCGATGCCGAGCTGACGGTGGTCCGTTTCAAATTCCTCGTAGTCGCGGCGACGAAGGTTGTGGAAGACGAAGGAGAGGAAGTTCAGCCCGTTCGTGAACTGATTCGGCAGTGAGCGGAACACGTGCCGTTCCCAGCCGGTCCGCGACACGAAGGACGTCAGGAGGATTCCGTTGCCATAGAGGTCAACACGCCGCGACCGCTCGCTTCTGCTTGTGAATGCGATGTCGCATGCGGAACCGGCGGTGACCGGCGCCACTATGGCCGCTTCCTCATCATACGACCAGGCATAGGTGGCGGCGCCCGCGGTTTCATCGCCGCTCCAGCCGCGGGCGAGATAGGGCCGCGCGGCTGCAAGGCCGATATCGAGCGACGCCCGCGGCGGCAGCGCGCGCATGGATGCCACCAGCCGCTGCGACTCCTCGCGCCACGAAGGATCCGCGGCGGCAAGCAGCGCGAATGCATCGGCATAATTGCTGCACACTGTCAGCACGCCGGCCAGGACGTACGGGCCGTGCCTCCCCGCGTGAACGGCGGGCGACGCGGAGTGCGCCGCTGGCGTCGCGTCCTGCAACCAGAGGGAGAACGGTGTGTGCACAACCTGGCTGACCGCGCGCCGCACGAGGATGTCGCGTTCGGCAATGTAGTCGACGTCGTGCCGCGCGACGCCGGTAAGATACATGTACAGGCACTTGGACATGGTGCGGTGAGGCGCATGGAGCACGATGGCGTGCGCCGAGTTGCTGCTCACGAACGAGCCGATGCCGCGCCAGTCATGGTCAGTCATCGACCGGTCGTATGCAGCCCCGCGGCCCGCGGGGCCGAGCGAGGAGGCAGCCAGGGCTGCGCATGCCGCGACCAGCACCGCCCCGCCCGCGTACTCCGGCGCATGCGTGGCGGACGTTGCGCGCAGCAGGCGTTGAACGCCGCGCGCGGCAGCCCGCGCGAGCTCGGCTGCAACAGCCGCGCCGTTCGCCGCGCCGAGCAGGAATACGGGCAGCAGGGGAGTCACGTACCGCGCGTAGAACACGCCCGACTGGATGTAGGTCTGCGCATAGGCGAAGAGGTAGGCCGTCAGCGCGGTAAGCACGGCGGTGCGGCGGGTCCGCCGGAAGAACAGCCCGCCCACGCAGCCGAACGCGAACAGGCCGAAGAACCAGCGCGATTCGCGCCGCGGCGTGTAACGTGTGGCAAATGCCATCGATGAGCCGAAGAACCATCCATGGATTCTTTCCTGGAAGGAATTCAGAGACAGGAACGGCTTTGCGGCGACGGCAACGACCTGGCGGGCGCCGGCCGCGCGCTCGTCCTTCAGGCCGCGGGCATAGAAACCGCCGAACGAGCGCATGGCGCCGGCCGTGGGCAGCAGGAGCGCAATAAACAACGCCGTGCCGGCCGCAATCTGCGCGAGCGTTATGGGCGCCGCGTGCCGCACGGCGCGTTGAGGCTTCCGGAAGACAAGGTCGAGCAGCGCGAACAATGCGATACCCGGCAGCAACAGCGCCGCGTAGAAATGCGAAAGGACCGCCCCGGCCGCCGCCGCTGCTGCTGCAAGCGCGCAGAGCCAGCGCCGCGTGTCCAGCCATGCAAGCACGCGCTCGATGAACACCGTGCCCAGCAGCATCGCAAGGACGTAATACCGCGCCTGCTGCGAATGCCAGATGTGCATGGGATGGCAGGCGAGAAGGAGCGCCGCGCCGAGGCCGAACGCCCGGCAGTTCAGCCGCGCGCCCGCGCGGTAGAGCGCGGCGACCGCCAGCACGCCGCAGAGCACGCTCCATGCGCGAAACAGGAGCTGCGAGCTGAAGAGGCCGCCGAGGGATATCACGCGGAAGCACACCTGCTGCAACGGAGGCGGGCCGAGGCGGAGAAGCTCGGGAATGGAGTACCGCGCGGCCCAGCAGGCGGACTGCAGCTCGTCGTGCCAGAAGGAATCGGCGTCAAGCCGGTGGATGCGCAGGGCGATGGCGGTGAGAAGGACGATGGCGAGGGCGGCCCCCGCGGCAATCGTCTGTGCGCGTGAAGCACGGGAGCGGGGAGTGCTGGCAGGCTGTGTGCCGTGCGCCGTGCTCATGCGACACGATGGTCAGATCCGGAAATCCTCGCCGAGATAGATGCGCCGGGCCTCGGGGTCGTTGATCAGCCGCTCGGCCGTGCCCTCGATGAGGATTTCGCCCGAGTGGATCAGGTAGGCGCGGTCGGTGACGCTGAGCGTTTCGCGCACGTTGTGGTCGGTGACGAGGATGCCCAGGTTCTTCGATTTGAGCTCGCGGATGATCTGCTGGACGTCGGCAACGGCGATCGGATCGACGCCCGAAAACGGCTCATCGAGCAGGATGAGCGACGGGTTGGTGACGAGCGCGCGCGCGATCTCGAGCCTGCGGCGCTCGCCGCCCGACAGGGTGTACGCCTTGCTCTTCGCCAGGTGCGCGATGCCGAGTTCATCGAGCAGCTCGTACGCGCGGCGCTTCATGTCCGTGCGGCTCATCGGCAGCGTTTCGAGGATGGCCATGATGTTCTCGAAGGCCGTGAGGCGGCGGAAGATCGACGGTTCCTGCGAGAGGTAGGCGATGCCCTGCTTGGCGCGTTCGCACATGGGCATGTTGGTGATCTCGACATTCCTGAACACCACGCGGCCCACGGTGGGCCGGATGATGCCGACGATCATGTAGAAAGTGGTGGTCTTGCCCGCACCGTTCGGGCCGAGCAGGCCGACGATCTCGCCGCTGCGCACATTGACATTGACGCGGTTGACGACGTTGCGCTTCGAGTACGTTTTTACAAGGCCGTCGGTCTGGAGGATCGTGTTGTCTGCGGTCGCTTGATTCATGCTGGTCTCTGTGGCGCGCACGGGCGCGACGGTCATTGCCGGCCGGAGTATTCCTTCTTGACTGAGTCGGTGATCTTGCCGCGCGCGCGCACACGGCCCTCGAACGAAACTTTGCGCTGGCTGATGTGGTAGATGATCGCGTCGGCGGTCATCACGCCGGTGCCCCGCTCGGTCAGCGAGGGATCGCCCGTGAGGCGCACAAGGTCCTTGTCGCGCTCCCACACGCCCTTCTCGGCCGTCACCAGCCTCTCCGGCGTCTGGATGCGCACACGCCCCGTGGCGACGATCCTCGTGAAATCGGTCTTGCCGCTGCTGTCCGTGGACTGATATGCCATCGCATTGTCGGCATGAAGCGTCGCGCCTTCGAGCGTGACGACAACCCCCTCCTTGAGCACGACGCACTTTTCGTCGGTCAGATACTCCATCTTCGACGCCTGGATCGTGATGTTCGACGGGGTGGGCGACGCAGCCGGCGATAGAGCCGTCGCGCCGGCCGCGAAGACGGGCGCGCATGACAGGGCGAGAACGGCTGCGGGGAACAACGGCGCGAGAGCGGGTGTGATGGAGCGGCGCTTCTTCATTGCACGAACTTCTGTTTCTGGTCTTCCGGCACATCCAGCATGATCTCCGGCTGCGGGAAGAACTCGATTTTCCTCGTGTCGACGTGATAGACAATCCGCGCCGCCTTGATGAAGCTCGGCCCGTCCTTGGCCTTCGGCGGGCCGCCGGTGAGGACGATGACGTTGTCCTTGCGCGTCCATGTGGCCTTCTCGGCGAGGACGACGCGCGCGCTGTCGCTTGCGGCCATTCTCACGCTGCCCACGGCGACGATGCGGCTGAAGCTGCGGAAATCGGCCTCGGAAGCCGTGGCGTCCTTCGTGCCGCTTTCGAGATACACGGTGGCATTGTCGGCCGAAAGAGTGCCCTTCGGGTCGCGCACCACCACATGGCCCTTGAGATAGATGATGCCGCCCTCATCCTCGTAGTCGAACTCCATCTGGTCGGCATTGATGCGCGTGGTGGCGTTCGTGTCGGCGGCAGGAGCGGCCTGCGCGGCGGCAGTGGCGATGAGCGCGGCAGCGAGGGTGGCGGCGAAGAGGGTGTGCGTGTGCATGGCGGCGCGGTGCAGCGCGGGCTGCGTGTCAGTTCAGGATGCCGAGGTCGAGATCGCCTGCTCTGCGGGTGAGGAGGATCTGGACATCCTTGAGCAGTTTGAGCGTGCGTTTCCCGGGATCCACGCGCATGCCGGTGCCGGTGATATACCGGTCGCCGGAGATGATCTCGACGTAGAACTCGGTTTGGATTTCGCGGCTTTTCCTGTTGATGTCGGCGGCCTTGGTGATGACGAGGATGGGGTCGCCGTTCTTCTGCATGATGGTGGTGTTGACATCGAAGATGCGGATATTGTCGACATCGAGCGTCTCGGCGCGCGAGCCGTTGACTTCCCACATCTTCCAGCCCGAGTCCTCGATCTCCGAGAATGTGACATTGTCGCGCATGACGCGCGAATCGATGATGTCCTTGTCGTCAGACAAGCCCGGCTGGTCGCCCGCGCTGGTCGCCAGCGCCGAGAGCATGGTCAGTAGTATCACTTTGCGTATCTTCATCCGTTTATCCTCAGCCACTAATCGGGACGGCTACTCGAGATATCGTTCCATCAGTTTCGGCCATGCGCCCTGCAGCTTCAGCAGGAAGTCGATGACTTCGCGCACGGCGCCGCGGCCGCCCGGCTTGTCCGTCACAAGGTGCGCGGCCTGCACCGTCTCAGGCGTCGCGTCGGCCACGGCGATGCCGAGGCCCACGCCGCGAAACACAGGGATGTCCACCATGTCGTCCCCGACGTAACATACCGTCGCGGGATCGGCGCCCGTGTCCTGCAGGAACATCCGCAGCGCATCGCGTTTCACCTTCGCGCCCTGGTACACCCGGGCGATCTCAAGATCGGCGCACCGGTCGGCCACGGCGGCCGACGTGCGGCCGGTGATGACTGCCACATGCCTGCCGCTGCGCTGCCAGAGCCTGATGCCATGGCCGTCATGCACATGGAACGGCTTCATCTCCGGCATGCGGCCGCCGGGGAGGCCGTAGAGCAGCGTGCCGTCGGTCATCACGCCATCGACATCGAGGACGAGCCACCGGATGTTGCGCGCGCTCTGTTCGCCGATTGCGCGGTCCGTCAACCAACGAGGCATCGTGCTGCCCTCCGGATTACCATGGTGCCCCGGTGTTCCGCATGTTCGTTCAGCAGGCAACCGCATCCCCACGCCGCTGCAACGTCCCTGGAACACCAGGGCACGCATGTTCCTTCGGCGCGAACACTATACCACAACGAACATTGCACGAACATGAAACGCAGCCACCCGCGTTTCAGGGCGTTCCAACTAGGGGCATTATACCAAAAACGGCCCGGCAAGACAAACAACGGGAAGTACGAGGGACGAAGTACGAAGGACAAAGTACGAAGGACGAAGTACGAAGGACAAAGTACGAAGGACAAAGGACGAAGGACGAAGGACGAAGTGCGAAGGACGATGGACGAAGGACGAAGTAGGTGGCCTGTGTTCGCCCGTGTTGCACGGGCCGTGCGAAGGCCGGCACAGACACGTCGCGGTGGGTGCCTGCCGTATGGCATCCCCCAAGGCTGTTCCTGGGGGATTTGGAGTACCACCTCTAGGCGGGCCGTTGGCGTTGCGGATGTGGAGCGCGCGGTTCAGTGGTGTTGGCGGTTTCACCTTGCTGAGCAGCAGCACTCAGGGATGAGAGCTCCCGTTGTCCGGTGTTTCCTGTTGGAGGAGTTGCTCCACATCCTGGACAAGAGTGTGCAGTTCCTCTTGAACGATGCCCCAGACGATCCTGTCGTCAACGGCGTCATAGCCATGGATGAGAATGTTGCGGAAGGAGATGATGTCGCGGTGATGCTGGATTGATGTCACAACGGCAGGATCGTCACGCCGGATTCACGCGAGTGCCTCACCCATGATCTCGCACTTGCGTTCAACCGCGCTGCGGAGCTGCTCATCGGCGGCATACGAGGCATACGTGGTGCCTGCCACAAAGCGCATGACTGCCTGGGCCGCCCTCAACACGTCATACAGGTGGGCACGAGTCTCATCCTTCATACAGAGGCACGCGTTCCTTCAAGATGCGCGCTCTCACGTACGGATTGCGCACACTCTCGACAGTGAGGAGGTCGATCGCGCAGTGCAGACCGTCTTCCAGGCGGTGCAGCAGGCCGAAGTATCGCTGGGCGAGGTGCGCCTCGGGGTCGGCGAACTCGACCAGCAAGTCCACATCGCTTGTTGACGTTGCACTCCCGCGGGCCACGGAGCCAAACGCGTCCAGCCGTCGCACATTGAACGCACGGCAGGCAGGTCCTGCAATTCTCCGCACATCTTCCAGCTTCATGACCCAATGATACCGTCTTTGCGTTCAGGAGTCAAGATGCAGCACGCACGTTCCACCAATTACGGTGCACGAAGTACTTGGTCCGTGCGTGTTCGTCCGTGTTGCACGGGCCGTACGAAGGCCGGCACCGATACGCCGCGGGTTGGCTTGGAGTACCACCTTCAGGCGGGCCGTTGGCGCTGGTGTGGCGCTGGGATTCGGCCAGCGACATAAGGGTCAAGGCCCACAGCCCCTTGCCACACAAACAGCAGCGTCTGCCGCCGCATGCACGGCCCACCTGAAGGTGGTACTCCAAACCAGCCAATGCGGGTCGGAGGACGCGGTTCAGGAGCTGCGCCGCTGTCTTGAATCTGTCGCGCCGTTGACGGGGGATTCGCTCGGCTTGTGCGCGGCGTGGAGGGCTGCGCGGGCAGTTGCGTCGTAGGCGCGGCAGAGGAAGCGGAAGGCTTCCTTCGATGTCGCGCCGAACGGCGGCAGGCCGAGGCGGCGCAGCGTGGCGCGCAGCACATCGGCCGGGCGGGGCGAGACGGTGAACGAGGCGAGCGGAGTGGCGGCGCGCCAGAACGCGGCCGGGTCTTCCGCCGGCGCCGTTGCGCGCACGCGGCGCGATGCCGCCTTCGGCTCTGTTGCCGCGTCACGGCGCTTGCGCAGGGCGCTGATCACCTCGTCCTTTGTCCTGCCGCGGAGTTTGAAGACGAGAAAAGGATCATCGTCGAAATGCTCGGCAAGGAGGAAGTAGACCGCCGCAATGTGCTTGCACGGGTTCGCTTCGTCCGGGCAGGAACAGGCGGTTTCGAGGTCGTGATGCCTTGCGGGGAAGAGGCGGAGGCCGGCATCGCGGAACGCGTCCTCGATGTGTTCAGGCATGACGCCCGCGAGAAGCTTCGCGGCAAACACAGCCTGGCCGGCAAGCGAATCGAGCACGGTGTTCCATTGCCTCGCCGTGAGCGGCTTGAGCTTGATGAGCACGGTGTAGGGCCGCGGGCGCGAGCCCTGCACACGCGCGCGGATCACGCCCGGCTCGATCTCGATCGACATCACCTGGCCGCGGCGCGCATAGTATCTGCCGCGGTCGAGGCGGTCGCCCATGTTGAACGACTCGATGACGGAGACCCAGCGGCGCGACCACCATGTGGCGCCGACGTCGCCGCGCCGCGTGCGCGCCTTGATGCCGTTCTTCACATCGAGCGGCCCGCGCTGCCAGTAGTCATCCCAGAAGTAGCGGTTGTTGGACATCTGTACGACCAGCGTTCAGTGTTCAGTAGTTAGTGCGTCGGTGCGTCAACTGCCAACTCTCAATTCTCAATTCTCAATTGTCAATTCTCAATTGTCAATTCTCAATTGTCAATTGTCAATTGTCAATTGTCAATTGTCAATTGTCAATTGTCAATTGCCGT
>JAAYZF010000143.1 GCA_012514975.1 bacterium
GGCCCTTGGGCGTCATGCCCAGAAGCGCGGCCTTCGATGCCCGGCGCAACGCCGCGACATCGCGGTTCCCCCGGTCGAGCAATTGCGAGACTGTCTTCCAAGGACCGTTGTCGAGAATGTACTCCATGACCAGCGCAGCTCTGCTGCTCTCCGGTCCCTCGCCCGTCCTGACGTAGTCCTCCGTCTGCGCCTGCTGGATGTCGCGCCAGAGATCGAAGCGCGGCCAGTCCTTCTCGCTGTCGAGCATCTCTGCCAGGACGTCGGCGGCATTCGCCTTCGCCGCCGCCAACTTCGCCGCCCCGGCGTGGGCATGGTGTCGCCGGACCAGCGCGTCGGCGATCTTCAGGCAGGAGGCGAAGTAGTCGATCCGTCGAAGAATCGCCGGATCGCCGCCGGCCTCGGCCTTCGCCTTGTCCAGCAGCTTCCACAGAGGGGGGAAGTCCTCCGGGCGATAGAGGTCGTACTGCTGCTCCTGCCGGTATCCCCACAGGATGCCGGACGGCTTCGCCCGCGCGGCGCCCTTGGCCAGATCGTCCTCGAGCGTATCGAAGTACGCCTTCATCGGCGCCGCCGCCGGGCCGAAACAGGCCTCGGACCAGCGCGTCATCAGGGCGTCCACGTCCTGCTTGGGGTCCCAGAGCAGCTTCTCCGTGATCCACACCTTCGGACCGTCGAACCCGTGCGTCCCGTACACCTCGGCATAGAAGCCGGAGCCCGGGCACTGCTCCGCCACATGCCTCAGCTTGTCCGCCAGATTGCGCGTGTACGTGCGCGGAATGAAGAAGGCTTGGCCGTACAGGTACTCGTAGAGCCCGATCCGGTCTACGCGCTCCAACCATGCGTCTATCTTGGCCAAGTCGCTCTTCCGCTCGGCCGGGTTTCCCCAGTCCGCGCTGTTGTCGCAGATGTACGGAAGGACGTTGCGCTCCATGGGGAAGGTGGGCGGGTTCTCGGCGCGGGAATAGGCGATCATGCCGACGTACTTGCCGGGATGCGTCTTCCGGATGGCCTTCGCGACCTTGTTGACGAAGGTGTACCAGTAGTCGCTCGCATGGGTCGTTTTGCCCTCGACCGCGATGCTGTGGCCCGGTCCCTGCAAGGGCTTGCAGAGGGGACACTGGCAGAACCGGTACGAATCGTTCATGGCGAGGCTGACCGACAGACGGTCCGGGTCTTTGTCGAAAATCTCCTGGCAGTGCTTTGTCACGATGTCAATGACGTTGGGGTTCAGGACGCAGGGGTTGGGCGTCCGCGACCCCGTGCAAGGCACGCGCTCGCCGTTCACCAGAGCGAAGTACTCCGGATGGTCGGGGAACTGTTTGGCGAGCATGAAACGCTCGCCGATATAGTGATGGAACGAGTACCGTCCGTTTCCCGGATGGAGACGCCACGGCGGGGAGTTCAGACGGACCGTTCCCCCGTTGATGCGGCTGAACGCGCGGGAGAAAAAGGCGGGGAGCTCCACGCGCGTCCCGGTCGGCACGGTCACGCGGTCATGCTTCGGAACGATCGTGAAGAGATCGACGGGGATGTACCGATCGATGCCGAGATACGTACTCAGAAAATCATAGACGGCGTAATCCATATTCCCGGCCAGAACGACGAACGACGGCGTCACATGCACGACATAGCCGTCGCTGTCGATGTCCTTCAGCCGGTCGCCGAACAGCTCTTGCGCCTTCCGCGTGGCGCCCAGGTAGAGAGCCGGCTGTGCGGTCCCGGGCTGGTAACGGCCCTCGGCCACGACCCGCAGCTTGCAGCCCGTGCTCTTCTCAATGTCGGCCTGGAGCCGTTCCGCGTAGGCGTCGGCCGCCGTGGGGAGCGCCCGGATGCCGTAGTCGCCCAGGTAACGCCACGCCAGGCGGTCCTGCTTGTTCATGCCGCCGGCGACGATCACGGCCTGAGTGCCGCCGTCAACGAGGGGGAAGCCCTCCTGCGCCTGCGTCGTCCGGACCGCGCCGGTCGAGACCGCAAGCCAGCAGAGCACAGCGATGAGCAGGCCCTTCATGGCGGCCCTCCGTGGATTGAGAGTAACTCCGATGCGCCGGAATCAGAAGGGTTGCCACCAGACGCGGGTGTTCAGGTCCATGCCCGCGTCGTGGTCGAAGTAAACCCATGCCTGGATTCCTTTGCTCACACAGGCGACCGCGGGATTGGAGTTGTGATACATGACCCCCCGGTTGATCGCCCAGTGACCGCCCAGCTTCTCCGCGCCATGTTGGGCGTCTATGTATCCGGGAATCCATATCCACTTCTGTTGCGGGTCGCCCATCCAGCGGACGTGGCCGTCGCCTCGGAGGACGTTGTACCCATCCCGATGCGCCAGGACCCCGTCGCCCGGATAGGGGAAGGCGCCGCCAAGATGGTCGCGTTCGTATCCGCCGGTGGGGTCCCACCCGCGTTGTCCGAATCGGTCCATGGCGATGGCGCGGTCTCCCAGCAGCTTCGAGGTCTTGCGCGCGGGCACGAGGTTTTCCATGATGCGCGGCGTGTTGCGCTCGCCCGGCGTACTGGAGGCATAGCCGTTTTCGTATTGGCATTTGCTTACGTGCGCCGAGTAGCCTGAGCGGATGTCGGACGGGGTGATGTTGCAGAACACGATCGGCTGGTTCCGGTACGCGTACGACGAACCCAGAACGAAGTTCGCGTAGTTCACGGCCTCCGACCGGTCTCCGGACGGCGGCAGGCCCGCCGGACCGTACCAACTGCCGCCGGGGTTGCACGCCCACGTATCGATCCAGTTGTAATTGCCGTAGAGCAGGTTGTGAGCGTCGCTGCCGCCCATGCTGCGCAGGTTGCGCGCGCTGGTTTGCATCGCGCAGCGCAGATAGTTGTTGTCGTTGCTGTTCTTGGAATAGAAGCGGTCCGCCGCGATGTCCAGGTCCGAACCGGTCGGGCAGTAAAAGACCTGCAGGTCGCCCAGGTACCCGGAGACGGCGAGAAGGCCCAGACCGATGGGCGCTGCGTTCAGTTGGCCGGCCGGATAGGCGCTTTTCAACGCTCCCGACTTGAACCCTCCCGCAATCGCCCCCTGGATGTTGGAGAAGTTCGATCTGGCGGTTGAAGCGGGATTCTCCGACGTGTTGTACCGCCAACCGCCGGAGGCCAGGTACACCTCCTCCCCCCGTCGTTCATAGACATACACGCCCCCTTCGATCGCCGGCGCGCTGCTGTCGAAACTGCCCGAGATGTCCGGCCTCGATGCTCCGCCATAGTTGACGTCGGCGGGATAGTAGCCGCTGTAGTCGCCCGTGTAGCTGGCGAGCGCCAGGCCGATCTGCCGCAAGTTGCCCATGCAGGAGGCGCGCCGCGCCTTCTCCCGCGCCGCCGCCAGCGCGGGCAACAGCATTCCGGCAAGGATGGCGATGATCGCGACCACAACCATGAGTTCGATCAACGTGAACGCCCGCGACAGCTTTCGCCAAAGCCCTTCCGTCACAGCGCGCCCTCCTGAAAAAGTTTTCCATGGCCCGAAGCGGCCACTCTTCACCTCAAACGTTTGCATGAGTCACGCACAACCAACTCCGTCTCAAGTGTCTCCACGATCGGGAATTCCGGGCGATCCCTCCGCACACGGTCCAGAAGCCGGACCGCGGACTGTCCGAGGGATGCCAGCGGCAGGCGCACGGTTGTCATCAGCGGGACCAGCGGGTGAAGCGGGTTCGGCACGTCGTCAAAGGACGCAAGCGAGATGTCGCCCGGGATCGAACAGCCAAGCTGGTGGAGCGTGACCAGCACCGCGGCCTCGAACCGCCCGGTCGGCAGGAAGAAGGCGGTGGGCTTGTGTTGGGAAAGGAGGGACGCGATCTGCGCCTTGCGCTGCTCGCCGTTCCAGGCGAGATTCTCCAGCATCCAACCCGGTTCGGGTCGGATGCCGTTCTCGGCCAGAACGTCCAGATAGGCCTGATGGCGCGGCTTGATGTGGTCGGCCTGGGCGTCGCCGGACACAAGGGCGATCCGCCGGTGCCCCAGGGCCACCAGATACTCCATGGCGCTCCGGGCCGCACGGTGGTGGTCGATGGTAACGGAATGAAAGCCCTTCTCGGCCGCGACGCGGTTCACCAGGACAAGGGGGACCGAATCGCCTGTAGCGTCCGGAAGCTGGCGGATTTCGGCATA
>JAAYZF010000144.1 GCA_012514975.1 bacterium
CGCTGTCTACCGCGGTCGCTTCATTCGCACTGACGCTGACCGGCGTTGAGGATGATCATGCGCTCGCCGCGCGCGGCATGGCCTGGCTCACCCAACACCAGAACAGAGACGGCGGCTGGGGCGACACGCCGATCAGTGGGAGCAACCTCAGCACAACCGTGCTCTGCTGGTGCGCGCTCTCACGCGCGGCATCGCTGGGTGTCCCGTGCGTTGAAACTGTCGCGCGCGCGGAAGCATGGATTCGCGTGCACGCCGGAGGCATCGAGCCGCACGCCGTGTCAAAAGCTCTCCTCGATCATTACGGCAAAGATCGCACCTTCTCCGCGCCGATCCTCACCATGTGCGCCCTTGCGGGGCGGCTCGGCCCCGGCGCCTCCGCATGGGCATGCATCCCGCACCTCCCGTTCGAGCTTGCCATCCTCCCCGCCCGGTTCTTCAGTGCCGTGCGGCTGCCGGTGGTGAGCTACGCATTGCCGGCGCTGATCGCCATTGGCCAGGCGCGGCATCATCATCTGCCCTCACGCTGCCCGTTCACGCGCGCCGCGCGGACGCTCGCCAGAAACAGAACGATCCGCATTCTCGAACGCATCCAGCCATCGAACGGCGGGTTTCTCGAAGCAACGCCCTTGACAGGCTTTGTCACCATGTCGCTCGCATCGATCGGGCTGCGCGGCCATGCCGTCACACAACGCGCCGCCGCGTTCCTGCGCCGCTCGATGCGTGATGACGGCGGTTGGCCGATCGACACGAATCTGGCAACGTGGGTGACCACGCTGGCAGTGGGCGCGCTGTCCGAAGTCAAAGTGGAAGTGGCCGAGGCTGCGCCTTGGAGAGTGCACGCAGATGAAGACCGCCACTGCACCCGGCGCACCGAAACGTTGTCTCTCCCGCCTTCGAGTTCGTTGCAGGAAGAACCCTCGGCCAGTGATGAGCTGTCACAACCTCAAAGAGCAGCCATCTCCTCCTGGCTCCTCGATCAACAACACACCCGCGTCCATCCCTACACCAACGCCGCGCCAGGCGGCTGGGCATGGACCGATCTGCCGGGCGGCGTGCCTGATGCGGACGACACGTCAAGCGCGCTGCTCGCGCTGCGCCAGCTCGCTGCCCACGATGCGCGCGCGCTGAATGCGGCCCAAGCAGGTGTGCGCTGGCTGCTCGGTCTGCAGAACAGTGACGGCGGCATTCCGACTTTCTGCCGCGGCTGGGGCGCCCTGCCGTTCGATCACAGTTGCCCGGACATCACGGCGCACGCGCTGCGCGCATGGGCCGCATGGCGCAATGATCTTCCCGCGGCGCTGCAGCGCGCTGTCGACAAGGCGTCCCGTAGCGCGCTGGCGTATCTCGCACGCACGCAGCAGCAGGACGGCTCGTGGCTACCCCTGTGGTTCGGCAACGAACACGCGCCGCGGCACGGCAATCCCGTGTACGGTACCGCGCAGGTCGTGCTCGCGCTCGAGGAGCCCGATGCCTGCGCATCATCGCCTATGCTGGCGGCGGGCCGCGCGTTTCTCCTGCGCGTGCAGAACACCGATGGCGGATGGGGCGGCGCTGCGGGCTGCTCGTCATCCATCGAGGAGACATCGCTTGCGCTGTGCGCGCTTGCATCATCGGGCGAGTGCGGGGAATCGTTGCACAAGGGCGCCCAGTGGCTCGTTCAGCATTGTACCACGGCCGCGCCGTTGCCTGCAGCGCCGGTCGGGTTGTACTTCGCGTCGCTGTGGTACTACGAGGAGCTCTACCCGTTGATCTTCGCCACACGCGCCCTGCGCCGCCTGGCCGGGCCGCCATCAACGTAGTAGGGACATCCCTGTCCCGAAGTGTAGGAGGGACATCCCTGTCCCGACTAGTCTTTGACAAATAACCTCAATCGGCATCGACATGGTAGTTACAGCCTATTTCCTCTCGCACGGCCATTTCACCGTCATCCCGCATCAGCTCGAGGAGAATTTCAAGGACATGGTTGACTGCGGTTTCAACGCCGTCGCCATTTCGTTCTCCGAGAGCGAGATGCGGTACTCGCGCCGCGCATTCGAACTCCAGGTGGACCTTGCGCACAGGTGCGGCCTGAAGGTCTTTGTCATTCCCAGCCGCCTTGGCAACCGGTTCGCCGGCGCGCCGTTGATGCCCAGCCTCTGGCTCCTGCAACATCCTGAAGCGCACGTGCCCGGCTATGTTGGCTGGACAGGGCCGATGGCCTGCGTCGAGAGCGCGGTGTTCCGCGAATGGATCAAGGACTTCATGGCGACCCTTCTCACGGATTACCCTCTCGACGGCATCATCTGGGATGAGCCGAAGGAGGAACGGCTTGTCTCACGCCACCATGACACATGCGCGAAGTTCGGCCCGGACCCGACGCCGGAACAGATGGAGGACGGGTTCATCGATTTCCTTGACGATCTCTCGGCGCACTGCCTCTCGATACGGCCGGGCCTGTGCATCACGCTGTTCAACCAGACGCCGCAGTCAGGGCGCTTCACCCAGGCCGCGTGCGCGATCCCGGCCATCCGTTACGCAGGCTATGACGGCAATCTCGCCCGGCAAAGCTACTTCCACGAAACACCCTCCTGGCACAAGTACCGCGTCGAAAGCGCATGGGAACGGACGGTGAAGGAATGCGCGGCGGCCGGGAAAGGCACGTTCGCCCTTGTCGAAAACATGCTCATGCCTGCCGAAGCGATTCCCGAGTACCGTGAGAATCTCGATGCGTACCTGAGGGACTATCGTCCGGATCATCTCTCGCTCTACTACTACGCGCACAACAACGAGGACCCGGAGGCGGTGCATCGCATTACGAAGGAACTCATGCGGAA
Organism: bacterium; assembly: GCA_012514975.1. Classification (GTDB taxonomy): domain Bacteria; phylum Auribacterota; class UBA3054; order UBA3054; family JAAYZF01; genus JAAYZF01. The sequence continues at coordinate 2,814 of JAAYZF010000144.1, forward strand.
ACATCTGTGAGGGATCGCGTGCCGATGAGCAGGTCGCGGAAGACAACGCCGATGTCAAGCCCCCGGGGGCATCCACGGTCCGGCGAGTGTAAGCGGCTGAAGCTGCGCTTTGGCAAGTAGTGGCCGGCGCCGAGCACGTGGCGGAAACGCGCATCCGCCGCATGTACTTGCCAGGGCGGAGCCTCGGCCACGTGCTGTGCGCGGCAAACCGGCACAGTTAGGGGGGCGCCCAGTTCGGGCGACTGTAAGTGGCCGAGGCTGCGCCTTGGTGAGTACATGCCCTCGCCGCGCGTCCGCACTCACCCACCCGTGACCAAGTGTACCTTGCGACAGATTGGCCACATGTACCGGCATCTGCTGGCACATGTGAGAGAACATGGAACTGCACGGCCACTTTGACTCTTACGTGCCAAGGCGCAGCCTCGGCCACTTCCTGCGCGCGCGATAGTGCAGCGCCTTGTCGCCGGAACTGGGGGCGCCTCGCAATTCACATTCGGGCTGCTTTTTGGTATACTTTAACTACTATTATGGCGATAGATGCGCGGGTGCACATTCTGGGAGGCATTGGTGACACTCCCGTCGTCTGCGCGGCCCTCCGCCGCGGCGTGACCGGACAATGAACAACAGGCTGATAGCGGGAGCGATCACAATCGTCGCTGCCCTTGGTGGCGCGGCAGCCATTGTGTTCTGGCTTGCCGAGGGGCCGGGCGTGGCGCTGGTTGAGAGCGTGCCGGGGATGGACGGGCGCGCGGCGGCTTTGAGCAACGCGCCCGCGGTGAAGATCGGTGAGTTTTTCGCGGCGTTCGACGGCGTTGCAGCGACAAACATACTTGGTTCATGGCCACGGTTCCGCGGCGCGAATTTCGACAACATCTGCGCCGATGGCGTGAAGCTTGCCGACAAATGGCCAGAGGGCGGGCCGCGCATCCTTTGGTCGGTCGAGCTTGGGGAAGGGCATGCCGCGCCGGCGGTCGCCAACGGCCGCGTCTACCTTCTCGATTACGACGAGAAGAAGAAACAGGATGCGCTCCGCTGCTTCTCGCTCGGGGACGGCAGGGAAATCTGGCGCCGCTCGTACACCGTCAGGCTCAAACGCAACCATGGCATGTCGCGCACCATACCCGCGGTGAGCGACGGGCACGTGGTGACGATCGGGCCGAACTGCCACGTGATGTGCGTCAAGGCCGACACGGGGGACTTCGCCTGGGGAATCGACCTGGTGCGCGAGTACGGGACGAAAGTGCCCGGGTGGTACACGGGCCAATGCCCGTTGATCGACAACGGCCTTGCGATCATCGCGCCCGCGGGAACGAACGTGCTGATGATGGCCGTCGAGTGCGCGACGGGGAAGATCGTCTGGCAGACGCCGAACGCGCGCGGATGGCTCATGTCCCACTCGTCCATCATGCCCTGGTCGTTCGGCGGGCGGAAGATGTATGTGTATGCGGCGAGCGGCGGCATTGCGGGCATAGCGGCAGACGGGCCGGACGCGGGGGCGGTATTGTGGGAGACGACGGCGTTCAGTCACAACGTCGTCGCGCCGGCGCCGGTGTGCCTGCCTGACGGGCGCGTGTTCATGACGGCCGGGTACGGCGCGGGGAGCATGATGCTCAAGGTGATGCACGGGAACGGCGCGTACACGGTTGAGACGCTTCAGACGCTCAAGCCGAACGAAGGGCTCGCGTGCGAACAGCAGACGCCGCTGTATTTCGAGGGATGCCTGTTCGGCATTCTGCCCAAGGACGCCGGGCCGCGCCGGAACGAGCTCGTTTGTTGCAGCCCTGATGATTGCAGCACGTTCGTCTGGACGAGCAGCAAGGAACACCGGTTCGGCCTCGGGCCCTTCATGATCGCCGACGGCAAGTTCCTCATCCTGAATGACAATGGCGAGCTGACCATGGCGCGGGCAACGACGAACGCGTACATCAAGCTCGCCTCGGCAAAGATAATGGACGGCAAGGATGCCTGGGGGCCCTTTGCCCTCGTCGACGGCAGACTGCTCATGCGCGACGACAAGCACATGGTCTGCCTTGATCTCCGCACACCCTAGACGCAGATGAAACGCATACTGACGGGCCTGGTCATTCTCGCAGCCTCGACGGGCATCGTGCTCGTGGGGCTGCGCCTTGCGTTCACGCCGGCAGGCGACAGGGCGAATCCCTACCCCTACGACGTCCAGCAGTTCAAGTCCGTCGCAACAAATCTCATGCGCTATGCCGAACAGGGGCGCATTGCGGTGACGGGCATGGCGCTGCGCGCGCTGGCGCTTGGCGCGGACGGCACGGTATACGCCGCGGGCGAAGCGCTTGTGGCGTGCGGGCAGGACGGGCGCGCGCTGCGCAGGTTCGCGCTGCCCGCGCAGGCGACGTGTCTCACGGAGGACAAGGGGATGCTGTACATCGGGCTGGGCGACCGGATCGAGGTGTACGATGCGACGGGCGCGCTGCTCCGCGCGTATGCATCACTCGGGTCGAACGCGGTGCTCACGAGCGTGGCAGTCTCGGGCGATGACGTGTTCGCGGCCGATGCGGGCAATCGCGAGGTGGTGCACTACGACACGGGCGGCGCGCTGCTTGGCCGGATCACCGGCAAGGACGCAGTGCATGGCAGCGCGGGCTTCATCATCCCGAGCCCGTACTTCGACGTGGCCATTGCGCGCGACAACACGCTCTGGATTGTCAACCCGGGCGCACACCGGTTCGAGCAGTACGCGTTCGACGGAAGGCTGCTGCGGCAATGGCAGCGCGCGGGCATCGGGACAGAGGATTTCTGCGGCTGCTGCAATCCGACGCACATCGCGATAATGCCCGACGGTTCATTCGTGACTTCCGAGAAGGGGATTGTGCGCGTGAAGATAGTGAGCGCGGCAGGCGATCTTCTGAGCGTCGTCGCCGCACCGGAGCAGTTTGCCGACGGGGACGCCGGGCTTGATCTTGCGGTTGACGCCGACGGGAAGGTGTACGTGCTTGATCCTGCCGCGCAGGCGGTGAGGATTTTTGCGAAGAAATGACCGCGTGGAAACCGAGGCTGCTATGACTGATGAAACGAAAACGAACCGGCGCGAGCTGCTCAGCGCCATCGGCCGTTGGGCTGCCTTCGGCGCCGCGGCGGCGCTTGCCGCCGTGCTTGGCCGCCGCGCGGTGAGAACAGCGCGCGCGAATGACCGCTGCACGGCGGACATGATATGCCGCCGGTGCGCGGAGCTGGGCTCATGCGGCCATCCATCCGCATTGTCCGCGCGGGCCGTGCTCAGCCCGCCGCGCAAGGAGAAGCCATGAGCGATGGAAACAGGAAGACGCGCGTCAGCCGCCGCAAACTCTTGCGCGGCGGGCTCGGCGCCGCAGCGGTCGCTGCCTTGGGCGGCGTGGCAGGCATTCTCGCCCCGCGCGGCCGCACGCCCCGCATGGTCTGGCAGCTCGACCCGCTGAAATGCACGCAATGCGGCCAGTGCGCGACGAAGTGCGTGCTGACGCCCTCGGCCGTCAAGTGCGTTCATGCGTTCGATGTCTGCGGCTACTGCGAGCTGTGCGGCGGGTATCACCAGCCGAACGCGAAGAATCTCGATACGGCGGCCGAGAACAGGTTGTGCCCGACGAACGCGATTGTCCGCCGCTTCGTGGATGACCCGTATTACGAGTACACGATTGATGAATCGCTGTGCATCGGCTGCGCGAAATGCGTAAAGGGGTGCACGTCGTTCGGCAACGGGTCGCTCTACCTGCAGGTGCGGCACGACCGCTGCATGAACTGCAACGAATGCGCGATCGCAAAGGCATGCCCGGCGAACGCGTTCAGCCGCGTGCCGGCTGAAACGCCGTACATTTTCAAAGGGGAGCTGGGGAGGAAGTGAACACGACACCGCGGACACACACGCTCGTCGCACGCGCAGCAGCGCTGGCGTGTGCATGCGTGATCTCGCTGGGCGCCACTGCCGCCGACAGGTTCCCGCGGCCGGAGTTCGAGGGCGGGTACGCGTATCCAACCGTCGCCAACCCGCATCCGGCATCGAGCGCATGGACGTACATCGACACGGCCGTCCTGCTTGCCGCGTTGCTGGTGACGGCGCATCTCGTCCTGCGCCGGCGGTCTCGCGCGGGGATTACTGCGATGACGCTGTTCTCGATAGCGTACTTCGGGTTCTGGCGGCGCGGGTGCGTGTGTTCGGTCGGCTCGGTGCAGAATGTGGCGCTGGCGATATGCGACAGGACATACGGAATCCCGTTTGCCGTGCTCGGCTTTTTCCTGCTGCCGCTTGCATGCGCGCTGTTGTTCGGCCGTGTATTCTGCGCGGCCGTCTGCCCGCTCGGGGCGGTGCAGGACGTGGTGGTGCTGCGTCCGGTTGCGGTGCCGCGCTGGCTTGCGCATGCGCTGGGGATGCTGCCGTACGTGTATCTTGGGATCGCGGTGGTCATGGCGGCGACGGGCGCATTGTTCCCGGTATGCAGGTTTGATCCCTTCGTTTCGTTCTTCAGGCTGAACGGGCCTGCGGGGATACTCGTGCTCGGCGCATTGTTCATCGTGCTCGGCATGTTCGTCGGGCGGCCGTACTGCAGGTTTGCCTGCCCGTACGGCGTGGTGCTGGGCTGGCTGTCGCGGCTGTCGAAGTGGCATGCGACGATCACGCCCGACGAATGCATCCAGTGCCGGCTGTGCGAGAACGCGTGTCCGTTCGGCGCGATCAACAAGCCGACGCAGGCCGAGACGGCCGAGCCGCGCGGGAAGGAACTGCGGCGGCTGGTGTTGCTGCTTGCGGCGCTTCCCGTGCTGATCGCCGGCGGCGGCTGGCTGGGGAGCCGCGCGGGCAAACCGCTTTCACGCGCGCACCCGGACGTGCAGCTCGCCCTCCAGCTCGACGCGGAGGAACGCGGCGCAGTGGACAGGATGACGCTGCAGACGGAGGCGTTCCGCGCGACAGGGACGCCGATGGCGGCGGCATACGCGGATGCCAGGAAGATCGAGCGGCAGTTCGTCACGGGCGGCTGGTTCATCGGCGCATTCGTCGGCCTGTCGCTCGGCGCGCGGCTGATCGGGTTCGCGTTGCGGCGCAGGCGTGAGGATTACGAGCCGGACCGCGGGACATGTTTCAGTTGCGGCCGTTGTTTCTCGTACTGCCCGCGCGAGCGGCTGCGACGCACGTCATTAACAACCACATCCGGCACCCATGCCCCAGCCTGAACAGAACAACAAGGCGCTGTACATCCGCATCGCGCAGGGCGTCGCGCTTGTCGCGGGCCTGTTTGTGCTTGTCGTGTCGGCGCTGATAGTGTTCAACCATCTGCAGCTCAAGAGGACTGACCCGGCGAACTCTCCGGCGCTGAAGCGGCTGATGACCGAATTCCGCGCGCAGCCGGACCGGCCGGCCATCCGCGAGGAAATCCGCGCGCTCGATCTGCTTGCGCGCCGCGCGCTGTTCAGCAGCCACGCGGTCGTGCGCTCGGGCGCATTCATGCTTCTCGGCGGCGTGATCGTGCTTCTGTGCGCGTTGCAGGCGCTGGCCGCGCTGCAGCGCACGGCGCCAATGCCGCCGAAGTGCGAAGGCCCTGACGAGGCGCTCGAGATGAACGCCCGGTCCCGCTGGGCCCTTGCCGGCGCATGCGTCGTCATCGCCGCCGCCGCGGCGTACGTGCTTGTGCTTTCGCACGCCGAGCTGGGCCCGCTGGGCGCGGCAGGGGAAGGCATGCGCACACTCGCGCCGGCAACCGCCGCGGCGGAGAGCGCACCGGCCTCAGCAGCCGGCGCCGCGCCTGCCGCGCCGCTTGCGCAGTCCGTTCCCCCCGCTCCGCCGCCGCCGGTTGAAGAGGTGAGATCGAACTGGCCGGGGTTCCGCGGCCCGTTCGGCCTCGGCGTCGCCGGCGCGGCGGACCCGCCGATCACATGGGACGGTGCGAGCGGCTCGGGCGTCCTTTGGAAGGCTGTGGCGCCGCGCAAGGCGTACAACTCGCCGATCGTGTGGGGCGATCATGTGTACTTCTCGGGCGGCGATGAAAAGGGGCTCGAGGTGTTCTGCCTCGATGCCTCGACAGGGAACCTGCTGTGGCAGCGCGCCGTGCAGCCTTCGACAACGCCGGACAAGCTCCAGGATGTCTCGGATGACACCGGATATGCGGCTTCAACGATGGCAACGGACGGGCGGCGCGTGTTCGCCATTTTCGCCACGGGCGATCTGGCCTGTTTCACGCCTGACGGCACGCAGGTATGGACGAGATGTTTCGGCGTGCCCGCGCTGTCGTACGGCTATGCGTCGTCGCTGCTTGCATACCAGGACCGCGTGATCGTGCAGTTCGACACGGGAGACGGCGCGCGGTTGTACGCGCTGGCAGCCGCGGACGGCACGCAGCTGTGGGAGACGCGGCGCGACGTGTCGCCTTCGTGGTCATCGCCCGTGGTGATCAACACGGGAGCGCGCGACGAGATCATTGTGAGCGCCGACCCGCTGCTCGCGGCGTACAGCCCCGCGGACGGCAGCGAGTTGTGGAAGCTCGACTGCATGGGCGGCGAAGTGGCGCCGTCGCCGGCATATGACAGCGGCATCGTGTATGCCGCGAACGAGGCCTGCGGCTTGAAAGCCGTGCGCGCCTCAGACGGAACGCTCGCGTGGGAATCGAGCGACAACATACCCGACGTGTCAAGCCCGGTGGCCGCGAAGGGCATGGTGATCTTCGCGTCGAGCGGCGCGGTGATCTCCTGCCTGGACGCACGCGACGGCACGGAGCTCTGGACGCACGAGGTGGACAACGGGTTCTATGCCTCGCCCGTCGTCGCCGGCGACCGCGTGTATGCGTTCGACAACACGGGCGTCGCGCACATTTTCACGTTGGACAGAACCTACACGGAGATCGGCACCCCGGCGCTCGGCGAAGCCGTCGTGACGACGCCGGCCATCGCGGGCGGGCGCATCTATGTGCGCGGCGACCGGCATGTGTACTGCATCGGTGTGGAATAAGATGAACGGAGACACCACAACATCCGCGCCGCACTGCCACGCCGAGATCGACGCGATCGTCGCGCGCATCGGCCGCGGGCCGCACTGCGTGATCCCGGTGCTCCAGGCCATCCAGGAAAGGTACCACTACCTGCCCGAAGCCGCCTTGCGCCGCGTCGCCCAGGTGAGCGAGATACGCCTTGCGGACATGATGGGCGTCTCGACCTTCTACACGCAGTTCCGCCACGAGCCCGCGGGCAGGCACACGATCAAGGTGTGCGTGGGCACGGCATGCCACGTCAAAGGCGCTGAGCGGGTGACCGAGGCGGTACGGCGTTACCTCGGTATTCCCGAGGGACAGGACACGGACAAGGCGGGGTTGTTCACGGTGACGACCGTGGCGTGCCTTGGCTGCTGCACACTCGCGCCCGCGGTGCAGATAGACGACGTGACGTACGGCCATCTTGCGCCGGGCACGGTGGGCGCCATGGTCCATGATTTTCTTGCCGAGCAGGAGCGGCGGAAGAAGGGCGCGGCGGCGCGCGCCAGCCTGCCGCACGGCGCACAGGCGGGCGAAATCCGCATCGGCCAGGGCTCGTGCTGCGTCGCCGGCGGCAGCTACAACGTCCGCGTCGTGCTCGAAGACACCGTGCGCGAAAGCCGCGTGCCCGTCAACATCAAAATGGTCGGCTGCGTCGGCATGTGCCATCAGACGCCGCTGGTCGAGGTGGTTGACAAGGGCGGCGCGTCGACTCTCTATGCAAAGGTGACGCCGAAGGAGGCGCGCAGGATCGTCTCAAGGCATTTCAAGCCGCGCAACCCGCTCAGCCGCCTCTCGCATGCCGTCACCGCCGGGCTCGAGAAACTGCTCACTGACGAGACATGGACGCCGGTCGAGCGGTACTCGATTGACGCGCGTGATGCGCCCGTATGCTCGTTTCTCGGGCCGCAGAAGCACATTGCCGCCGAGCACTGCGGGCAGCTTGACCCGCTTGACCTTGACGACTACATCTCGCGCGACGGCTATGTGGCGCTGAGGAACGTGCTCGAAGCAGGCGATCCGGCGGGCGTCGTTGAAGCGATCACCCACTCGGGCTTGCGCGGGCGGGGCGGCGCAGGCTTCCCGACGGGGAGCAAGTGGGCTGCCGTGCGCGCCGCGGCAGGCACCCGGCGGTTCATCGTGATGAACGGCGATGAAGGCGACCCGGGCGCCTTCATGGACCGCATGCTGCTCGAGAGCTACCCGTACCGCGTGCTCGAGGGGATCACGATTGCCGCGTATGCCGTGGGCGCGCATGAAGGCGTGCTGTACATCCGCGCCGAATACCCGCTTGCGGTACAGCGGATCAGGGCTGCGATTGCGCATCTCGAGGAGCGCGGGCTGCTGGGGGCGGACGTCATGGGCAGCGGGTTCCCACTCGCGCTTCGCGTCATGGAAGGCGCGGGCGCGTTTGTCTGCGGCGAGGAGACGGCGCTGCTCGCCTCGATCGAAGGCAGGCGCGGCATGCCGCGCCACCGCCCGCCGTTCCCCGCGGAGAAAGGCCTGTTCAACACGCCGACGCTGATCAACAACGTCGAGACGTACGCGTGCGTTCCGTGGATACTGCGGCATGGCCCGCGGGCGTTTGCCGCGCTCGGCACGCAGGCCAGCACGGGCACGAAAGTGTTCTCGCTCACCGGCAAGGTGCTCCGCGGCGGCCTGATCGAGGTGCCGATGGGCGTGACGATCCGCCAGATCGTCGAGGAGATCGGCGGCGGCGTGGCAGAGGGGCGCACGTTCAAGGCCGTGCAGATCGGCGGGCCGTCGGGCGGCTGCATACCCGAGCGTGCATCTGACCTGCCGATCGATTTCGAGGAGCTGACGGAGGCGGGGGCCATCATGGGCTCCGGCGGGCTTGTCGTGCTTGACGACACGGACTGCATGGTGGACGTCTCGCGCTATTTCCTCAAGTTCACCCAGGAGCAGTCGTGCGGCAAGTGTACCTTCTGCCGCATCGGCACGAAGCGCATGCTCGAAGTGCTCGACCGGTTCTGCGAGGGCACGGCGCGCATGGATGACATCGGCGAGCTCGAACATCTTGCACGCGTGGTCAAGCAGGGCAGCCTCTGCGGCCTCGGAAAGACCGCGCCCAATCCCGTGCTCTCCACCCTCCGCTACTTCCGCGACGAGTACGAAGCCCATGTCCACGGCCGCTGCCCCGCGAAAAAATGCAAGGCGCTGATCGAGTACGTCATCACGGACGACTGCATCGGGTGCACCAAATGCGCCCAGCGCTGCCCGGTCGACGCCATACCAATGAAGCCCTATGAACGCCATGTCATCAATACTACGATCTGCACGCAGTGCGACACGTGCAGGCAGATATGCCCGGTGCAGGCAGTGAAGATTGTGGACAAGGGTGAAGGGACATAAGGGACGGGAAGGACGGGAAAGACCAAGAGGGATGAGAAAGCTGCAAGAGACTGCGCGATGCATACGCTGACGATCAACGGCCACTCGACAACCGTACCTGACGGCGCAACGGTGCTTGATGCCGCGCGCGGGCTGGGCATTCGCATCCCCACGCTCTGCCACCGCGAGGGGCACGAGCCCTTCACCTCGTGTATGCTGTGCGTCGTCGAAGACCGCGGCACGGGCAGGATCATCCCCTCCTGCTCGGCGCGTGCCGTCGACGGCATGGAGATCGAGACGGACAGCCCGGCGGTCCGCGATGCGCGCAAGGTCGCGCTCGAACTCCTGCTGAGCGACCACGAGGGCGACTGCGAGGCGCCGTGCACGCGCATCTGCCCCGCGCATCTGAACATACCGTTGATGCTGCGTCAGATCATCGCCGGCGCGTACCGCGAGGCGCTCGTCACGACGAAGGAGACGATCCCGTTCCCCGCGGTGCTCGGGCGCATCTGCCCCGCGCCGTGCGAGAAAGGCTGCCGCCGCGCGCAGCACGATGATGCGGTGCCGATCTGCATTCTGAAGCGGTTTGTGGGCGACCACGGTTTGTCCGCGGAACCGTATCTCCCGCCGTGCGCGCCGGCGAGCGGAAAGCGCGTGGCGATAATCGGCGCAGGCCCCGCCGGCCTTTCCGCCGCATTCTACCTGCAACAGCTCGGCCATGCGTGCACCGTGTTCGATCGCGCCGGCGAGCCGGGCGGCGCATTGCGAAGCGCGATCCCCGGCGAACGCCTGCCGCGCGCGGTGCTCGATGGCGAGATCGGGATTGTCCGGCTGCTCGGCGCGGCATTCCGGATGAACACCGCGCTCGGGCGCGACGTCGCCATTGACCATCTGCGCAGCGAGTTCGATGCCGTCGTCATCGCCATCGGCGCCATTGTCGATGCGGACACGTCATTCCTGAAACTCGGGATGGCGAAGGGCGGCATCAAGGCGCAGGTGCACACGCACGAAACGAGCGAGCGCGGCGTGTTCGCGTGCGGCGACGCAGTGCATGCGAACCGCATGGCGGTCCGCGCCGTTGCCGCCGGGCGGGCGACGGCGGCATCAGTCGGCCAGTTCCTTTCGGGAGGGGCGGTCACCGGGCTGCACACGCGGTTCGACTCGATGCTCGGCCGGCTGCGCGAGGGCGAGATGGCGCAGTTCCTCGAAGGCGCCCGGCCGGGCCCGGGGCTGCATGTGCCGAGCGACCGGCCGGAGGAGCTGGGCGAGGCCGATGCTCGTGCGCAGGCTGAGCGGTGCCTTCACTGCGACTGCCGCAAGCCCGAGGAGTGCGCGCTGCGGAACTACGCGGGAGAGTACGACGCCAAGCAGCGGCGCTATGCGGGCGCCGCCCGCCGGCAGGTCGAGATTGTGCGCCAGCATGCGTCGGTGGTGTACGAACCGGGCAAATGCATCAAGTGCGGCCTGTGCGTCACGATCACCGAGCAGGCGCGCGAGGAGCTTGGCCTGACGTTTGTCGGGAGGGGATTTGACGTGCGCGTGGCGGCGCCGTTCAGCGAGCCGCTGTCGCGGGCGCTGGCCAGGACAGCGGATGAGTGTGTCGCCGCCTGCCCCACGGGCGCGTTGGCACACAGCGGCGCCGCGCCGCGCCAACCCGCCGCATGAGGCCATGCGCCCCTGTGCCGGCGCGTGCGCACGGGGCCGCTCCGCATACGGAGCCAGATCATGACTGTCGAACGAAGACGCATTGCGTTTCTCACCATCGTTGCCGTGCTGATCGCGCTCACGGCGTTCATGCACTACCGGGCCGCGCGGCGGAATCTTCTGTTCACGGCGCGGCAGGCACGGCTGCGCGTGCTTGCCCGGGCAGCGTGGCCAGTGTTCCGCGGCGGCCAGGGCCTGCCGGGAACTGCCACCGGGCCCTTCTCGACGAATCTCCATCTGCTCTGGACGTTCAAAGCCGGCGAGGAGATCAAGTCGTCGCCCGTGATTGGAGGCGGCTGCGTGTACATCGGCGCAAGCGAAAGCAACCTGTACTGCCTGTCGCTCGAGGACGGGCGGCAGCGCTGGGTGTACAACACAGCCGAAGCGGTCGAGGCGCCTCCGCTTCTGGCCGGCGGCATGGTCGTCGCCGGTTCGCTCGATGGATGCGTGTACGCGCTTGATGCGGGCACGGGTGCGCTGAAATGGAAATACCAGACCGGCGACAAGGTCATTGGCTCGGCGAACTGGGCGCACGGGGCCGACGGGACGGGGATTGTGATTCTCGCCGGCAGTTACGATTCCTCGATGCACTGCATTGACGCGTCATCAGGCACATCGCTCTGGACGCATGAAACGGGCAATTACATCAACGGCGCGCCTGCGGTGGAAGACGGCATCGTGGCCTTCGGCGGCTGCGATGCGCAGCTCCGGTTCGTCTCGGTGACCGGCGGGATCGAGCAGGCGCGCGTTGACGCGGGCGCGTACATCGCCGCATCCCCCGTGCTTGCAGGCGGCGAGGCGTTCGCGTGCACATATGCGGGCAAGCTGCTCTGCGTGGACGTTGCGGCGCGGCGCGTGACGTGGGAGTACGCGTCGGAGAACGGCGCGGCATTCTTCTCGTCGCCCGCGGTCGACGGTGAACGCGTCGTGGCAGGCGCGCGCGACGCCCGGGTGCACTGCGTGAACCGGAAGGACGGCACGCGACGCTGGGTGTTCCATACACAGGGCGATGTCGACAGCTCGCCCGTGCTGTGCGGCCCGTACGTCGTCGTGGGCTCGAATGACGGGCGCGTGTATGTGCTCGATGCCGATACGGGCCTGTGTGCGTGGCAGTACGAGATTGGCGCGGCCGTAAGCAGCTCGCCGGCGGTGACGGGCGGCATGATAATCGTCGGCGCGGATGACGGCCGGGTGTACGCGTTCGGGCCGCTTCCGCGGTAGCAGGCACTACTCAGTATTCAGTATTCAGTGTTCAGCAACCACGACTCCCCCATGAGAATCGTGCACGTCGTACCCGGATCGGGCAACACCTTCTACTGCGAGAACTGCCTGCGCGACACGGCGCTCGTGAAGGCGCAACGTGCGCTTGGCCACACGGTCATCATGGCGCCGATGTACCTGCCGATGTTCGCGGACGAGCCGGGCATCGCGGGCGACTCGCCTGTGTTTTACGGTGCGATAAGCACGTATCTTGCGCAGGAAGTGCCGCTGCTTGGCAGGCTGCCCGCCTGGCTGCTCGACACGCTGAACGCGCCCGCGCTGCTCAAGTGGGCTGCGCGCAAGGCAGGCACGACGCGCGCAAGCGATCTTGACGAGATGACCATCTCGATGCTGCGCGGCGCGGAGGGAAGGCAGGCACGCGAGCTCGAACGCCTGATCGCGTGGATGATCACGCAGGCCAAGCCCGACGTCGTCCATCTGTCCAACGCGCTTCTCCTTGGCCTTGCGCGAAGGATACGGCGCGACGTGGGCGTGCCCGTGGTGTGCTCGCTGCAGGATGAGGACACGTGGATCGACGCGATGAGCCCCAAAGGCGCGCGACGCGCGTGGGACACGATGATCGGGCGCGCGGAGGACGTTGCGCTCTTCACACCCGTGAGCGAGTACTATGCCGGCGTGATGCGCGAGCGGCTGCGCCTGCCGGCCGGGCGGATGCGCACGGTGTACGTGGGCATCGATCTCGAGGGCCACCAGCCGTCCCCGCTCAGATTCGACCCGCCCGTCATCGGGTATCTGTCCCGCATGACGGAATCGCTCGGCCTTGGCACGCTGGTCGAGGCGTTCATCACGCTCAAGCAGTCGCCGCGACTGAAGGACCTGCGCCTGCGCGCAACGGGCGGCGAGATCGGCGGCGATGCCCGTTTCATCGCGCGGCTGCGGAAGCGGCTCGCGTCACTGGGCATGGAGAACGACGCGGCGTTTCTCCCCGCGTTCGACCGGCCCGCCCGGCTCGCATTCCTGCAGACGATCAGCGTGATGAGCGTGCCCATGCCGCGCGGCGAGGCGTTCGGCATGTTCCAGCTCGAAGCGATGGCGTCGGGCGTGCCGGTGGTGCAGCCGCGCGCCGGCGCATTCCCGGAGATCATTGGCGCAACGGGCGGCGGCGTGGCATACGAACCGAACACGGTGGACGGCCTCGCGCACGCGCTGTCGTCAGTGCTGCTGGACGAGGAGAACGCGCGCGCGCTCGGCAGCGCGGGCAGAGAAGCCGTGTTCAGCTCGTTCAGCATCGAACGCACGGCGCGCGAGCTGGTCTCGCTCTACCAGGCGCTGATCCATTGAACAACATGTTACGAGGAGCGCGCATGGCAACCCCACTCCTGGAACTCTCAAATGTGGTCAAATCGTACGAGGCGCCCGGCGGCGCGGCGCCGCTGCGCGTGCTTGACGGCATCTCGCTGCGCATCGCGCCGGGAGACGCCGTGGCTGTCGTCGGCCCGTCAGGTTCGGGCAAGAGCACGCTGTTGAACCTGATGGGCGGGCTTGACCGGCCGACGGAGGGGGCGGTAACGCTTGCCGGGCGCAACCTCGCCGCGCTGACCGACGATGAGCTCGCGGCGGTACGCAGCAGCGAGGTGGGCTTCGTGTTCCAGTTGCATCACCTGCTGCCGCAATGCACCGTGCTCGAAAACGTGCTCATACCAACGCTGGCGCCGCATGCGCCCGGAGCGGGGGATGCGGTGGAGCGCGCGAGCGCGCTGCTCGAGCGCGCCGGGCTGGGCGGGCGGCTGCATCACCTGCCCGGGCAGCTTTCCGGCGGCGAGCGCCAGCGCGTTGCCGTCGTGCGCGCGCTGATCAACACGCCGAAGGTCATCCTCGCTGACGAACCGACGGGCGCGCTCGACCACGCGTCGGCAACACACCTCGCCGACGTGCTCGCCGGACTGAACGCCGAAGGCATAACCCTCGTTCTCGTCACCCATGCGCATGACATCGCCGCGCGGATGAGCCGCAGGTTCGAGCTCCGCGACGGCGCGCTCTCAGAGGTGTGAATTCCATGACCGCCTTAACGCTGATACGCAGAAGCATCGTCTACCATCGCCGCACGCATCTCGGCGTGCTGCTTGGCACGGCGCTGAGCACGGCGATCATCGTCGGCGCGCTCACCGTCGGCGATTCGGTGCGGTACAGCCTGCGCCGCATGGCCCTGCTGCGTCTTGGAAACATTGATTGCGCAGCCGCGGCAGGCGACCGCGTGTTCGACGCGCAGCTCGCCGCGCGCCTTGGTGCGCGCCTCGATGCGATCGTTGCGCCGGTGCTCCAGGTGGCCGGCGTGGCGATTGCGCGCGGTGGCGCGGTGCGGGTGAACGAGGTGCAGGTGCTCGGCGTGGACGACCGCTTCTGGGCGCTCTCCCCGGCGCACACACCGCCCGGGGAGGAGCTGCGCGCGGACGAGGCGTTTATCAACGAGCCGCTTGCGCGCCGGCTTGGCGTCTCAGCGGGCGAAGCAATTACCCTGCGCGCCGACCGGCTTGAGGCGCTGCCGCGCGACATGGCGTTCGCCGCTGGCGGCGCCGCCGAGGCGTCATTCCATCTCACGGTACGAGCCGTCCTCCCCGACGCGCTGTTCGGCCGGTTCAGCCTCAGGGCCAACCAGGTCGCCCCGTGCTCGGTGTTCGTTCCGCGCGAGTGGCTCGCGTCGCGGCTTGGCGCGGCGGGCCGGGCAAATCTGCTCGTCGCAGCAGCCGGTGACGGACACACGCTCGATCCCGCGCAGGCCGACGCTGCCGTGCGCGATGCATGGCAACTGGGCGACGTCGGCGTCACGCTGGCAGTGGCGTCAAACGCGAACTGTATCGAGCTGCGTTCCGCGCGCATTTTCATTGACGATGCGCTTGCGGATGCGGCGCTGGCCGCGGGCGCGGGAGCAAAGGGTGTGCTGACGTATTTCGTGAATGAATGCCGCGCAGGAACGAACGCGACGCCGTACTCGTTCGTTGCCGCGCCCGGCGCGCCGCTCGTTCCGGCATCGATGCCTGACGACGCCATCGTCGTCAACGAATGGCTTGCGCGCGATCTTCAGGCGGCCACCGGCACGACCGTCGTACTCTCGTATTACGTGCTTGGCCCGCTCAGGACGCTTGTGGAGACAAGCGCCACGTTCCGCGTGGCGTCAATCGTGCCGCTGAATGGCGCGGCGCGTGACAGCGACCTGATGCCGCCCTTCCCCGGGCTCGCGGGCGCAAAGAACTGCCGCGACTGGCGCCCGGGCATCCCCGTCAACCTTCCGGCCATCAGGGATGTTGATGAAGCGTACTGGCGTGCGTACGGCGGTACGCCAAAGGCATTCGTCACGCTCGCCGCGGCGCAACGCCTGTGGCGCAACCCGTATGGCGTGCTGACGGCGGTGCGCTACCCTGCCGGAGAGAACACGGCCGGCGCGGTGGCACACGCCGTTCGCGCCCGGCTCTCACCCGGGCAGTTCGGCCTTTCGTTTGTTCCCGTGCGCGACCAGGCGATGCGCGCGGGAAGCCAGTCGATGGATTTCGGCCAGTTGTTCATGGGCCTGAGCTTCTTCATTGTGGCGGCGGCATTGATCCTGACGGGCATGCTGTTCGTGTTCACCGCGGAACAGCGCGCGGGCGAATCGGGCACGCTGCTGGCGCTGGGCTTCCGCGCGGCGCAGGTGCGGCGCCTGTTGCTGGCTGAAGGCGCCGTCATCGCGTTCGCGGGAAGCATCGCCGGGAGCGTGGCGGGCGTGCTGTACAACGCGGGCGTCGTCGCCTGTCTGCGCACGGTGTGGCGCGGCGCGGTTGGCGGCGCGGAGCTCGCGAGCCATGCAACCGCCGGCACCGTGCTGGCCGGCTGGGCGGGCGGATTCGTCACCGCGGTCGCGGCACTGTGGCTCGCAGCGCGGAAGCAGGGGCGGCAGAGCATCCCGCAGCTCCAGGCGGCGGGCGCGGCCGTTGCCGCGCCGGGCGCGCGGCGCGGCGCCGCCCTTGCGGCATTCGAGGCCGCGGCATGCGCGGCGGGCGCGGTGGCACTGATCGCGCTGACAGGCGCGGACAGGGGGCGCGAGGCTGCCGCGGCGTTCTTCGCCGCGGGTTCGCTGTTGCTTGCGGCGGGCGTGCTGGCGCTGCGCGCACTCCTGTCAGCCGCGCAGACCGCGCGCACGGTGCGTCAGCTCACGCTGCTCCGCCTCGCCGCGCGCAACAACACGCGGCGCCCGGGGCGCACGCTCGCCGTCGCGTGCGTGATGGCGTGCGGCGTGTTCCTTGTCATCGCCGTCGCGGCGAACCGTCAGGGCACGCTCACCGACCCGCGCAACCGCGCGGCCGGCACGGGCGGATTCTCCCTGTATGGCGAGACGGCGCTGCCGCTGACACATGACCTCTCGACCGCGGCAGGCAGGCGGGCTCTGCGCCTTGATGACGCGGCGCTCGAGGGCGTCTCGTTCGTGCAGCTCCGCATGCGCGAGGGAGACGATGCAAGCTGCCTGAACCTCAACCGCGCGCAGCAGCCGCGCATCCTTGGCGTCAATCCCGACGCGTTCATCAGCCGCGGCTCATTCTCGTTCGAGAAGGCAGTGCACGGCGCGACGAACGTGTGGGCTCTGCTCAATGAGCCTCCCGGCGCGGACGCCGCCGGCGCCGTTCCCGTCGTCAACGGCGTCGCCGACCAGTCAGTCCTCCAGTGGAACCTCGGGAAGAACATCGGCGATACGATCAGCTATGTTGACGACCAGGGCAGGCCGTTCACCATACGGATTGTCGGTGGCATGGCCAACTCGGTCTTCCAGGGAAGCATCCTGATCGCCGACACGGCATTCGCGCGGGTGTTCCCTTCAGTGGGCGGATCGCGCGTGTTGCTTGTCGATGTGCCTGAAGGAACGGAAGAGCGCGCTGCCGCGGCGCTTACGCGTGCGCTGCAGGACAGCGGGCTGGATATCGAGCCCGCGGCGGAGCGCCTGGCGCTGTTCAACACGGTGCAGAACACCTACCTGTCGATCTTTCTTGCACTGGGCGGGCTTGGCCTTCTCATCGGGAGCGTGGGGCTGGGGATCGTGGTGCTGCGCAACGTGCTCGAACGGCGCAACGAGCTCGCCCTGCTCCGCGCAGTCGGCTTCCCCGCTGTGGCCGTGCGGCGCCTCCTGGTGGCCGAGCACGCCATCATGCTCGGCGCGGGCGTTGCCATTGGCGCGCTCGCTGGCGGCATCGCCGTGCTGCCTGCCGTCGCGACGCCGGGAAGCGAGCTGCCGGCCGCATGGCTCGCCGCGCTCCTCGCGGCCATCGTGGTGAACGGGATTGTGTGGATCAGCGTCGCGGCCCGATGCGCGATGCGCGGCAGCCTGCTCGACGCATTGCGGAGCGAATAGCCGGGAATCATTCAGACCATATCCGCCGGACGAGCAGCGCGAGCGACCGCTGGTCGGTGGTGCCGTACTGCGTCGCGGGCACGAATGCCCTGGCGCATTGCAGCGTGAAGCGCACGACCCTGCCCGCACACGCGTACGGCATGGTAAAGACAAGCGACTGCCACGAGGCATCCCGCATCTCCTGCGTGCCCGCGTGCTCGCCGTTTGCATACAGGGAGACGCCGAGCGGCTCGGCGCCGCACAGCGACGGGTCCGTCGCCGCCTCGATGCACACACGGCCCGCCTGGCCGACGCGCACGACAAACGTCGCCGTCTGCTCCGCCCACCGCGCCTGCGCGCTCTCGATCTTCTCCACCGGATGCCACCCGGCAAACATCCATGTCTCCGTCTCGTCATCAAGCGCGATCCGCGAAGGCGCGTCGCCGAAGAGCGTGTTGAGCAAGTCGGCCGCATCGCCCTTCCTGCCGGGCATGGCGCTGACGGCAACCTCGACGGGCAGGCGTGCGACTCCCTCGGAGCAGGCATCCGATTCAGGCAAGACCTTGAAGCTGACGAACTTGTCTGCCCAGTCATAGCAGCGTTCGAGGTGGTCGGCGCCGCTGTGGATGGCGGCGGTGACGGTGTAGTCTCCCGGGCCAATGCTGAGGGGCAGGGTGAACGTTGCGGCCGCGCGGTCGCCCGCCCTGAGCGCAGGCAGATTCTTCCTGAGCCGGAAGGTGTTCGTGCCGAACACCTCGTATCCCAGCCGGTCGCGGATGGCAATGCCGATCGTCGGAGCGGCAATGTCGGACAGCGCGACCGCCTCGACGGTGATGGCGGCGGTGGCGCCGGAGACGATGGTCCGTGTCGGCTGGCCATCGACACATATCTGCACGGCGCCGAGTATGGCGTCGAAGGTGCCGGAGCGCTGGCTTGCGGGCTGTTTCTCGTCAGCGCGCTGGCGCTCGATGCGGAAGGTGGCCTGGTCGGAGACATGGCGGGCGATGAGCGCATTGTAGTAATTGAGCACGTCGTCCGGCCTTCCCTCGTGGAGAATCCGCCCTTCGTGAAGCAACACGGCCTCGTTGCACAGGAGTTTCACCGCGCCGGGATCGTGGCTGACGAACAGGAGCGTCCCGCCCTCCTCCTGGAAACGCCTGATGTGGCGCACGCATTTCTGCTGGAAGTACGCGTCGCCCACCGCAAGCGCCTCGTCAACGATCAGCACGTCAGGATCAATGCTCGCGGCAACGGCAAATCCCAGCCGCAACGCCATGCCCGTCGAGTAGATGCGCAGGGGATGGTTGATGAACTCGCCAAGCTCGGCGAACGCGATGATGCGCGGCAGGCGCTCCTCGATCTCCGCTTCGCTCAGGCCGAGCATGCGGGCGTTGAGGAAGACGTTCTGCCTGCCGGTGAACTCGGGATGGAAACCGGAGCCGAGCTCGAGCAGGCCGGTGACGCGGCCGTTGATCGACACGGCGCCCGCGGTGGGCGAGAGCGTGCCGCACAGGATTTTAAGCAGCGTGCTCTTGCCCGCGCCGTTCGCGCCGACAATGCCAAGCGCCGAGCCGCGCGGGACGGTGAGCGTGATGTCCCGCAGCGCCCAGAAGGCCCAGTGGAACGACATGCCGCGCGGCGTCAGCCACTCCTTCAGCCGGTCGACCGGCTGGTCGTAGATGCGGAACCGCTTCGAGAGGTTCTCGACTGCTATCACTGGCGCGCTCATGTCAGAACGGTGCATTGGCAAACGGGTCTATCATGGGGAGTGACGCGCTCTTCCCTTCCTCGTCCTGCCAGCGTCTCTGCACGGAACGCAGGACGTCGGGATGCGAGACGTGTGCGGCGAGCACGTCGTACGAGATGCGTGCGGCGTCATACAACTCCTTCAGGCTGTCGTCCATGAGACGCATGCCCGTGCTCCGCCCCGTCTCCATCAGCGAGCGCGTCATGTGGTTCTTGCCGTCGCGGATGTGATGGGCGACGGCCGGGGTGACCATCAGCACTTCCGACGCGAGCACGCGGCCCGCGCCGTCCCTGCGCGGCACAAGCTGCTGGGCAACAACGCCGGCAAGGGTGAACGCGAGCTGCGAACGCACCTGCCGGTCCTCCTCCGCGGGGAAGATGTCGACGATGCGGTCAATCGCCTGGATGGCGTCGTTGGTATGAAGCGTGGCGATGACGAGATGGCCTGTTTCGGCGGCGGTAATCGCCGCGCTCATGGTCTCGAGGTCGCGCATTTCGCCGACGACGATCACGTCGGGCGCCTGGCGCAGCACGCAGCGGAGCGCGGCGGCGAAGCTGTCGGTGTCGCGGCCGACTTCACGCTGGTCGATGATGGCCTTCTTGTTGGCGTGGACGTACTCGATGGGATCCTCGATGGTGACGATGTGGCAGTTGCGCGATTCGTTGATCAGGCCGATCATGCCGGCGATGGTGGTCGTCTTGCCTGTGCCGGCCGCGCCGGTGACAAGGACGAGGCCGCGGGTGCGCAGGGCGAACTCCTTGACGGCCGCGGGCACGCCAAGCGCGTCGAGCTTCGGCGTCCCGCTCGGGATCAGGCGGAACACGGCGCTCAGCTCCCCTTTCTGCCAGTAGGTGTTGGCGCGGACGCGGATGCGGTCGTCGATCGAGAGCGCGAAGTCGTACTCGCGGTCGCGCTCGACGCCGGCGCGTGCGCGCTCGTCAAGCAGGGCGAAGACGGCGGCCCTGCGCTGCTCGTGCGACAGGGGCGCGCGCGTCGCCGCGCGCCATTCGCCGTCGATGCGCACCATCGCGGGCGCACGCGCGGTGAGCAGCACGTCGCTCGCCTGACGCGCGAACGCCTCGCGTATCAGCGCGGCAAGGTCGGGAATGGTGTCAGCGGTGTCCGGCATGGCTTCGTCCCAGATGCACAACTAGACTCCCTCGACAGCAAACCCCGCGCTCTGCGCCGCAAGGGCGAGCTGCCGGTCATGCGTGAGAAACGTCCCGATCGGCTCCTCACGGTCGAGAAGCACGGCGGTGGCCAGGTGAATGGCATCAAGCGTGCCGATGACCGTCGGAAACGGCTGGCCCGCGCATTCGAGCACGGCGGCGGTGACGGGCGCGACGTCAAGCGCCTCAAGCGCAGTCTCGAGCGCCGCGGCGGCCGCGGCCCTCTGCGCGTCGGTGAGCATGCCCAGTAGCCGCATGCGGTCGAACGTACGCCGCGCCTCGACGCCCAGCAGCGCGCTCGTGCACAGGCGCGACCATCGCTGCAGGTTGGGCCGCGGGCCTGGCTGGATGAGCAGGGCGCGCAGGACGACCGATGTGTCGATGTAGGCAGTCATCGCCGTTCGCGGTCTTCCAGGAGCAGGGCGACGGGGTCGGCCTTGGCGGGCACGCGGAAGCCCTTGATGGCCGCCAGGTCGCGCAGCGGGCGCACGGCCCGGCGTGCGAGCAGCGGCTCGGCGCCGCCGGGCGGCACGAGCCTGGCCACGGGATGCGAGAAGGAGGTGACGATGATCTCCTGGCCGCGGCCGACCTTGCGGAGGTACTTGCTGAGCTGGCTTTTCAGCTTCGAGACGGCGACTGTTTCCGTTCCTGTCTTCATGGTCTTCATCCGACTATAGTATAGTCACGCCATGACCATCATGTCAAATCTGGTCCGGCAGCTCCGCGCGGAGCTTGTCGTAGAACACTACGGCGGCCAGCGCCACCGCCACGGCCAGCACGCCCATGACGCCAAACTTCAGGAGGAACCGGTCCGTCACCGGCACCAGCGTGTTCGGCAGCGTGTCGTATCCGACGGTCTGGAGGAAAAGGATGTTCTGGTACAGGTTCGTCAGGTGGAACAGCGGGTTCGCCTTGACGAGCAGCCGGGCGAACGGGAACAGCGTTTCGAGCTGCTGGCGGAAATACACGATCGGCGTCATCCAGAACCAGAGCTGCAGGACGATCGTCACGAACTGCGGCACATCGCGGAAATGCGCCGTGAGCGTCGCCAGCATCAGCCCGAGGCCGAAGGTGAACACAGCCTGCACGGCGAACAGCGCGGGAAGCCAGACCATGCTCCAGCCCACGCCGTGCCCCGTCACCAGGATCACCACGATGAACAGCGCAAGCATGATCGCGAGGGTGCCCAGCCCGCTGAACACCTGGTAGAGCACCAGCAGCGGATGCGGAAACGCGACCTTCTTGATCAGGTTGCTGTGCGCGAGGAACGTCGTTGCATTGCGTGCAAGCGTCTCGCTCAGGACGATCCACGGCAGCAGGCCCGCGCAGATGTAGATGCTCAGCGCAAATGGGTCCGCCTGCACCGTCTCGAGCACGCCCGCCGGCAGGCGCGAGCCGATGATCTTCGCGAGAATGACGGCAAAGATGAACACCTGCGCAGCCGGCTGCGCGATGTTCCAGAACACGCCGAGCACGGAGCCGGCGTACCGCCCGGCGAAATCCTGCTTCACCAGGTCCCACAACAGCCGGTGGTAATGCCACATGTCAAGGAGAACGCGCATGAGTGTGCGGTGCATGGGTTGATGATCTGATGACTCCGTTCATCGTTCATCGTTCATCGTTTCCCCCAGATGCGTCTTGGGGGATTCATCGTCCTTCGGCCATCGTCCATCATTCCATCATTCCATCATTCCCTTGTTCCAGCTATTCCGCCTTCACGTACGGGTTGTACTTCTTCTCCGTGCCGATCGTCGTTGACGGGCCGTGGCCGGGAAAGACCTTGGTGCTGTCCGGCAGCGGGTACAGCCGCGTGGTGATCGACGCCACAAGGTCGTCCCAGTCGCCGCCGGCGAGGTCTGTGCGGCCGACTTCGAGCTGGAAGAGCGTGTCTCCGCTGAACAACCACGATGGCTCGCCCGCCGCGCGCCGGCACAGGAGGCACGCGCTGCCGCGCGTGTGGCCGGGCGTGTGGATGAGCTCGAGCGCGGAGGAGCCGAACGGGATCGCCGCGCCATGCTCGAGCAGGTGAAGCGGCTCGTCCACAGTCACATGTTCACCGAGCCACACCGAGAGGTTCTCGCCGATGTCGCTCATCATCGAGCCGTCCTCCTTGTGGATGAACACGGGCACATGATGCTTCTTGCGCAACGCGGGAATGGCGCTCAGGTGGTCTGCATGGCCGTGCGTCAGGGCGATGGCGGCGAGATGCCACCCGTGGTTTTCGATCTCGGAGATGATCATGCGCGCGTTCGCGCCCGGGTCAATGCAGACGGCGGTCTTGTCCATCGTGTCGCCGACAAGGTAGCAGTTCGTCTGGAGTGAGCCGACGACAAGTATGACGGGTTCGCGCGCTACCATTGTATCAGGAAGTCCTTGAATGAGCCCA
>JAAYZF010000015.1 GCA_012514975.1 bacterium
CCTCAGGCGGTGACCCCTCAGGCGGCGCAGCGCGCCAGCAGTGCGCGCATGTTGCCGCCGAGAACCTTCCGCTTCTCTTCATCCGGCAGGTCCGCCGCGCAGACCAGCCCAAGGCGCATGGCGATCGAGCCCCAGCAGCCGTCAGAGCCGTACAACAGGCGCTCGACGCCCAGACGCTTCCGCGCGTACTCGATCACGCCCGGCTGGAACGCGTTGGCAAGGTCGAACTGCACGTCGTCGTCCTTGAAGTACTCGACGGCGGTGTCCACCGCTGCCATGTCAGGCAGGCTGTGCGCCATGATGTACGTTGCGCGCGGGAACTTGCGGACAACGTCGCGGTAGAGGTGCGATCCTGCACGCGGCGCGCGGCCCGCGCCATAGTGACAGAGGATCACGCGCCGTTCGCTCTGCGCGCGCTCGTAGATCGGGTCGTACAAGGCATCATTCGCCGGCATGTTATGGAAATCAGGGTGCACCTTCAGGCCGCGCAGGCCGCCCGCGGCGCAACGCGCCATCTCCTTGTCCATCTGGCCGGGATACCGCGGGTTGAAGAACGCGTAGCCAAAAATGCGCGCAGGATGCTTCTTCACCGCATCTATCAGCAGCGTGTTACCCACTTCCCAGTCGCTCACCATAGCCACCGAATGCGAGACGCACGCCATGGCGATGCCCATGCTGTCAAGCGCACGGACGAGCCCGCCGGCATCCGTGTCCGGATTCTGCATGTACAGCGCAGGGCCAAGATGCACGTGGCAGTCGACCACATCAACGGACGAAAGCGGTCCGCCGGAAAGAAAATCGTTCACAATATCGCTTCTGGTCATATGACTGTCTGCCAACCGGAGTACACGAATCTCACGAATCACTCGAATTGCACGAAGAACTGCCGCGCTGTTGAATACACGGATTGCACGGATGTCACGGATCGCGCATGTTCCGGCCCGTCTTCCATCAACATTGAGTCCTCAACACTGAACACTGAACACTACAGACTCCCCGCCATCAGTTCTCCGTGCCTCTGTGTCTCTGTGGTGAAAGAGCTGCTCGACTTCCACTTCAACTCACCACGGCACAGCCGCGGCCACTCTAACTCACCACTCCGATGCCCTCGAGCAGTCTCTCGAAATTCCCGCGCGCGATCTGCTGGCGCACGGCCGGGCTCACATCAGCGAACAGCACCGAGCCTAGCGACATGCCGATCGACCGCGCCGGCCAGTTGCTCCCGAAGATCAGGCGCTCGGGTCCGACTGTCTCGCACAGGAACGCTTCGAGCGTGAAGCCGTGTATGCCGATGATCGACACATGCAGGTTCGGATACCGGCGCAGGCACCAGACAAGCTTGTGCAGCGGATACCCGCCAAATCCCTCGGCAACAAACGGTATCCTCGGATAACGGGCGCAGACCGAGAAATCGAACGTCACCGGGTCGCCCTGCGTGCGGAAGTCGATGAACACGGGAAGATGGATCGCCTCGCACGCCTCAAGCACGGGCGCGAAGCACGCCTCATCGCCGCGGCCGTTGCAGAAATCCTTCGCGTCAACGCGGCCCAGCGCGACACGATGTTCGAGGTACTCGGCAGGATCGGTGTATGCTTTCTCGATGCGCGGGCTGATGTCGGGCATGAGATGCCACGCGGGCCGCAGGTTGGGATGCCCGGCGAGTTCCTTTTCGAGCAGCTCGTGGCCGAGACGCGGCGATGCCTCGCGCGCGACGGCATGCTCGACGGCGGCGTGCATGATGTTGAACTTCGCCATGCACTCGAGCAGGTCGTTCACGCCCATCGCGTTGCCCGGCGGATCGGGCGCGGCGGAATGGCCTATGCGGACGCAGGTGTCGAAGAAGGTGACGGGAGGCGTTTCAGCGGAGTCTGTCGTCATCTTTTTGGTCGTCGGCAAGATATGCGACCACGCGAGTTCACACTGCACGCCTACGGGGTGCGATGCGTCGTATTCCCGGTGCAACAAGGCATCCCTGATGCTCTCCCAACTAACAACTCCGGGCCTGACCCCGATCGCGTGTGTGGCCAGCCACACACGAGCGGCAGGCGGTTACGCCTGCCCTCCAAACGGCGCACTACCGCGGCTTCGTGTTCGCCCGGCGCTTCATATCCGCGATCATCTTCCGCCAGTACGGCGCGAGGAAGGGCGGATGGTTCATGCTGTCTATTGCATACGACCGGTCGGCGCGCGAGAGGTCGAGCACGGCGGTGATCATCTCTTCCTGGTAATAGCCCGCTTCGGCAAGCGGAATTCCTGCCGGTTCGCGGATGAACGACGAGCCGCTCGATGTCTGCTTCCCGTCTGGCGGCTGGCCGACCGTATTCGCGACGCAATGGAATATCTTTGTCGTCGGCCCGACAGGCTGTTGCGCGCGGCCGGACGTCCGTTTCCAGCAGACGGCCTCGATCTCGTCCGAGCTGCACGACGGATGAAAAAGAATCTGCGCGCCCGCCATCGCCGGCAGGCGATACAGCTCCGGATGACGCCCGTCGCGGCAGATGACGATGGTGCAGAGGATGCCATCGATCTCGAACAGCGAAAGCTTGTTCCCGCCGCGGCAGTACTTCATCTCGTCCCGGCCGGCCATGTTGACCTTGGCATATTCGTGCACGATGCGCCCGGCCGGGCTGATCACATGGGAAAGATTGAGGTACCGGTCGCGCGTCTTGCGGATCGTGCCGGCGATCACCCAGATGCCGTGCTGCCTGGCGGCGGCGCACGTGCGGCGCAGCGCATCAGCAACAGCCTCTTGATCAAGCGTCACCAAGTACGGGAAGTAGTAGCTCGTGAGATTCGCCTCGGGGAACAGCGCGACGCGGCTGCCCGCTTTTGCCGCGGACGCGATGTATGCGAGGGTGCGTTCGAGATTGCACTCGATCGACCGCGCCCAGTGCATCTGGACGCAGGACACCTGCAGCGTGTCAGGTTTGCGTGCTGCCATAGTCTGTCGTCATGTCATGGCCGAGGCCGGCGCACGATCACCGCACCGTCCGTTTCCGTGCGACAGAGCCAAGCAGCACGCACAGCACAAGTGCGCACAATGGCTCGGGGATGCCGGAGCCGCTGACGACCAGCAGATCGTTCCCGCCGTTACCCGCGAACGTCATGATGTTCGTCCACGTCGGCCCGTCGGCGATCGGGGCGAAGGTGATCACGACCTGCGTGGAGCTGAACGCGGGGGCCGTGTAGCTGCCGGGCACTGCGCCGAAGATGGGTGCAAGTACGTTCTGCACCGTACCCGTCAGCGCGATCGTCCCGCTGTTGAATACGTCCACCGTGGCCGACGCCGTATCGCCGAGGGGTACGCCGCCGAACTCGTACACGGCGGGCGCGATGGACTGGGCGGCGGCGAACACGGTCTCGAACGCGCCCATGTCGGGCGCGGCGCCCTGCGGCCGGGCGACGCCGACGGCATCGCCGGCGAGCCATGTGGGCACGGCGGCGCCCACGCACGGCGATTCCGGCAGCAGGCGGAGGTCCAGGCCCGTGCTGCTGTAGAACAGAGGATTCGTGTCGATGTTGCCGGTGCCCGAGGGATACCCGCCGCCGATGTTGCTGTACTGCACGTCATTCCCGGCGTCGACATTCTGGCTATGGCCGAGAACGATGCAGTTGGACACGCTGTGCAGACCGGTGCCTGTCAGGCCGTCCACTTGGTTACTGACGACCGTGCAATGCAGCGAGCGCACGAGTGAACTGATCGTGCGGACGGCGGAGGAATTTCGGAATATCACGACATTCGCCATGTCCGCGGTGCTGTTGACGATGCGGAAGGCGCCGCCGATACTCCCGCTGTTTCCGCTGAACAGCGCGTCGGAGAACGATGCCTCACTGCCCTCGCTCATGTGCACCGCGCCGCCATTGCCGGCGGGGGCGAGATTGTTGGTCAGCACCACGGGCGGCAGGGCGCCGCCGGGCCACTGCGCGAAATCCCCCGCGATGTCGGCAGTGGCGTTGCGCAGCCATATCGCGCCGCCGTGGTTCGAGCTCAGGTTCTCAACAAACGCGGCATTGCGCGCGGCAAGTCTGGTCCTTCCCAAGGCGCAGATCGCGCCGCCGCCGTCATTCGCGCCCGTTCCGCGGCTGCGGTTCGCCACGAAGGACGGTGCAGCGCCGTTGGTCGCCAGGATGGACACGGTCGCGTTGGTGGCAAAGATGGCGCCGCCTGCGAGCGCGTCATTGCCGGTGAAGAGCACGGCGCCGGCGAACGTCGCGGTGGACAGGCTGCCGCAGAAGACAACGCCCTCGTTCGACGACGTATTGTCCGCGATGATCACCTGGCCGCCCAGCCCGCGCACCGAGCAGTTTGCGGGAGGCAGCAGCCAGAACGCGGCGCCCTGACTGGCGCTGTTGTTCGTCACGGACACCGTGCGGCCGGCAGCCTCGAGCGTCACGTCGGCGCTGAACGCGTAGAACGCGCCGCCGTAGCCCTGAATCATCCCGTTGGCATAGGCCTGGTTGTTGCAGACGTCGACATCAACGCACCGTATCCGGCCGACCTCGACGGCAATGCCCGCGGCGCGGTTCGACGCCACGTTGCCCGACACCTCCCCGCCATGCATGTCCAGCGATGCGCCGCCGAAGTACACCCCGCCGACATCGCCCACGGCGACATTGCCGGCGACGGAACAGCCGTTCGTCATCAGCGTTGTTCCGCTCACCTGGACGTACAGGCCGGCGAAGCCAACCGCCCTATTGCTCACGATGGCAACGCGGTCAAACACCGGACCATCCGGCAGGCCAACAACATAGATTCCACCACCCGTGCCCGCGGCGTTTCCGTTCACGGTCGTCCCGCGCATCGCGAACAGGTTGCTCTGAAAGAGGAGCACGCCGCCGCCGCTCGAGGCGAAGTTCCCCTCGATGAGGCAGTTCGCCACCGTGCCGGAGGAGAACTGGGCCACGAAGCCGCCGCCCGCGCTGCCGCGGTTGCCAGCCGTGGCCGCGCTGCCGAACACGGCGCCGTCAGCCAGGTACTGGCAACCGAACAGGCTGATGCCCCCGCCGAACCCGTCCGAGTGGTTGCCATCGACATGGGCGCCATTGGTGATGACGACCGTCGAGGCGAGGGCGAAAATGCCGCCGCCCTGGCCAGTCGTCAGATTGGTCGTCGTGCCTCCCGCGCCGCCGATCACCGCGTCGTTGCGCACGACGAGCGTGCCATTGGTAATGTAGATGCCGCCGCCGCCGCCCGGTCCGCACCTGTTTGCGGCGACCCAGCAGTTGCTGCCCTCGATGAGCACGGAAGCGTTCTCGGCATAAATGCCGCCGCCGCGCGACGCGGTGTTCGTAGCCCGGTTGCCCTGGCCGGGGGCGCCGATGCGCGTGCCGGAGCCCCTGATCTCGGCAGTGGCGCCGCCGGAGAGATAGATGCCGCCGCCCGCGTTCTCGGAGATGTTGTCCGTGACATCGGCCTGCTGTTGCACGACCACACGCCCGCTCATGGCCACGATGCCGCCGCCACTGCCGCCATAGTTGTCGCCTATCAGCATGCCCGCGCCCTCGGCGGTGAATGAAGAGCCCGCCGATTCGAGATACACACCGCCGCCGCCAAGCGCCAGGTTGTTCACGATGAACGTGTCGCGCGCGACGACGGTCGAGTTCGTCCCGATGGCGATGCCGCCGCCAAGGAACGCCAGGTTGAACCGCACATAGCAGAGCCGCACGGTAACGACCCCGCCGAACGGCACGGACACGCCGCCGCCACCGAGATTCGTCCCGCCGCGGATGTCCATGTACTGAAGGAGCACGACGGAGTTGCTGGCCACCGTGAACACCGGGCCCGGGCTGCCCGCGATCGCCGCCGTCGCGGCGCGGTCGCCTGTGTGCGTCATGAAATCGGGCAGCCAGCCGCCGATGATCTGGAGATTCTTCTGCGAGATCGAGACGGGGCCGATGTATGCCCCGGTTGACACGCGCAGTTCATCGCCGTTGTTCGCCGCGCTGACGGCAGCCTGGATGGTGGCGAACACCGCGCCGCCGCTCGTCACGTTCGTGACGCTGCCAAGGGCGGCGCCGGCAGACAGCGCGGCGGCCGCCAGAAAAACCTGTGTGAGTTGATGCGTTTTCATACACGTCTCCTCAGAGCCCAAAAACGTTTATCCCTGATACAAGGTGCGTGCCTGACTTTAGACAGTGTACCATTACGGCGTCGCGATGTCAATTTTGACATCGAGGGCCTCGTTGTGATATACTTCTGCTTCAGTTGCGCAGCAGTCATGTCCTGCCAAGAGAACCAGGGAGCTCATCGATGCCGCTGGCATTTTGTCTGAGCCTGCTTGCAGTGTTGGCGTTGACCGTCGTCATGTGTGCCGTGCTGATCGCGCGGCAGCGCCGCGAGCGGCGCGCTTGGCGCGAGCGCGAAGCCCAGCTCGCCAGCGCAACCGACGCCTTCGCCCTGGGGGCGTTCACCCTCACGGCCGCCACCAAGGCCGTCACGTTCGACGACCGTTCGCTGCTCATCCTCGGCATCCCGCAAGGCGAACGGCATCGCGCATTTGACTACTTCGTCGAGCACCTTCACCCGGATGATCGCGCGCGCGCCATGGAGAAGTATGACGCGCTGGTGACCGGCCCGCTCGACACTCTCTCCGCCGACCTCCGCCTGCGCCACCCCGAGCGCGGATGGATGTGGGTCACCATCGTGCTCTCCGTGGTCGAGCGGAGCAGTGCGGGCCGGGCCATGCGGCTCACCGGCGTGTTCCGCGACATCACCACGCGCAAGCAGGCTGAGGAGGCGCTCAGGCTTGACGAGAGCCGCCTGTCAGCATTGCTCACGCTTAACGGCATGACCCAGGCGCCCGTCAGCGAGATCGCCCACTTTGCCCTCGAGGAGGCCGTCCGGCTCACACGGAGCAGCATCGGCTACATCGCCTTCACGAACGACGACGAAACCGTGCTCACCATGCACGCATGGTCCGACACGGCGATGCGGGAATGCCGGATCAAGGACAGGCAGTTCGTATACCCGGTGGCGCAGACTGGCCTGTGGGGCGAGGCGATCCGCCAGCGCCGCCCGGTCATCACGAACGACTACGCCGCGCCCAGCGCGAAGAAGAAGGGCATGCCCGACGGCCATGTGCCGCTCTCGCGCCACATGAACGTCCCCGTGTTCGATGACGGCCATATCGTCATCGTCGCCGGCGTGGGCAACAAGGAAAGCGACTACGACGACACCGACGTCCGCCAGCTCACGCTGCTGATGAGCGGCATGTGGCGCGTCATCGAGCGGCAGCGAACGGCTGAAGCCCTGCGCGCCAGCGAGGAGAACCTGCGCATCACGCTCGACTCGATCGGCGATGCCGTCATAGCGACCGACGCGGGCGGCTGCGTCACGCGCGTGAACAGGGTTGCGGCGGAGCTTATCGGCCGGACGCCGGACGAGGCGCGCGGGATGAAGTTTGACGGCCTGGTCACGCTGGTGAACCCCGAGACGCGCGAGCCCGCGCCAAGCCCCGTCGCCCGCATCATCGAGTCGGGCACATCCGCGGGCATCTCCTCGCCCGTCGTCCTCGTCACGCGCGACGGCAATGAACGCCGCATTGCCGACAGCGGCGCGCCGATCCGCGACGCGGACGGCGCGACGGTCGGCGTTGTCATCGTCTTCCGCGATGTCACCGACCAGTTGCGCATCGAGGAGCAGCTCCGCCAGGCGCAGAAGATGGACGCGATAGGCCAGCTCGCCGGCGGCGTGGCGCACGATTTCAACAACATGCTCGGCGGCATCACCGGCGCAGCCGAAATCCTCGCCACCAAGCTCGGGCACGTCGAGGACGTCAGGCACTGCACCGACATGATCCTCAACGCGGCGAAGAAGACGGCGTCGCTTACGCAGAAGCTGCTCACCTTCTCCCGCAAAGGCAAAATCCAGTCGACGCCCGTTGATCTCCACAGGATCATCGCCGATACAGCCCACCTGCTCGAACGCAGCGTCGACAAGCGCATCAAGATCGTCTGCGACCTGATGCCCGGCAAGGCGGTGATCATCGGCGATCCCTCCCAGCTCGAGAGCGCGCTCATCAATCTCGGACTCAACGCGCGCGATGCCATGCCCGCGGGCGGCACGCTGCGGTTAGCCACCAGCTCCGTCAGGCTGGACGAGCAGTTCTGCCAGTCATCCGGCTTCCCGGCCGCGGAGGGCATGCACATCGAGCTCACCGTCTCGGACACGGGCACGGGGATGACCAGCGACACCCTCAGGCGCATCTTCGAGCCGTTCTTCACGACCAAGGAATTCGGCAAGGGCACCGGGCTTGGCCTCTCGGCCGTCTATGGCACCGTCAAGGAGCACCACGGCATCATCAAGGTCTACAGCGAGCCGGGCAAAGGCTCCATCTTCAAACTCCTCTTCCCCGCCGCCGCCGAATCCGAGCTGCCCGAGCACAAGCCCGGCCCGGCCATCGCCTCGGCAGGCAAGACAGTGCTCCTCGTGGATGACGAGAGCATGGTGCGCGAGGTGACCAGCTCGTTGCTCCGGCACTTCGGCTTCAACGTCATCCCCGCCTGCGACGGGCGCGAAGCAGTGGATATCTATTCCGCCAGGCGCGACGAGATCGATTTTGTCTTCATGGACATGGTCATGCCGCGAATGGATGGCCGCGACGCGTTCTACGCCCTCAAGAAGATCGATCCCGCCGTCACCGTCATCTTCTCCTCGGGCTTCTCACGCGACGGCACGGCGTCCGGCCTCCTCGAAGACGAATGCGTCGCCGGCTTCATCCAGAAACCGTACCGGCGCGACGAGCTGCTTCGAGTCCTCTCCGCCGCGTTCACCAAGGGCGCGCGAAAACGGCGGGACCATCCCCGGGCTTCCGTCCGGGATGAGGACGACGACTGAACGGATGGCACCGCCATGCATGCCCCGGCCGCCGAAACACACCGCCTCGCGGAAGATGTCGCCCGCGTCAGCAACTGGAAGCGCTGGGGCCCCTACCTCGCCGAGCGCCAGTGGGCAACCGTCCGCGAAGACTATTCCGCCGACGGGTCGAGCTGGCTTTCATTTCCGCACGACCACGCGCGGAGCCGCGCGTACCGCTGGGGCGAGGACGGCCTGCTTGGCATCACCGACCGCGAGTGCCGCCTCTGCTTCGCTCTTGCCTTGTGGAATGAGCGCGACCCCATCCTCAAGGAGCGCCTCTTCGGCCTCACGGGCCCGGAAGGCAACCACGGCGAAGACGTCAAGGAGGAGTATTTCTACCTCGATTCCACGCCCACGCATTCCTACCTGAAGGCGCTCTACGCCTACCCGCACGCAGCGTTCCCGTATGCGCTTCTCGTCGAGGAGAACAGGGCCCGCGGCCTCGCCGCTCCCGAGTTCGAGCTCGCCGATACCGGCGCGTTCCGCGAGAACCGTTTCTTCGACGTGCTCGCCGAGTACGCCAAGGCGGCGCCCGACGATGTGCTCATCCGCATCTCCGCCACCAACCGCGGCCCTGAACACGCAACGCTCCATCTCCTCCCGACGCTCTGGTTCAGGAATACCTGGTCGTGGGGCTGCACGCACGAAGGATGCACGCTCAAGCCGCGCATCGCGCTGGGGAGCCCGGACCTTCTCGTGATGAACCACGAGACGCTCGGCGCGTTCGCGTGCCGCATCGCTCCGGGCCCGCGGGGCGTGCCGCCGCCCGTGCTGTTCACCGACAACGAGACGAACAACGAGCGCCTCTACGGCGTGCCCAACGCCTCGCCGTACGTCAAGGATGCGTTTCATGCGTGCGTGGTCGATGGCCGTGTCGATGCCGTCAATCCAAAGCACTACGGCACCAAGGCCGCGCCGCACTACGTCCTGCGCCTCGCCCCCGGCGAAACCGTGGTCATCCGGCTGCGTTTCGCGCCGGGCGGCGGCGACGGCATCAATGTGTCGCAACAGGCTGTCGACGCCGTGTTCGCCGACCGCATAAGCGAAGCCGGTGAGTTCTACGCGTCGGTCATTCCTGACAGCGCAACCGCTGAAGAACGCCGCGTCGCGCGCCAGGCGTACGCCGGCCTGCTCTGGTCCAAGCAGTTCTACCACTATGTCGTCGAGGACTGGCTCGAGGGAGATCCCGCCCTCCCGCCCCCGCCGCCCGGGCGGCTGCACGGCCGCAACAGCGAGTGGGGCCATCTCTTCAGCCGCGACGTGCTGTCCGTGCCGGACAAATGGGAATACCCGTGGTTTGCCGCATGGGACCTGGCGTTCCACATGCTGCCCTTCGCGCGGATCGACCCGCGCTTCGCCCAGGACCAGCTCGTCCTGCTGCTGCGCGAGTGGTACCTGCATCCCAACGGCCAGATGCCCGCGTACGAATTCGCGTTCGGCGATGTGAACCCGCCCGTGCACGCCTGGGCCGTCTGGCGCGTCTACAAGATCAGCGGCCATCGCGGCGAACGCGACCGCGACTTCCTCGAACGCGCCTTCCAGAAGCTCCTCCTCAATTTCACCTGGTGGGTCAACCGCAAGGACAGGGATGGCCGCAACCTCTTCTCCGGCGGCTTCCTCGGGCTCGACAACATCGGCGTGTTCGACCGGTCGAGCCCGCTGCCCACCGGCGGCGCGCTCCAGCAGGCCGATGGCACGGCGTGGATGGGCTTCTACTGCCTCACAATGATGGCCATCGCCATGGAACTCGCCTGGGACGGCACGGCCGTGCGCGTCAGCTACGAAGACATGGCCTCGAAATTCTTCGAGCACTTCATCCAGATCTGCGATGCCATGAACACCCTCGGCGGCACCGGGCTCTGGGATGATGCCGACGGATTCTACTACGACCAGATCGGGATAGACGGCGGCACGCCCGTGCGTCTGAGGCAGCGCTCGATGGTGGGCCTCCTGCCCCTTATCGCCGTGCAGCCGCTTCCGCAGGAAACAATCGACCAGTTGCCCGGGTTCAAGAAACGGTTCGAATGGTTTCTCAACAACCGCGGCGACCTCGCCCGCCATATCTCATGGACGCGCGAAGGCTGCGCCGCAAGCCAGCACCGCTGGCTCCTCGCCATCCCTTCACGCGACCGGCTGCTGCGCGTCCTGCGCTACCTCCTCGATGAAGACGAGTTCCTCTCGCCATACGGCATCCGCTCACTCTCGAAATACCACCGCCACCACCCGTTCGTCTTCCATGCCGCCGGCCGCGAATTCCGCGTCGCGTACGTTCCAGGCGAAGGCGACTCGAATGCCTTCGGCGGCAACTCGAACTGGCGCGGGCCCGTCTGGTTCCCCGTCAACTATCTCATCATCGAGGCGCTCGAACGCTATCAGCATTACTACGGCGATGCGTTCACCATCGAGTACCCGGCCCGTTCCGGCTCGATGCGCACGCTGCAGTTCATCGCCGACGACATCTCGCGCCGGCTGGCCGGCCTGTTCATGCCGGATGACAGCGGCAGGCGGCCATTCCACGGCTCAGATGCGCCCTGCCAGCAAGGCCCGTGGCGCGGTGACCGTCTCCTCTTCCACGAGTATTTCGACGGCGAGACGGGCCGCGGCCTCGGCGCAAGCCATCAGACCGGCTGGACGGCCCTCGTCATCCGCTGCCTCGAATCCCTCTGGCGGCAGGAACGGTGATGTGGTATACTTCTCCAGCCGCGCCGCACGGAACATGTGACGCGTGACCCGGCATATGCAGGGCGCCCTGACACGCCCTGATCGTTAACCATCAGACAGGATCTCTACATGGCCACATCGAAACGCAACTACAACGCGCCCTACACCGGCGAACAACTGAACTACATCTCCTTCCCCCTCGGCGGCATCGGCGCCGGCATGGTCTGCCTCGAAGGCAACGGCGCGCTCGGCAGCGTCTCGGTGCGCAACAAGCCGTCGATCAACTATTCGCCCATGCTGTTCTCAGCCCTGTGCGTCAAAGGCAGGAGCAACGAGGCCCGGGTGCTCGAGGGCCCCGTGCCTGAAGGGCGCTGGCGCCGCGATTTCGGCGGCGGCACGCGCGGCCGCTCGTACGGCCTGCCGCGCTGCGCCCGCGCATCGTTCAAGACACACTTCCCCTTCGCCACGGTCTCACTTGCCGACCCCGACATTCCGCTGCAGATCGAGGTGACCGGCTGGAGCCCGTTCATTCCGCTCGACGCCGACAACTCGAGCCTGCCGGTCGCCGGCCTCGAATACCGGTTCAGGAACAAGGGCAGGAAGCGTGTCGATGCCGTCTATTCGTTCCACGCGGAGAATTTCATGCGTATTGGCCGGGACGCCTCGAAACCAGAGGCGCCCCCGGCAAATGCAGTCAGGAGCGCTGACAACGGCTTTGTCCTGTGGCAGGACGGTTCGCCGCAAGAGCCATGGAACCAGGGAGGCTTCTGCGCCTCCGTTCTCGCGCCCGGCGCGCGCGTGAACTGCGCATGGTTCCGCGGCGTGTGGTTTGACCCGCTCACCCTCGTGTGGCGTGACATCGCCTCGGGCGCCTCGCCCGCAAAGCCGCCGCTCACCGATGGCGCGCCCAGCCCCGGCGGCTCCGTCGCCGTCCCCTTCTCCCTCAAGCCCGGTGAGGAGATCACCATACCGCTCCTCCTCGCCTGGCATGTCCCGCACAGCAATGTGAACAATCTGCAGAAAGACTGCAACGGGAAGGAATGCACCTGGGGCCTCGAGCAGACAACCTACCAGCCTTGGTACGCCGGCCGGTTCGCCGATATCATCGCCGTCACCTCCTACTGGCGCTCAAACTACGCGCGCCTGCGCGGCGCGTCGCTCGCGTTCGCGGAGTGTTTTTACGACACGAACCTGCCGCCTGAAGTGATCGAGGCAGTCGCCGCCAATCTCACCATCCTCAAATCGCCCACCGTCCTCCGCCAGTTGGACGGCCGCGCGTGGGCGTGGGAAGGCTGCAACGACGAGTGGGGCTGCTGCCACGGCTCGTGCACGCACGTGTGGAATTATGCGCAGGCCCTGCCGCATCTCTTCCCCGCGCTCGAACGCACATTCCGCCAGACCGAATTCCATGAGGACCAGGACGACAGGGGCCACCAGCAGTTCCGCGCCGATCTCCCCATCCATCCCCAGGCCGACCACCATTGGCACGCCGCGGCCGACGGCCAGTTGGGCGGCATCATCAAGATGTACCGCGAGTGGCGCATCAGCGGCGACACCGAGTGGCTCCGCGGCATGTGGCCCCGTGTCAAACGGTCGCTCGATTACTGTATCGATGCGTGGGACCCGGAGCATGAAGGCGTGCTCAAGGAACCCCACCACAACACCTACGACATCGAGTTCTGGGGCCCAGACGGCATGCACATGACGTTCTACCTCGGCGCGCTCAAGGCTGCGCAACTAATGGCGGAGGCGCTTGGCGACAGCGTGCCGGTGTATGCCGGGCTCTTTGAAAAGGGAAGAAAGTACCTCGAGTCGAAACTCTTCAACGGCGAGTTCTTCGTCCAGAACATCACGTGGAAAGGCCTGCGCGCGGGCGACCCGACAACGGCGGAGACGTTCCACCCGGGCTATTCGGCCGAGGCGCGCCTGCTGCTCGAAAAGGAAGGGCCGAAGTACCAGTACGGCTCCGGATGCCTCTCGGACGGCGTGCTCGGCGCATGGCTCGCCGCGGTTGCGGGCATGCCCCCGTTCCTCGATGAAAAGAAGATCACCCGCCATCTCAAGGCAGTCTACAAGCACAATTTCAAACGCGACCTCTCGCGCCACGCCAATCCCCAGCGGCCCCAGTACGCCATGGGAACCGAAGGCGGGCTCCTGCTGTGCACGTGGCCGCGTGGCGGCGCGCTCACCCTCCCCTTCCCCTACAGCAACGAGGTGTGGACCGGCATCGAGTACCAGGTCGCCTCGCATCTCATGCTCGCCGGGTGCGTCAAGGAAGGGCTCGATATCGTCCGCGTCTGCCGCGACCGGTACGATGGCCGCACGCGCAATCCGTTCGACGAGATCGAGTGCGGACACTGGTATGCCCGCGCAATGTCATCCTACGCGCTCCTCCGCGGCATGACCGGCGTGCGCTACGATGCGGTTGACAAGACGCTGTGGATCGAGCCGCGTGTCAAGGGGGATTTCCGCGCGTTCATCTGCACGGCAACAGGCTACGGCACCGCCGGCGTGAAGAACGGCAAGCCGTTCCTCAAGGTCAGGCACGGCGTCATCGAGGTGAATAAGACGGTCTACCGCCCCGCAAAGTAGCGCGGGCGTCCCGCCCTAACGGAGCGGCACGACACGCACCGGCGGGCGCCTGCGCACGAACGGCTCGCCGTTGGCGGCGATGAGCTCGAAACTGCCGTCAGGCTGCTCGCGCAGGTGCGACACGCGCGCGTTGCGCAGCCAGAAATTCTCGCGCGGGTCCATGTGCGTCATGTGCCGTATCAGCGCCGCGCCTGAAACGGAATGGCCGACAAGGAGGACCGACGCGCCTGAATTGCTGAACCGCCCTGTCAGCAGCGTTTCACAGGCATCGATGAGCGCTTCAGCCTCCGCATCGCACCGCGCGCCCCTGGTAAGGTTCGTGACGCCGGGGCCGCGGAAACGAAAGCGGTTCGTCATATCGGCGGCGATCGTCAGCGGCGCGCCGCGCAGCAGATCCTTCCTGACCGTTCCCTCCGGCTTGATCACCGAGGGATTGCCGAATTCAGTCAGCTCGGGCCAGATCTCCGCCGTCATGTTCCGCGCCTTGAGATAGGGCAGCACCGTCTGCATCGTGCGCCACGTCGGGCTCACCGCAATCGCATCGAAACGATAGCCTTCCAGCGTGGCGACGATGCCGCTGACCTGCTGCGCGCCGAGCTCGCTGAAGGCGTCGTAGCTGTTCCAGTTGGCCGGCCGGTCCGCCGGCTTGACGTTCTCATACCTCCTGGCGGCGTTGCCCATCGTCTCGGCATGGCGGAGATAGTAGATGTCAAAGCCGCGCCATGCAGCGTTCGTGCCGGCCGGCGCCCCTTCCGGCGGCATCAGGTGCGCGCGGATGATGTCGCGCCAGAGGGCGTAGCCCTGCTGGTTCATGTGCAGCCTGTCGGCAACGAAGAGCTCGGCGCGGGGCATGCCGTCGGCGCCGAGCATGGCGTCCCACACATCCACGTAACCGATCAGCGGGTCGTCCGCGGCAAACTGGCGCACGAGGGCGTTCGCGCGCTGCATCTCACCGGCCTTGTGCCAGCGGGAGGGGCTGGGTTTCACTGAAATGAAGACGACGGGCGTGTTGGTGAGCGTTGCGTGCACACGCGCGGCGAACGAGGTGAAATCCGCGAGGACGCGTTCGGCTGATTTGCCGCTCGCGATATCGTTGTCGCCCTCGTAGTAAAACACCTGGCGCGGCCGGTACCGCACGACCGCGCGGTCCGCATAATGCAGCGCGTCGGATGCATGCGAGCCGCCGAACCCGCGGTTCAGGGCGCCGTACGCCGCGAAGTCGCTCTCGAGGGATTTCCAGCCCCGGATGGTCGAGCTGCCTATGAACACTATCGGCCGCGCGGGCGGCGGATTGCTGATGTCACACTCCTCGAAGGCCCGGATGGCTGGCTCGAACCGGAGCGGATCGGGCGACGGGCGCGCGGCGGCCGGTGTGCCGTTCGTGGCGGCTGATGCGAACGCCGCGCACGCGAGCAGGATTGCCGGGATGCGTACGATGCGATTCCATTCCATGTCACGTCTCCGCTTCGAGCAGCGCCTGGCTGCGTTCATCGATGGCATCGACACTGGGGATTTCGAACTTCATGCCGTTGACATCCGTGAAGATGAGCCGGCCGCCCGCGAGCCAGCGGATATCCGTCCTGTCGCGCACATAGACGGTGCAGCGCCCGCGGTCGGTCTCGAAGTCCCAGGTGGTGAAGCCGTGTTTCGACGAGACGCTCGAGATCGCGGTGACGCGCGTGGTGAAGTAGGCGAGTTCGAGCTCGCCTTCGAGCAGTTTCCTTGATGCGCGGGGCAGTTTGCGCATGTCATCCATCACGCCGATTTCCGTGCCTTGGGCCGTCTTGAACACGATGCACGACGCGGGCGAGCTGAGCGGGAAGGCGCGCAGGGCGCGCACGTCGTTGAACGTCTCGCCGCCCTCGATCGCCAGGTCGAGCCGGTTGAACGCGTCGCGCGTGAGCGTGGCGAGCCCCGGGTCGATGAAGCGGATGTCAGTGCTTGGTTTGGCGCGCGTGAGTCCCATGTCATCCTCCCACCGCGACGATCTGTGACGAGCGCTGCTGGATGTCGCAGAGGCGTTTGAACACGCCGTCTTCCCTGGCAAGCAATTCCTCGTGCGTGCCTGTCTCGATGACGCGGCCCTCATCCAGCACGACGAGCCGGTCGGCATTTCTAAGTGTCGAGAACCGGTGGGCGATGGCGAACGTCGTGCGGCCGTGGACCAGCCGGTCGAGCGCGTTCTGGATCGCCTCCTCGGTCTCCGCGTCAACACTTGACGTCGCCTCGTCGAGAATGAGAATCCGCGGGTTCTTGAGGATGGCGCGGGCGATCGATATGCGCTGGCGCTCGCCGCCCGAGAGGCGCTGGCCGCGTTCGCCCACCATGCTGTCGTATCCCTCGGGGAACTGCATGATGAAGTCGTGCGCGTTGGCCGCCTTGGCCGCCTCGACGATCCTGCTCAACGGTGCGTCGGGATTGCCGTACGCGATGTTCTCGCCGATCGTGCCATGGAAGAGAAACGGTTCCTGGAGCACGACGCCGATCTGCCTGTGCAGGCTCTCGATGCTCACCTCGCGCACGTCGTGGCCGTCAACCGTGACGCTCCCGGCATCGACGTCATAGAAACGGCAGAGAAGATTGATCGCCGTGCTCTTCCCCGCGCCGCTCGGGCCCACAAGCCCGATCATCTCGCCCGGCTCGGCATGGAAGGACACGTTGCGCAGCACGGGCATGTCGGGATCGTAGCCGAACGTGACGTTGCGGAACTCGACGCGGCCGGCGATGGGCGGCAGCGCCTGCCCGCCCGGCGGGTCGGTGACGGATGCCGTGGTGTCGAGCACGTCGAAGACGCGCTGGGCCGAGGTGATCGCGCGCTCCATCCGCTGGCTGAACCTGCTGAGGTTGTTCACCGGCGCGTAGAAGCGCCACAGGTAGCTTATGAAGGCGATGAGCGTGCCGAGCGTGACGCCGTGCCCGGTGATCACCTGGTAGCCGCCGTACGTCCATACCATGACGAACCCGAGCGACGTGGTAAACTGGATCGCCGGGTGGAACATGGCGAACGACCGCGCGGTCTTCACGCCCGCATCCATGTACACGCGGCTCCGCTCGGAGAAACGGTGCGTCTCGCGGTGCTCCTGCGCAAAAGCCTTCACCACGCGCACGCCCGGTATCACGCTCGACAGCAAGGCCGTCATGTGCGCACGGCGGCGCCATACCGAGTGGTACAGCCGGTGCACCCGGTGCATGAACCGCCGCGTAAGGTAGAACACCAGCGGCGCGGGCACAAGGGTGATAAGCGTCAGCGACCAGTTCATCGAGAACATGATCGCGAGGATCACCGCCAGCGTCATCACGTCGCGGATGAAATCTTGGAAGCCCTCGGCAAGGAAATTCTGCAGGTTGCTCGAGTCCGCGCTCACACGGTCCATGA
>JAAYZF010000145.1 GCA_012514975.1 bacterium
GTGCGAACGATGTATGGGACAACGGCGCACGCTGGTCGCCCGCCGGCGCGCCTTCAGCAGGCGATGACGCTGTCGTCACCTCCGGCTGGGCGGTCGTCCTCACCGCGGACGGCATCTGCAAGTCGCTCGACATCTCCGGCGCCGGCTGGGCGATCATCAACAATGCCTCTCACAAGCTCACCGTCTCGAACGATGCACGCGTGTCCGGCTCGGGCAACCAGTTGCGTGCGAACGTGGGCCTCTGCGACGTGGGCGGCGTCATCACGGCCACGAACGGCGGCGCGGTGTGTGTCGACGGCGGCACGTTCAAGGCCGGCGACCTGACGTTCGGCACCGGCACCCTCATCTGGCACTCCGGGACAATCCAGCTCTCCGACCGCATCTGGGTCGCGAATGGCTCGGGCTGGCAGGGCAGGCGCATCGTCGCCGGTCAGACGCTCGACCTCTACGGCTCGGCCAGCGGCTCGGGCGAGATATGGATGGATGACTACGGCGTGTTCACGCTCGACGGCGGGACGATCGACTGCAACGGCGTGTGGTTCACCGCCTCGTCAACCTTCAACTTCCACGATGGCACGCTGAACTGCAACGGCGCCGACTTCATCTGGGGTGCGAGCAATGTCCTGGTGCAAA
The DNA here is from genome assembly GCA_012514975.1 of bacterium. GTDB lineage: Bacteria > Auribacterota > UBA3054 > UBA3054 > JAAYZF01 > JAAYZF01. Next base: position 634 of record JAAYZF010000145.1, read on the forward strand.
GCGACACGCCGGCGCACCATCCCCGCCTCACACTCAACGGCTACTACTTCCCGCAGTTGACGTACGGGATGCTCCTCGCCACCAGCGACCACAGTAGGGCCAGCCTCGTCCTGACCGGCAGCACGCGCCTCAGCGGCAACGCCACCATCGCCGGCGGCGCCGGCTCGCTGGCTGACGTTCTGCTGACCGCGTCCGAATGGCAGCCAACAACCTGCACGCTCGGCGGCAGCGGCACGGCTTCGCTCATCATCACGAATAACTCGCGGGCCGACAGTTGCCAGGAACTCCACATCGCACGGTATGCGGGTTCGACCGGGACGCTGTACCTCACGCACAATGCCAGTTGGTCAAGCTACTGGAAGACGTATGTCGGCGAGTACGGCGTCGCGAACGTCACCGCGCGCAGAGGCAGCACGATCGAGTTCGGCGGGCCGATACAAGACCCCTTGTTCGCCGATCACGCGGGTTCGGAAGCCAACCTTCTGATCACCGATCCCGGCTCCTCGTTCACCCTTTCGGCCGGCGGAAATCCGCAGACGATCTGCCTCGGCTACTCGGGGGCGGCGCACCTCGTGCTGTCAAACGGTGCGACATCGTCGTTCGCGGACCATACCCGCGCCGGGTACAACCAGGGCTCGCGCGGCGACGTGATCGTAACGGGCCACGGCTCTAAATGGCACGTCACCGACGACGTGTGGCTGGGCTATGAAGGCATCGGCACGCTTCAGGTGCTTGACGGCGCGACAACGATCTGGGACTGCGGCAAGCTGGGCGAATTCCCGCACGGCAACGGCAGCGTGCTCGTCAGCGGCAACGGCAGCTACTTCAACGGCGGCGGGTACGAAGTCATCGGCCTCGAATTCCTCGTCGGCCGCTACGGCCTCGGCCAGGCTGTTGTGTCGAACGGCGCCATGATGCACAGCAGCGGCTACAGCGAGCTCGGCAGCTACGACGCAAGTTGCGGCAAAGTGATCGTCACCGGCTCCGACTCGAAATGGATTGCTGCTGACAGCATTGTCATCGGCGGCACGTACTACACCCATGCCACCGGAATCGTTGTGGTCGCTGACGGAGGCTGTGTCTCGGCGGGTGACGGCGTGACAATCGGCTACAGCAGCGTGCTCATGGGCCATGGCGGCACCATGCACGCCAAGGTCGAGAATCACTACGGCCATGTCAGCCCCGGCACAAGCGTCGGTACGCTGACCATCGACGGAACCCTCAAGAATGGAAGCGGCGGCGAAATCGATATGGAGATAACCGGCCGGCTCAGTTCGCAGTACGACCACTTGGTTGTCACGGGCCTGAGCACCCTTGCCGGCACACTCGACGTGACACTCGACGGGTTCGCCCCGGTCAGCGGCGATACGTTCGACCTGTTCGACTGGGTGGGCGGGACGACCGGCATGTTCGGCACGGTAAACCTGCCGGCGCTCGGCACCGGCCTGTTCTGGGTAACCAACAACCTCTATACGGCCGGCACGCTGCACGTCTCGCCCGAGCCGGCGTGCGCGCTGATGATGATGTGCACGCTGGCCCTGGCACCCATGCGCCGTTATCACTGAACCGCGATGGGTCACGCCCCTCAGGGAAGGACCGAACTACGGATTGCACGGATTGAGCTGATTGGAAAACACACTGCGCGCCGAACGCCCTTGGTCTTCTGCCTGTGGTCCCGAGTGAGCGTAGACGCGGAACGGCGTTCCGCGCGCAGCCCTGGCTGCGGCCTGAAGAGCAATCACATGCCCTATCAGGGTCACCTGGGTGGATCGCTCACTACTGTTGTGCTCTTGACTGACATTGACATTCCTTTCGCCTCTTTGCTACAATTCACGAGTCTCTGAACCGTCTAACGAAACCACGTGGAATCGCAGACAATTCTTGCCGGCTGGCCGGCTCGTACAGCGCGTGACTATCAGTGATTCCATGGAACGAAACGACCATACACCATCAGCGTCTTCCTTCGAGTTCTTCCAAGCCGAACTCGACCGA
>JAAYZF010000146.1 GCA_012514975.1 bacterium
ACCAGTTGTTTCGCGTGCATGATCTTCCGCCTTTCCGTTTTTCCTCAGTGCTCAGTTTCCATATGCCCGGCAGTTGTCCTCAGTTTTCCGCTGAAGCAGCGGAAAACTGACATTCGAGCCGGATGTTCGTGAATTCCCCCGTGCTGCGCGCCCCGCCATATCCCATGTGCACAAACACCGTCGCCACGCCCGTCACCTCGTTCGTGAAGACAACGGCCTTCTCCCACCAGTTCGTCGCCTCGCTCATCCACACGACCTCCCGCTCCGGCTGCGGCGGCAGGTAGAACGCGAGGCGCCCGCCGAAGAGGACTGACGAATCAGTCGTGGCCACCGAGCGCGCCGCGCCGCTCAAGCGGTACACTACGCCCGACTCGACGGTCACGAGCTGCTGCATGCCGATCAACTTCGCCTCCGGGTTCTCGATGCGGAGTGCCGGCCTTCCCAGCGCCACAACCGCTTTCACGGCGTTCGTCGCCTCCTTCGCCCCCTGCCAGCAGTACCACGACGCCAACCCCTCGGCGAACGTGCCGTTCTTCAGCAGGTTCGGCAGCAGAACGACCGGCGCGACCGGCGTCCGCGGCGCCGGGGCCGCTGCTGCCGCGTGCTGCACAATCACCACCCCGGACGGCGTCCGCGCGCCGGGCGGCGTCTGGATGTGCGGCGCCCCCTTCACCGGCGCGCCGGCAAGCGGCGTGCGCTGCATCAGCGCGTGCGGCACGTACCAGTAACGCCAGCCGGACAGCAAGGCCAGCCCCGCCAGCACCAGCACGCATGCCTGCGCCGCCGCGAGCACGATCGTCGCCGCCTTGTCGCCCTGCGTGTTCCGCCCTGCGCCTTCAGTCATTGCCGTTTCCATGCGCATCCTCGCTGAAGCAGCTCAAGCTTCACGTTGGTGAACTCGACCGTGCCCGGCGCGTTGCCATATCCCATGTGCACGATGACCATTCCCTGGCCATTCACGGTGTTGGTGAACACGATGGACTTGTTGACCCAGACGTCACGCTGGGAAATCCACGCGATCTCGGCTTCCGGCTGCGGAGGCAGGTGGAACGCCACGCGGCCGCCCATCATCCTCGTCCCATCGGGCCTGCCGACCGAGCGTGCCGATGCGCTCAGCCTGTATACGGCGCCGGAAACGGCCGCGACGGCAAGGTGCTGTTTCACGCCGGAAAGCTTCCCCGACGGGTCCGTTACCCGCAGCGCACCGTTGGTCACCTCCACCATGGCGGGGTTGTCGGTTGCCGCTCCCCAGTGGCTCCAGTGGCGCAGGCGCTCCCTGAACATCCCGTTCTCCACCAAGTCGGGCGCCTCGCCCTCCGGCGAGTACGCATACACACTCCAGCCGAAGCGGTAGGCGCCGCGTGTGAGCTTCCAGAACGCGGGAACACCCCACACGGCCGCGTGCTGGAATCCGCGGTACGCGAGCGCATCAGTATACCATACGCGTGTCTCGTAGACAATGCTCTTCACCTCGGACAGGCGCATTGTGCTGGCAATGCCGCTGAGGAAGGTCTCGCGGGCGGACGCATGCAACGGCATGCGGTTCGGGTTGTAGGGCGTCGAGCTGTCGGCAACGGCGATGAGCCCCGGCGTCGTCACCATGCACGCGTTCGACGGAAAGATGCACGTCACGTCAGGCCGGCCGCAGAACAGCGGCATGCCGAATCCGGTGTTGTAGCGCGATTCGCCGTGCGTGACGTCATACATGAAGTACGCCGTCCCGCCCGGCGGCGTGTGCGCGGCGACATACCGGAACATCTCGTCGTACGCCTGGTCGAGCCGCTGACGCGCCATGCCCTCGGACAGCGGGCCGACGAGAAGCGTGAACGCGCTCTGCGCCGCCAGCAGGAGCAGCGCAGCGGCGCTGCATCCCCATACCACCGCGCGGAACCGCCGGCCGCCACGCCGCTTCGTCGCGCTGACCCCGAGATCGATGCACAGCACCGTGAACGCGATCGCCGCCGCCGTGCCCGGCAGCATGTACCGCGCCTGGATATCCGACCATGGCACGTACACGCCGGCAAACCCGGCGAACATCACTCCCATGTACGCGGTCCATCCTATCCGCGAACGATAGGCGCTGAGCCGGTAGTCGCGGATGACGCGGATCGCCACCACTACTGCCGCAAGCAGCGCCGGCGCCACGTATGCCGTCGTCGCAAGGTAATACCCGCCCACGCGCCGCATTCCGGACAGGAGGCTGAGAGGCATCAGCGAGTAGGTTGCCGCGCCGCCCTGGTCATAGTACTCGGGCAGGTGAAGAAACTGCCACACCAGCACGCTGAACCCGGCTGTGACGGCGAGCGACAGCCACCACGTCCGCCGAAGCGCGACGCGCCATTTCACGTCCGCTGCCCAGATGGCCAGCGGCCAGCCTGCCGCGTACGCCACGAAGAACGCGCCGGCCGTCTCCTTGACCGTCGTCGCCATCAGCGCCGACAGCACCCCGAGGGGCGCCAGCCACAGCAGCGCCCAGCCCGCCGCGGCCTCCATCGTCAGCAGCCGGTGCAGCACGTACACGACGCCCACCGCGCCGGCGAGCATGAACGGCTCGCACTTCCCGATCGTGTAGTAATTCTCGGTGAACGGCGCCGACAACAGCAACGCTGCCGCGCCGATGAACGGCAGCCATACGCGGCCCGTCATCCGGCACAGAAGCAGACACAGCAGCGCCACCGTCGCCACGAGCACGAGGCCGCTCTGGTACCAGTAGTGCGCCAGCGCGCTCGTGCCGAACAGCGCGGGCAGATAGACGAACACTTCGCCCGGCCGCGCGCTGTGCGGATCATTGTCAATGTTCAGGAACGTCGACGGCTGCAGCCAGTTGATCGACGGGAACGAGCGGTAGACGTTCGCGCAATCGTGGATCGACATCCGCCCGTCGAGCAGCACGGGCGCAACCGCCGCGAGCGACAGCAGCGCCAGAAGCACACACGCCATCACGCGCCGCCGCGCGTGTGACGCTGCCTGCGCGGACGGTTCCGCCACGCCGTGCGCCGCCCTGTGCCGCCGGCGCGACTGCATGCGGCGGCGCATCTGCACGGCGCCAATCACCAATGCCGCCCCCGCCAGGATCACCAGCTCCAGCCAGACGTGTGATAGCGCCTTCATGGTCCTCCGTACTGCCTGTTAGCGGAAACCCGTGACCCCGGGCACCCGCGCGTTCCGCTGAATCGCGCCGGGCTTCACAGCCCGCGCTGCACTCTATGCCTCCCCCGAGTTCCTGCCTGCCTGGTGGCAGACGAGCACTTCGTAGTCCATGAACCCGCTGCGCATCGGATACGCACGCGCAACGCTGAATGCCGCCGATGCCAGCCGCCGGTACGCCTCGGCCAGCCTGATGTGGCTGCCTTCGTCAAACCGGTGGGCGAATGCCCCGATCACATTCCATCTGCTTCGCGCCGGCACATCCTCCCAGATGATGCACGAGCCGTCGTTCTTCAGCACCCGCGCGAGCTCGCGCAACAGGCGCACGGCCGTCTCGTCGTCCAGATGATGGAGCACGCCTGACACGATGCACACGTCGAACGAGCCTTGCGCGAACGGCATTGCGCAGGCATCATGGCATGCAAACGTGTGGCCGGGATGCTTGCGCCGCGCCGCCTCGATGTATCCTTCGCTTACGTCAATGCCCGTGTACTGCCCGGGCGGGAAGCACGCGGCGAAGATGCCCGTCCCGCAGCCGACATCGAGCACGCGCCCGCCATGCGGCCGCACCTCGTCGCGTATGACGCGCAATTCACCGCGGTACCCTCCCTCGAGCACCCAGCGCAGCGCGTCGAACAGGCGCGCATTGCGTGCGGCGAGCCCGGTTGCCTTCTTGAGCAGACGTTCCATGTTCATTGCGATGGTTTGTACGCCACGGTGAATACCGACGTGCCGAACGGCAACGCCACGCCGCGGCAGATGAGCGCGTTCTCGGCGCCGGCCAGCGCACGCAGCAGGCGGTTGACGGGCCGCGGCGGCATGCGCAGGTCTGACGCGGCCATGGCCGCGCGGCCGCGCGCTCTCCCGATCATCTTCGCGGCATACGCCGCGGGGAACAACAGCGGCAGACGGTACGTCACCACCCGCGCTTCGAGCCCCGCGGCCGCAACCATCCGCCGCACCTCGCCCGCCCGGTACCGCCGCTTCGTTTCCACGGCGATGTCGTGGCCGCGGCGCAGGCACTCGAACGCCGCAAGATTCAGTATCATCGTCCCGCCGGGCTTGAGCGCCGACGCCAGGCGGGCAAGCACGGCGCCGTCGTCGTTGATGGCCCTGTGGTACAGCACATCGAGGCTGACGATCACGTCGTAGGTCTCACGCGGCAGCGCGCAGTCGTTCAAATCGCCCTGCCGCGCCCCCTCGAGCCCGCGCTCGCGGCAGAAGGCAACCGCTTCGTCCGCATAGTCTATCCCGTCGACCGCGCCATACTTCGCCAGCCGGGCCATCATGCCGCCCGTGCCGCAGCCCGCATCGAGCATGCGCAGGTCGCTCCGGCCCAGCCGCCGCACCTGTGCCTCGACCAGGTCGCGCAGGCCGCGGTACCACCAGTGCGTCTCCTCGAGCGCGAAGATCGAGGCGTATTCAGTCCTGTTCATCGCCCAGGCGGTCCTCGTACGCCGCGCGCACCGTGTACTGCGGCTTCTTGTTCTGCGACAGGAACATCCGGCCAAGGTACTCGCCGATCATCCCGATCGCCACCAGTTGCACCCCCGAGAAGACGGCGAGCAGCACCACGACCATCGCCCAGCCCACCGGCAGGTCAGGGTTCGTCATCTTCTCGATCACCGTCTGCACGCCCACGACGAGCCCGATGGCGGAAAAGAGAAACCCGAAGCCCATTGCCGCGCGCAGCGGCAGGATCGAGAAATTGGTGAACATGTTCATCCACAGGTGCACCAGCTTGTGCAGCGTGTACCCCGAGCGCCCCTCCTGCCGCTCGTGATGCTCGACTTTCACCCGCCCGATCCGGTCGGTCGTCCGCAGGATCAAGCCGTCGATGTACGGAAAAGGCAGGTCGTACTTGATGATCTCCTTCACCAGGAACGCATCGAGCAGCTTGAAACTCGACAGGTACAGGTCGCCCGGCTTGCCCAGCATGATGTTCGCCACCTTGTCGTTGAACCGGCTGCCAAGGTTCCGCCACCACGCATGCCGCTTCCTGTCGTAGTACGTGTACACCACGTCCACGTCGTTTGCCGCCGCGTAATCGACCAGCTTCACCACCTCGCTCACCGGGTTCTGGAAATCATCGTCCATGATGACCACGAACCGGCCGTGCGCATGGTTCAGTCCGGCCATCACGGCGTTGTGCTCGCCCACGTTCTTTGCCAGCGAGTAGTAGCGCACGATGTCAGGATGCGCACGGTACGCCTCGATGCACGCACGGTCCGACCCGTCGCGCGACCCGTCGTTCACCAGCACGATCTCCAGCCGGTACAACGGCCCGAGCGTCGCCGCTAGATCGCGGACCAGCGGGCCGATCGTCTTCTCGCTGTTGTACACGGGTATGACGATGGAAACAGCCGTGTCTGCCATGGTTGTGCTCCTCCTCGGAATCTGTTGTGCTCCGTCCCGGCGCACAACAGATTCAAGATACTCTCCATCTGAATCCGTTGTGCTCCGTCTCGGCGCACAACAGATTCAGGATACTCTCCATCTGAATCCGTTGTGCTCCGTCTCGGCGCACAACAGATTCAGGATACTCTCCATCGAGCCGCTATCCTAAATTGCTTACCCGCCGTCCAGCAAGCGATTTATCCGCCAAGAACATCGTCACAGAGGACTGTGACTCCCACATTCAACTGTTCCATCACTCCACTATTCCATCATTCCACTATTGCATGACGCACCGCCGCCGCTACGGCATCCACCTCATCGCCGCGCAGCTCCGGATACATCGGCAGCGACAGGATTTCCCTGCCGATCCGCTCGGTTACCGGCAGGCCCGTGGGCGGCGCGATGGCCTTGTACGCCGGTTGGAGATGCACCGGCAGGGGATAGTGGATCGCCGTGCCAATGCCGCGCGATTTCAACGACGCCATCAGTGCGTCGCGCCGCGCCGAGCGGATGACGTACAGATGATAGACGTGCGTGCGGCCCGCGCATTCCGCCGGCGGCACGACATTCTCCAATGCCGCCGTGTAGACCGCGGCAATCCTCCGCCGCGCGGCGTTCCATTCGTCAAGATGCCGCAGCTTCACCCGCAGCACCGCCGCCTGCATCTCATCCAGCCTCGAGTTCATCCCGCTGATGGCGCTGACGTACCGCTCCCTCCAGCCGTACTGCCGCAAAAGGCGCACCCGCTCCGCGAGGCCCGCGTCGTTCGTCACCACCGCGCCCCCATCGCCCAGCGCGCCCAGGTTCTTCGTCGGGTAGAAACTGAACGTGGCAAGCGCGCCGAACGTGCCGGCCATGCGCCCCTTGTACCGCGCGCCGTGCGCCTGCGCGCAGTCCTCGATCACGGTCAGCCCGTGTGCCTTTGCCACGGCCATGAGCGCATCCATGTCAGCCGCCTGGCCGTAGAGGTGAACGGGAATGATCGCCCTGGTGCGCGGAGTGATCGCGCGTTCGACCTGCGCGGCGTCAATCGTGTACGACCGGTCGTCAATATCGACCAGCACCGGCGTCGCACCGGCCATCTCAATCGCGGCAACCGTTGCCACGGCCGTGTGTGACACCGTGATCACTTCGTCGCCCGCGCCCACGCCCGCCGCACGCACCGCCAGCGTCAGCGCGTCCGTGCCCGATGCCACGCCGATACAGTGTGCCGTGCCGACGTACGCGGCGAACTCGCGCTCGAACGCCTCGACCTCCGGGCCGAGGATGTACCACCCGCTGTCCACCACGCGGCGAAGCGCTTCATCCAGCTCGGCACGTATCGCCTCGTGCTGCCGCTTCATGTCGAAGGACGGTACGGCGTTCATAGCTCGTGATTCATGGTTCATCGTGTGTGAGGCAGTGCTGCAAGTCCCGCCTTGCGGCGATCCCCACTGCCGGAGTCGTCACAGAGGACTGTGACTCCCACATTCAACTGTGACTCCCACATTCAATACTGCTGCTGGCCCTGATCCTGAATCCCCTGCCTGCCGTGCGGCAGGGAATTCATTCCCAGTACTTGTCCCTGTGCTTCCTGTAGAACTTGATCGTCTGCTCCAATCCTTCCCGCAGCGCGACGCGCGGCGCCCAGCCGAGCGCGTCGCGTATGCGGGTGAAATCGCTGTAGTAGTCGCCGATGTCGATCTTTTTCCGGTCATCCGGGAACGGGATGACGCGATAGCTTCCCGCGCCGTTCACCTCGACGAGCAGGCGCGCGAGATCGAGCAGGCTGATGACCTCGTCGCTGCCAAGGTTGTAGATGCAGCCGTTCGCCTCGTCGCGTTCAGCGGCGAGCAGCAGCGCGGCCACCACGTCGTCCACATGGTTGAAATCGCGCAACTGCGTGCCGTCGCCGAACACGTCGATCTGTTCGCCGTCGACCAGCCGTTTGATCCAGATGCCGAGGAAGGTCTGCCGCGCATCCTTCACGCGCATGCGCGGGCCGTACGTGTTCGTCAGCCGCAGCGAAACCGTGCGGATGCCGTACACATTGTTGTAGAGAATGTGATACCATTCGCCGGCCATCTTGTTGATCCCGTTCACGTCGGTCGGCTGGAGCAGGTGCTTCTCATCCACGGGAAGGTACTGGGACTTGCCGTAAATCTGCCGCGTGCTTGCATAGACGATCTTCACGTGCGGATTGTTCTTCCGGCATGCCTCGAGGATCGACAACTGGGCCACGCAGTTGATCTGCAGGTCAGTGAGCGGGTCGCGCATCGAGTCGATATGGCTCGTTTGGCCCGCGAGATTGAAAATGCAGTCCTGCCCCTGCACCAGCCAGGCCATCGACGATGCGTCGCGCACGTCGGCGATGTTCACCGTCACCTTGTCCTCGATGCCGGCGATGTTGAATTGATTCCCGCCGTACTCGGGGATCAGGCTGTCAAGCAGCGTCACACGCGCGCCGCGTGCGACAAGCGCATGCGCGAGGTTCGACCCGATGAACCCGAGGCCGCCGGTGACGAGTACGCGCTTGCCTTCGAATGTCTTGCGTTCGTTGCGCGCCATGTGATCCTCCGTACGTGTCTCTACATGCCCTGCGTTGACGCTTCCCGGGATTGAACCCAGGATGTCCTGCCCCTTCACGGCCCCAAGCCGTCCCACCTGTCACAAATCTGTTGCGCGTCGCGGCAACAGATTTGATCGGGACAGGGATGTCCCTCCTACCTTGCCGGCTCGAGCCGCACGTCGGTGAATTCGCCGGTCGTCGCCGTCTTGCCGTAGCCCAGATGAGCATACACGGTCGCCGTGCCCGTGTAGGCATTGGTGAAGGCGACCTCCTGCCGCCACCAGTTCGTCGCCTGGCTGAACCAGACCACCGCGTATTCCGGCTGGCCGGGCGCATAGACCGCCACGCGGGCGCCGAACGGCATCTTGCTGTCCGTCGTCACCGTCGAGCGCACACGCGCGCCCAGCCGGTACACCTGGCCCGAGCGCACGTTGACGAGCTGCTGCATGCCGATGAGCGCGCCGCCGGGGTTCTCGAGCCGCAGGGCCGTCGTGGCCACACGGCCGGGATACGCGACCGTGGTGACGGCGTTGGTGAACTGCTTCGTCTGGCTCCAGTATGTCCATCCGGCGGTCCTCTGCGCAAACCGCCCGTTGCGCAGCAGGTTGGTTGCCGCAGGCGCGGGCGGCGGCGGTGGCGTCGCGGGCGGCGGCGGTGGCGGTGGTGACGGCGGCGTTTCTTGCGCAGGCTGTTGGCGGGCGATGACCGTCGCGGGCTTCGCCGAGGGCTTCGTCGCGGGCTGATGCCCTCCGCCCTTGTACTCATATACGTGCCAGCCAAATACGTACATGCCGCGCTTCAAATGCCAGAAATCGGGAAAGCCAAACGATGACGTGTACTGCGGCACGTTGTAGGCCTCATGGCAGAACCACACGGGCGTTTCATACACCCACGCCTGCTTGTGTGCAATGTTCCGGCTGTTCCTGAACCATTCGTGGAACTGGACGATCGACGCGTGATGCACTGGCATGCGCGTGTAGTTGAACCGCATCCCGCGGATTTCGGAAACTGCAACGAGGCCCGGCTCGGTGTAGTCGTCTGGCATGCTTGGGAAGACGCACTGGATGTCAGGGCGCCCGTAGAACGCGCGAAGCGCGTAGGTCGTGTTGCTCATCGGTTCCAGCACATCATTGTCCATCATGTAGTACACGGTCCCGTTGCTTGGCGCGTTTGCCGCGATGTACCTGAACATGTCGTCATACGCTACGTCGGCCTGATGGCGCACGCGTCCTTCAGACAGCGGGCCCACCATGATGCCGTAGGCGAAATGCGCCAGCACGAGTATGCCCGCAAGAGCCGCCACATCGATCAGCAGCGTGTGCGCCACCACGGACAGCCGCAGCCGCAGCAACGTGATGCCGATGTCCGCGCAGAGCACCGTGCCGAGCAGCAGCCCCGCCGACGTTATCAGCAGATACCGCGTGTAGAACGTCTGCCATGGCAGCAGTATCCCCGCCGCACACAGGGCGACTACGAAGAGCACCGCCGCCCAGGCAATCTTCCGCCGCAACACCGCGCGCACGCTCTCGTCAAGCGTTATCACCACCAGCACATTCACACCCGCAAGCAGCAGGAACACCGCCGGAATGACGTAGGATGCCGTATCGAGAAAATACGCCGCGAACCGCTGCGCATTGCCCAGCAGCGCCGCCGGCGCAAGCGTGTATCCCGCCGCCCCTCCCGCCGTGTACAGCGTGTCAAGCGAAAGGAACTTCGCCACCAGCACCGCCGTGCCGATCACCACCCACAGCGACAACCACCACGTCCTGCGCAGCACCGTGCGCATCGGCATCCCATAGCCCCACGACAGAACGCCCAGCGTCACGCAGTACGACATGAAGAACGCGCCCGCGGTTTCCTTCACCCCCGTCGCATACAACGCGCCGAACGCGCCGCCGGTCAGCCATAGCCATCGCGTCCACCGGCTGAACGCGCGGCCTTCAAGCATCCGCTGCAGCACCATCAGCACCAGCATCGCCCCGCACAGCATGTACACGTCGCACAACGTCAGCGTATAGAAATTCTCCGTGAATGGCAGGCGCCCAAAACACAAGATCACGCCGATGAACGCCAGCCACGCCCGCCCGGTCACCTTGCGCAGGATTGTGAATGCGCATGCAAGCGTCAGCCACAGGATGAATCCGTTCTCAAACCAGGCATGCAACGCGGCGCTTGTCGTGAAATATGCGGGGATGAACATCAGGAACTGGAACGGCCGCGCCTGGTTGCCAAACCCGAGTACATCAACCAGCTTCCACGGCCGCGACCAGTCGAAGCGCTGGCACGCGTCGTACGTCACCGGGCAGTCAAGAATGCCGAACCGCGGCTGTATCAGCACCGGCCAGGCAAACACCAGTACTGCCACGGCAAGCGCTGCATACCATGCAGCCAGCCGCAGATGCGCGGCAAAGGCTCCACGCCTGTCCCTGTTCGTGTCCATAACTGCCAGTGTCCCCTGTTTCTTTAACTGAGACGGGCATCGCGCCGAGTGATCGGGACAGTGATGTCCCTTCACATTGCGCCCGTGTCACAAAACCTGGTGCGCCTTCCCCGCGACAGGTTTTGCATAGACGCTGTCAACAATGTACTGTGGCCGCCGTTTCACCTCGAGATAAATCCGGCCAACATATTCTCCGATCACTCCCAGAACCGTCAGCGTAATGCCGCCAAGAAAAAACATGCCCACGGCCAGCGTGGCGAACCCGCCCACGTCGCCCGGCGTCCTCCCCAGGATTTTGATGTCGAAGAACCGCGCGAACAGGTACACAGCCGCCACTGCAAACGACGTAAGCGAAATGAAAAAGCCAAGATACGTCGCGATCCGCAATGGAAAGGTCGAAAAACCGAAAATGCCGTCCAGCGCCAGCTTCATCAGCTTCCGAAACGTGTACTTCGACTCGCCCGCCGCGCGCCCCGCACGGTCGTACGCCACGCCGATTTGCCTGAACCCCGCGTACGCGCGCAGACCGCGCACAAACCTGATCTGCTCGGGCAGCTCGTTGTTCACCACGTTCACCACCCGCCGGTCCATCACGCAGAAATCGCCCGAGTCGAGCGGAATGTGTATGTCGCTGATCGCCTGCAGAATGCGGTAGAAAGATGCGTAGGCGGCGCGTTTGAGCACGTTCTCCTTCCGGTTCCGCCTGATGGCATACACAACATGATACCCCTCGCGCCATTTGTCGAGAAACCGGTGCAATTCCTCGGGCGGGTCCTGCAGATCGCCATCCATGATGACGACGGCATCGCCTTTGGCGCACTGCAACCCAGCCGATACCGCCGCCTGATGCCCGAAGTTGCGCGAGAGCGTCACTATGGTGAAATGCGCGTCCTCTTCCGCCATCGCGCGCATCAGCCGCGACGATTCATCGGTCGAACCATCATCGACGAGAACGATCTCATAGTCATCGCGCCATGCAGGGCTCGCGGCCGTCAGCCGCTCGCGCAGCAGGGGCAGGTTCTCCGCCTCGTTGAAGATGGGGATGATGATCGAGATCACGAAGGTCTCCTGGGAGCCATTGTGCGAGGCTGTTTGAGGCGTCTGGGTGAACGCTTGAGGCCTCTTGCCGTCCGCAATTCCCGTGCCCACTGCCGTTGCCGCTCGATCTGCGCCATGACATCTTCGTACTCGCGGCAGGCAAGCGAAAACTGCGCTGCCGCCGCCTCCGCATCGTTGCGGCACAGCAGCCGCCCGCGCAACGCCTCAACCGCGAGAATCGGTTCCGCCGTGTTAAGCGTCACCACGTCAACACACTCAACACCGGTCACGTCAACAATATCCGCCACCGTGCGCATCACCTGCGCCGGTCGCGGCTTCGCGCGGTAGAGCACCGCCACATCGACATCGCCTCCCTCCCGCACCCGTCCGCCCTTTGCAGAGCCAAAAAGGTATGCCGCGGCCACGTCTTCGCGACCGCGGAAATAGTCCGAAAGGGCTTTGATGTCAAGCGTCTGCATAGCGCTCGATCTCAGCGGCAAACTTCTCGAAATCACCCAGGTGCCGCCGTACGATCGACACCAGCACCGCATCATCGATCGCCTCATAGCGGTGGACCACCAGATTGCGGAATTTCACCATGTCGGCATACGATACCGCCTTCCTGATCGCCCCGAGCCGCTCGAGTGCATCGAGCGACTCGGCCCCGCTCGTTGCCGGCGCGTGCTTCGCCAATGCAATGATGCGGTTCGCGATGTCTATCATCGCCTCGATGCAGACCTGCAGCGAACGCTCGATGCCGCGCTTAAGAAAATGCTCGCGCTTCAACCGTGCGGTCGTGACGCCACGCAACGCGCGCAACGCCTCCACCTCGCGCGCAATGACGGACAGCTTTCTGCTTATGACACCGTTCAGTTTCATGGCTTCTAGATTGTAGTATTTGGCACCGCGGGTGTCAACCAAATTCCCTGCTGAACGGCGGCAGGGAATTTGTGGTACCGGCGTGCGGCGCGGGAGGCCGCTGTCGTTCGCGCCTCGCAGGAGCGACCACTCCGAACACGTGGCGGCTTGGTGCCCGTAGTCTGGCATCCCCCAAATGCCGCACTGGGGGATGGGCCCAAGTTCCAACTACCGACGACGACGAGCACGAGCACGAGTACGATTACGATTTGAACTCCCAACTCCCAACTCCCAACTTCCAACTTCCAACTATCGACTATCGACTATCAACTATCGACCATGAATCCCCCAATGC
>JAAYZF010000147.1 GCA_012514975.1 bacterium
CATTCATCCATTCATCCATTCATCCACCCATCCAGGAGACCGACATGAAAACCATCGGATTCGTTGGCGGCGGCCGCATCGTGCGCATCATGCTTGCCGCGTGGGCGAAGGCGAACGCGATGCCGGTGCGCGTTGTGGTAAGCGACGCGGATGAACAGGTGCTGTCGCGGCTCAAGCAGCAGTTCCCGTCGATTGAAACGGCCGGCGCGGACAACCTCAAGCCCGCGGCACAGGACGTGGTGATTGTGGCGGTGCATCCGCCGGTGCTCAAGGCAGCGCTCGGGCCGCTCGCCCCGGCGATCAAGCCTGACGCCATCGTCCTGTCGCTCGCGTCCACGTTCACCATCGCCGCGCTGTCCGGCATGCTCGGCGGGTTCGCGCGCATTGCACGCATGATCCCGAACGCGGCGTCGGTCGCCGGCGCGGGGTGCAACCCGCTGGCCTTTGCGGCTGCGCTGGGCGCTGCGGACCGTGATGCGCTGGCCACGCTGCTTGCACCGCTGGGCGCATGCCCTGTCGTGCCCGAAGAGAAGCTCGAATGCTACGCCGTCGTCACCGCGATGAGCCTGACGTTTTTCTGGTACCAGATGGCCCAACTGGCTGCGGTGGGCCGAGCGACCGGCATGAGTGCGCACGAGGCGCGCGACGCCGTGGCCCGCATGGCCCAGGGCGCCGGCGCAGTGTTCGCCGACGAGGCATTGAGCGAGGATGACATCCTTGACCTCATCCCCGTCAAGCCTTTCGCGGCAATGGAAGCCCAGATGGCCGAGGCCTACCGCACGACACTGTCAGCCATGTTCGAGAAAATCAAACCGTAAGGAGACCCGATGAAAAAACTGCAGATCCTGGGCACCGGCTGCCCGAAATGCAAAGCCCTGGCGCAGAACGCCGAAGAAGCCGCCAAGGCGCTCGGCATCGAGTATGAACTCGTCAAGGTCACAGCCATCCAGGACATCATCAAATTCGGCGTCATGATCACCCCGGCTCTGGCAGTTGACGGCACCGTGAAAAGCGCCGGCAAGGTGATGAGTGTTGACGACATAAAGAAGCTGCTGGCGTGAAGGTAAATGGAATGGTGGAATAGTGGAATGATGGGATAATGGAATGAGGACTGAGCCATGAATGAGAAGACTGCATGCATGTGCGGCGAAGCACCCACACTGATCTTCCCGTGCTCGGGCGGATCTGATGTGGGATGCCTCGCGGACCAGGCGGCGCGGAAACTGACAAAGGACGGCGTGGGCAGAATGTACTGTCTTGCCGGCATCGGCGGCCGCGTGCCGGGAATCATCGAGACCACCAAAGCCGCCGCCGCTGTCCTGGCGATCGATGGCTGTCCGGTCGACTGCGCGAAGAAGACGCTTGAACAGGCTGGGTTCAGCGGGTTCAAGCATCTTCGCCTGTCAGATATTGGCCTCGAAAAAGGCCGGTCACCGGTAACATTTGAAGCGGTTCACAAAGTGGCAGACCATGCCGCGAAACGTGTGACACGTTGACTTCAACAACAGGAAACGATTATGAAACCCATCAGCAAAGTCCTTATCGTTGTAGTGCTGGCAGCCGCCGTTGGCGGTCTCTTGGTTCTCAAGCACGCACGGCAGCAGAAACCAGCCCTGCCCGCGGCGGAGCAGGAAGCTGCGCGCCCCAGCGCCGCTGCGCCCGCAGCGCCATCGCCCGAGGCGCCAGGAGGGCTGCAGCCCGGCCTGCCGCGCCTCGTTGATCTTGGCGCGGGCAAATGCATCCCGTGCAAAATGATGGCGCCGATCCTCGAGGATTTGAAGAAGGAGTACGCAGGCACGTTCGACGTGCAGTTCATCGACGTGTGGGAAAATCCCGATGCGGGCAAGGAATACGGCATCAAGCTGATTCCGACGCAGATTTTCTACGATGCCGCCGGCAAGGAGCTGTTCCGCCACGAAGGCTTCTTCGGCAAGGAGGACATCCTGGGCAAATGGAAGGAATTCGGCGTCCAGGCCGGCTCCAGCCAGCCGCCCGGCATTGTGCGCGAAGAGCCGGTTGCCGCCGACACACGACCGCGCGACACTGTATGCTTCATATGCGATGAGGACGTGGACCCGCGGACGAAGACGCTGGTAAAAGGCGCCGCCGACCAGCGCATCCTCTGCAGCCCGCACTGCTACTTCATCTACCTGTCCAGCATTGTCAATGCGGACGTCACGGCTGAGACGGCGAAAGTGAGCGTGACTGACTGGGCCACCGGCGCGCTCATTCCCGCGGCGTCGGCCCAGTATCTCTATGGCATGGACACAGACGGCAGGCCCACGATCAAGGCTTTTGCCGGCAAAGACGATGCCGCGAATGAGCAGCAGACAGGCGCCGGCAATCTGCTGACGTGGGACGTGCTCGCCGCCAAAGAGCTGGCGGCGCGCTGCGCGTTCTGCGACCGCGCCGTGTATCCCGAAGACGCGTGCTCGGTGGTCTTCGGGAGTACGCATGGCTACGGCTGCTGCACCCATTGCTCGATGGGCGTGGCCGCGCGGTTGAAGCAGGACATCGAGGTAGTCGCGAAAGACGGCCTCACCGGCGAACCGATCCGCGTCAAAACGCTCGACGGCCAGATCGCCTCGCTTGATCCGCCAACAGCGGTCGCATGGTTTGGCCAGAAAAAAGCCGCGGATGGCACGTGGATGTCGGCCGGCTGCTTCAAGCAGGGCTTCTTCGCCAGCTTGGAGAACCTGGAGGAGTGGCTTGACGCGCGCCCGGCGGCCACCGGCAGGCAGATCAGCATTGCGCAGGCCCTTGCCGACAAGATGAAACTGTCGCCCGAGCAGATCGCCAAAGCCTGCAAACTGGGTGAGTGCAAGTAGAATGAACACAGGCCGTTACCCCAAACGGCGGACTGACTACGCCGTCCAAGGAGAGACCCATGCTGCAAAACCTTTTCACGACTCTGAGCCATGCCGTCGAGGGAACGCCGGCCATTGCGCTCACCGCCGCCTTTGTGTGGGGTGTGTTGAGCATCGTGCTCAGCCCGTGTCATCTGGCAAGCATCCCGCTCATCGTCGGGTTCATTGACGAACAGGGGCGTATTTCGACAAAGCGCGCGTTCTGGATCGCCCTGCTGTTCAGCTCGGGCATCCTCATCACCATTGCGCTTATCGGCGCCATCACGGCAGCGGCGGGCCGCATGATGGGTGACGTGGGCCGGTACGGCAACTATGTCGTCGCCGTCATCTTCTTCGTTGTCGGCCTGCATCTGCTCGGGGTGATTCCCATGCCATGGTCCGGCCCTGGCAATGTCGGCATGAAGCGCAAAGGCGCGCTGGCAGCGTTCATCCTCGGCCTGGTGTTCGGCATCGCGCTCGGGCCGTGCACGTTCGCGTACATGGCGCCGATGCTGGCGATCACGTTCAAGCTCGCGGCGACGAACGTGCTGTACGGCGTTGCGCTGCTGCTGTTCTATGGCGTGGGCCACTGCGGCGTGATCGTCCTTGCCGGCACGTTCACCGAAGTGATCCAGCATTATCTGAACTGGAACGAGCGGTCGAAAGGCGCGGTGGTCCTCAAGTACATCTGCGGCGTGCTCGTAATCCTTGGCGGCGTGTGGCTGATCTATACGGCACCGTAGGCGGAGACGCGGCCCCCGCGGCGGCCTGGCAGCCGGGGCGGAGCCCAAGACACATTTGACAAGCCGTTCGCGGTATGCGACAATGCTTCGTTACTTGACGAAGTATAACGAATACAAGGCACCTACATGAATGCTGGTCTTGCACGGGTGCGCGCGGCGCTGCGCCGGTCTGTGAAATGGCTGGTGCTCGCCTGCGGCGCCGCGCTGATCGTGTACAAGATGGAGTTCTCGCCCGCTCCAGCCCTGGAATGCGCCGTGACAGCCGGCCCCATCTCCGCCGAGGTCCTTGGCACCGGCACCCTCGAAGCGCGCACCAAGACAACCATCTCGCCGCGCATACAGGAACGCCTGGCCGCTGTGCTCGTGGACCAGGGCGACATGGTCACGGGCGGCCAGCTTCTGGCCCGGCTCGATGACGGCGAGCTGCGGCAGCAGGTGGGCGTGGCGGAAGCCTCGCTCATCGCGGCCCGCGCCACGGTTGACCGCGTGCGCGTGGATGAAGCGCGCGCCAAGGCCGTCGAGAAGATGATGCGCAGCGACTACGACCGCATTGTGAACCTGCTGGCCACGAAGGTGAGTTCGCAGGCCGAGTATGACAAGGCAAGCGAGCAGTTGAGCGTTGCGGAGGCGGACCTGAGGCGCGCGCAGGCAGCGATCATCGAGGCGCAGAGCCAGGCGGTCATGGCCGAGAGAAACGTCGCCCACCAGCGGGAACGCCTCGCCTTCACGCGCCTCGTCAGTCCGTACGACGGGCTCATCGTGCGGCGCGACCGCGACCCGGGAGGCATCGTGGTGCCGGGCGGTTCGCTGCTGCAGCTTGTCTCGACGAACCAGCTCTGGATTTCCGCATGGGTGGATGAGACCGCGATGGCCGGGCTTGCGTCAGGCCAGACCGCGCGCGTCATCTTCCGCTCGGAGCCGGAGCGTGCGTACCCTGGCGAGGTCGTCCGCCTTGGGCGTGAGGCGGACCGCGAGACGCGCGAGTTCATCGTTGATGTACAGGTGCGGCAGTTGCCGAAGCAGTGGACCGTGGGGCAGCGCGCCGAAGTTTTCATTGAAACGGCACGCAAGCCTGCCGCGCTGGTGGTTCCCCTGCCGTTCCTGCAATGGCGCGGCGCCACGCCCGGCGTGTTTGTCAACGAGCGCGGCAAAGCCGTGTGGCGCGCAGTCACGCTCGGTGTGCGCGGGCAGCAAATGATCGAGATACTCCGGGGAGTGTCGGCGGGTGATCGTGTCCTCGCGCCCCGCGAGGCGAAGCAGGAGCTGAAGCACGGACAGCGCGTCAGGGTGCAATGAACCTTGCCATCAGGGATATCCGCCACAACTTCGGTCGGTTTGCGCTGACGACCATTGGCATCGGGCTGTTGCTGATGATCGTGATGGGCATGGGCGGCATCTACCGCGGGCTGATTCGCGAGGCCACGTTGCTGGTGGACCGGATCGGCGGCGATTTCTGGCTGGTGCAGGGCGGCACGCGCGGCCCGTTCGCCGAGCTATCACGCGTGCCCGCCACGCTCGAGGACCGCGCCCGCGCCGTGCCAGGCGTGGCCAGCGCGCGCCGGTTCGTTTCGCATACCATTCAGCGTGAGTACCGCGGCAGGCCGCTGCGCATGGTGGTGCAGGGGCTCGCATGGCCGCAGGACAACGGCGACTGGCTGCCCCTGATCGCCGGGCGCCCGCTCAGCCAGGCACACTGCGAGATGATTGCCGACCGGTCGCTCGGGCTGCCGCTCGGCGCGCAGCTCAAGCTCGGCAAGGACGTCTATGCCGTGGTGGGGCTGACCAAAGGGATGGTGGGAACCGGCGGCGACGGGTCGTGTTTCTTTACCGTCAGCGATGCCATGGCCATCCAGTTCGACCAGCCGGGCGAAGCCGTTCGGCTCGAACGCCAGGCGCGTCGCGCGCGCGTCGAGGCGCGGGACTTGGGCATGGTGCAGCCGCTTCTGCTCGATCGCGCGGCCGGCCCCGGCGCGGGTATTCCCGCCCTGGCCGCGCCGCGAGTCAGTGCGGTGCTCCTGACGCTCTCACCAGGGGCGAACGCCGCCGCTGTTGCAGCCACGTGTGCCGCATGGCCTGACGTCACGGTCTACTCGACGCAGCAGCAGTTGAAGCTCCTGCTGGCCGGCATGGTGGACAAGGCGCGGCGCCAGCTCGGCCTTTTCCGCGTTCTGCTCATCATCATCTCCACGATCATCATGGCGCTGATCATCTACACGCTGACGCTGGACAAGATTCACGACATCGCCATGCTGAAGCTGATCGGCGCGCGCAATGGTGTGATCATCGGCCTGATACTCCAGCAGGCTCTGCTCATGGGCGCGCTGGGGTTCGCGCTGGCGTACTGGCTGGGCACGTTCGCCTTTCCCCGCTTTCCGCGCCAGGTGGTGATCGAGCAGCGGGATTTGCTCGTGCTCGCAGGCATCGTGGTGGGCATCTCAGTGCTTTCAAGCCTGCTGGGGCTCTGGAAAGCGATGCGAGTGGAGCCAAACAAGGTGCTGTCATGACAAGCGAAGCACTGGCTGACATGCCTGCCGTCGAGACCTCCGGTCTCACAAAGGTCTATGGCACCGGCAATACCGAAGTCGTCGCCATGAAGAACGTGACGCTGCGCGTTGCGCGCGGCGAAGTCGTCGCGCTTCTCGGCCCGAGCGGCGCCGGCAAATCAACCTTGCTGACCGCCATCGGCCTCGTCAATCCGCCCACGGCAGGGCGCGTTGCCATTGTTGGCCAGCCCGTGCTGGACGGGGAGCGCGCCCTGGTTGACCTGCGCGCGTTCCGCCGCCGGCATCTCGGGTTTGTTTTTCAGAAGGCCAATCTCATCCCGTTTCTCACCGCGGCGGAGAACGTCCAGATCGCCATGGAGATCAACGACATGTCGCCGCGAGCCGCCCGCCATCGGACAATGGAGTTGCTCGGCTATCTTGGCGTGGCGGACCGTGCGTCGCATTATCCTGACGCGCTCTCGGGCGGCCAGCAGCAGCGCGTTGCCGTGGCCCGGGCGCTGGCCAACCACCCCGGCCTCATCCTGGCCGACGAGCCGACCGCCGCGCTCGACAGCATGCGCGGCCGCCAGGTCATGGAACTCTTCCGGAAAGTCGCCCATGAACGCGGTGCGGCCGCCCTCGTGGTGACGCACGACCACCGCGCGCTCGATGTGTTTGACCGGACATACGAAATGGAGGACGGGCAGTTGCGGTGAACGCCGGGCGTCCTGTTTCCTCCCCCGGACCGACGCCGGATTCAGGTATGCTCGCGCCAACTTGACAAAGACGGTGCGCCCATGCTATAATGTTTCGACACTTGGCGAAGTATAAAACTGAAAGAGGCCGGTATGCGCAGCACACCATCACTGAAATCAGTGCTTCTGATCACCAACGCGCTGGCGGATGCCAACCGCGTCCGCCTGCTCATGGCGCTGCGTGTTAGTGAGTTGTGCCTCTGCCAGTTGCTCGGCCTGCTCAAGCTTGCGCCGTCAACCGTCTCGAAACACATGTCGATCCTCCACCACGCCGGCCTGGTTTCCGCAGAGAAACGCGGCAAATGGGTCTATTACTCGCTGGCCGGCCGCGACGCAAGCCCGGCCGCGCGGGACGCAGTTGCCTGGCTCATTGCCGCCGCCGCTGGCACGCGCGAGGCAGGTGCCGACGCACGAACGCTGAAAAAAGTTGCCCGCACATCGCGCGATACACTCTGCAAGTGTTACCGGTAATGCATGTGAAGCAGGAGCAACAATGAACAAACAGACGAAAGAATTGATTGCCGTTGGCGCCTCGATTGCGGGGCATTGCCAGCCATGCCTCGCATACCACACGGTCAAGGCGAAGGAGGCGGGCCTGACCGAAGCGGAAATCCGGGAAGCCATGGAGGTCGGCCGCATGGTTGAGCAGGGCGCCATGTCCGCCATGCGCGAATTTTCCAAGACCGTATTTGGTACACCGGCAGAATCTGCCGCTGGTTGCTGCCCGGGAGCGGCGGCACCTGGCACCAAAAAGTGTTGTGGCTGAAACTTACCCTCAAGAAAAGAGGAACAATGAACACAGACAGCAAAGACACGACGAGTGGCACGAACGCGCGGAATGCAGGCTGCGGCACTGCGTGCTCGTGCACGAGTGGCGGCCGGGGAGGCCGCGTGCGTGTGATTATCGGCGCCATAGTACTTGTCGCCGCCACGGTGCTCGTGGCACGGGCGATCATCAAGAACAATCAAGCAGCGCCTCAAGCACCGGCAGCCGGCTTTGCCGCGCCTGCCGCAGCTCAACCGCCCGCGGTTGCGGACACTCCGGCCACGCCTCCAGCCGCCATTGCCGCCAAACCGGCCGCAAGCGCTGTGAAGGAGATCGGAACGCTGGCTGAGTTGAACACGGTGGCGGCCGGCACCGACGCGGTGTTTGTGTTTCTGCCAGACGCGAACGGCGAAGCACCCGTCGCGCAGATGACAGCCGCTGCCAAAACCATTGGCGCCCAAGGCAGCGTCGTCGGCATCTTCACGTTGAAGAAGACTGCGCCTGAGTATGAGAGCATTGCGGCGCAGGTGCCAGTGCCGTGCGTGCTGGCGATGGTAAAGGGCCGCGGCGCGGCCCCGGTGTCCGGTGACATCACCGAGACGAAACTGGTGCAGGGCTTCATCGCTGCATCGAGCGGCGGCGGCTGCGGCCCGGCGAGCGCCGGCTGCGGCCCGGCCGGCTGCAACTAGGGGCCTGACATGCTTGCAACAATCACCAGGACGCTACAAGAGGCGAGCTCAAGCCCCGTTGCGTTGCCGCTCTCGTTTCTGCTGGGCCTTGTGAGTGCCGTGGCGAGCGCGTGCTGCACCTTGCCGGCCATGGGCATGCTGGTTGCCTACTCTGGCACGCGCCAGGACAGCAACCGGCACGCGGCCTGTGTCTCTGCGCTGTCATTCATGATCGGCACGAGTGTCGCGCTCATCATTCTCGGTGTGATCGCCGGGTTTGTGGGGCAGACGGCGCAAGCGCTGCTTGGCAGATACTGGAAGCTTTTTGCGGGCGTTATTGCCGTGCTTCTGGGTCTTGCAGCTCTCAAACTTCTGCCCGTGAAACTGCCGCAGTTCTCTCGGAAAGACGCGTCACGTCCTGCTGTCCAGGGAATGCTCGGCACGGTAGCCGTCGGGTTGCTGATGGGTGGCGGCGTGGCGGCATCATCACTGCCGTGCAATCCCGGCATCTTCATCGTGATCGGCGCCAGCGTATTGATGGGCCAGGTCCTCTGGGGCATGGTGCTCATGGCGGCGTTTGGCGTGGGGTTCAGTCTGCCGCTTGGCGCCATTCTCTTTGGCGTTTCGTTCGGCAAAGCGGCGATTAAGGCGCAGAAAGTGGAAGCCGTCATCCGGATCGTCGCCGGCGTCCTCCTAGTCAGCGCGGGGCTCTATCTGCTGGCAACATTCTAACAACATTTCTCAAAGGTGGGAACAATGGAAACATCGGCAAACACAGACAAGAAGAAGAAAGGATTCCTCGCAGCCATGTGGGAATCCATGACCAAAACCGGCGGCTGCTGTGGCGGTGGCGGCGACTGTTGCGGCGCGCCGCAGCAAGAAGCAGGTGCGAAAGACACCTCCGCCAGGAAGAGCGCCAGCACGGCTTCACCGCGCGGATGACACGGCACGGATAATCAGGAAGACCCGCTACCTTGCCGGGTTCCATTGCCGGAGTTGTCCATGATGAGCATGAACGAAAACCAGCGTTCCACCAGATACAGAGACATCGCCGTCTTGTCCCTCGTCCCCGGGATTGTGGCTGTTCTAACGGCACTGAGTTGGGCTCTGGCACGCTGGGAGATTGGCCCGGTATTCGTCAATGCGGGTCTGGCGATTGTTGCCACCGTCTTCGGTGGATTCCAGCGGTTCATTGCCGGTTTCAAGGACATCGCCAGGCGCAAGATCACGGTCAACGTGTTCGTCGCCGTCGCGCTGATTGCCACGCTGGCGGTTGGCGAGTTCAGGCCGGCTGCCATCATCGTCTTCATCATGGCCGTTTCCGGCGCGCTTGAGTCGTACACACTGGACAAGACGCGCAAGAGCATCAGGGACTTGCTCGATTTCAGCCCGAAGATGGCGACCGTGCGCCGGCACGGCCAGGAAGTTGCAGTGCCCGTTGCCGAGCTATTGGTGGGTGATGTGGTCCTCGTCAAGCCTGGTTCGCGCATCCCGGTGGACGGCGTGGTTACGGCCGGTGCCAGCAGCGTCAACCAGGCACCGATCACTGGCGAATCAATGCCGGTGGAGAAGATGGTGGGAAGCACCGTGTTCAGCGGAACACTCAATGAGTTCGGCCGGCTCGAAATCCGCACGGAGAAGATCGGCGAGAACACGACGCTGGCGAGAATCGTGCATCTGGTGCAGGAGGCGCAAAGCACGCGCGCGCCGATTCAGAATCTTGCCGACCGGTTCACGACGTGGTTTCTACCGACCGTGGTCGTGCTCGCAATCACTGCGTTTGTTCTGTCAGGCGACGTGAGAACAGCGGTGTCCGTGCTGCTTGTGGCGTGCCCGTGCGCTTTTGCGATCGCGACGCCCACGGCGGTGACGGCCGGCGTATCAAACATGGCGCGCCGGGCAGTGTTGATCAAGGGCGGCAGCTTCCTCGAGCTGGGGCACAAGATCACCCATCTGCTTGTGGACAAGACGGGCACATTCACGTTTGGCAGACCGGCGCTTGTGGACATTGTTTCTCTGAACGGTTTCAGCAGCGACGAAATCCTGCGCCTGGCCGCGATTGCCGAGAAGCATTCCGAGCATCCGCTCGGCCGCTCTATCCTCGCCGCAGGCCGCGCGCGCAATCTTGACGTGCCGGACCCGGAGCATTTCGGCAGCACCACCGGCATGGGCGTCGAGGCGCGGTGGTGCGGGAGTGCCATCCTGGTGGGCAAACCAGCATTTCTGCGCGAAGCCGGCGTTGCGCTTGGCGCAGCAGTTGATGATGCGGTTCAGCAGCAATCGGCGCTGGGGCGCACAGCCGTGCTGGTTGCGCACAATGCCCGGCCGGTTGGCGTGCTGGCGATTGCCGACGAAATCCGCCCTGAAATCCCCGCAACGATCCGCGCACTCAAACGCATGGGCGTCAAACGCATCACCATGCTGACGGGCGACCATCCGCAGGTTGCCGCCGCGGTTGCCGCGGCTATCGGTGTTGATGACTTCCAGGCCGGGATGCTGCCGGAGGATAAGCAGTCATTTGTCAAGAAACTGCAGGAGGCCGGCGACATAGTCGGCATGATTGGCGACGGCATCAACGATGCGCCCGCGCTGGCGCAGGCAGATGTGGGCATTGCGATGGGTGCCGCAGGAACCGATGTGGCGATCGAAACGTCCGACGTAACGCTGATGACCGACGACATCTCACGCGTGGTTGACTTCATGTGGATGTCGGCCACGGTGCTGCGCCGGATCAAGCTCAACATCTTCTTCTCGATGATCTACAACGTCATTGGTTTGACACTTGGTGTTGTTGGCTTGATGACGCCGATTATTGCCGTGCTGTTCCAGGAAGCGGGCTGCATCACCGTGGTGTTCAGCTCGA
>JAAYZF010000148.1 GCA_012514975.1 bacterium
ACTGGATCGCCTCGGGCATGTTCTCGATGGGGAACATGAAACCGCTCAACAGCACGGCGGGGAAATAGAAGAAGAAGGTGCTCATCATCGCCTGCTGCTGCGTCTCGCTCACCGTCGAGATCAGCAGTCCCACGCCCAGCGTGGTCATGAGATAAAGCGCCGTGGCGACGAAGAGCAGGAGAAGGCTGCCGCGGATGGGCACGTCGAACCAGAAGACGCCGATGACCGTGATCAGGATCACGTCGGCGAAACCGATGAGCGCGAACGGGAGCGTCTTGCCGAGGATGAACTCGGTCGGCGCGATCGGCGTCACCAGAATCTGTTCCATCGTGCCGATTTCCTTCTCGCGCACGACGGCCATGCTCGTCAGCATGAGCGTGATGAGCATGACGATGATGGCGATGACGCCGGGGACGTAGAAGTTGCGGCTCTCGAGGTTCTCGTTGAACCAGGCGCGCGTCCGGAGTTCCACGCGGCCCGGCTCGACGCTCTTGCCGCGGAGCCTTGCATAGCGCGTCACAAGCACCTTTTCCGCAAACCGTCCCGCAATCCGCGAACTGTAGTCGAGGACGATGCCGGCCGTGTTCGAGTCCGTGCCGTCCACGACGATCTGCAGCCGAGCGGTCCTGCCGGCTCGCAGATCGTTGCCGAAGCCCTTGTTCACTTGCAGGATCGCGCGGACCGCGCCTCGGTCGATGAGGTCTCGGGCGTGGGCCGGGTCCTCGATGCGCGCGACGATGTCGAAGTAGCCCGACTTCTCGAACCGCGCGATGAGCTCGCGGCTGACGGCGCTGTTGTCCAGGTCGTAAACGCCCGTGGCCACGTCCCGCACGTCCGTCGTCACGGCATACCCGAAGACCAGGAGCTGGATGACGGGCATCAGGAAGATCACCGCCTTCATCCGCGGATCCCGGAGGATCTGGATGAACTCCTTGATCAGCATGTGCTTGACGCGTTCCCACATGGCCTACGTTAGTGTCTTCCTGAACTTGAGATTGGCCAGGGCGACCGTCGCCGCGCCGAACGCGGCGAGCAGGCCCGCCTCCGCCGCGAGGATCTCGAGGCCCACTCCTTTGAGATAAATGCCTTTGAGCAGGGCGACGAAGTACCGCGCCGGGATCAGATGCGTGGCGATCCGGATCGGCCGAGGCATGTTCGCGATGGCGTACATGAATCCCGACAGCAGGAACGACGGCAGGAAGGTCATGACCATGGCCAACTGGCTGGCGAGCAACTGGCTCTTCGTGACGACGCTGATGAGGACGCCCAGCGACAGCGCGCCGGCCAGGAAAACCGCCGCCATGCCGAAGAGCAGCGCCACGTTTCCGCGTAGCGGAACCCGGAAGAGGAACTCGCCCATGAGCACGGCGATGAGCACGTCGAGCATGCCGATGGCGAAGTAGGGCAGCAGTTTGCCGAGGATCAGTTCCGGTCCCTTCACCGGCGTCGAGATGAGCTGCTCCATGGTGCCGCGCTCCCACTCGCGAGCCACGGTCAGCGAAGTCAGCAGCGCGGCGATGACCATCATGATGACGGCGATCAGGCCGGGGATGATGTAGTTCTTCGACTCGAGGTCCGCGTTGAACCAGACGCGCGGCCGCACGTCAAGCGGCAGGCGCAGTTCCCGCCCTCCCGCGCGCCGGACCTCGCGGAGGGCCGCGTCCTGCGACCAGGACGTCGTCACCGCGTCGGCGTAG
>JAAYZF010000149.1 GCA_012514975.1 bacterium
CTGGATGTCGGTGACCTGGGACGATTTGGCGTGGGGGAAGCCGACGCCGCGGCCGATGCCCGTGTTGCCCAGGGCCTCGCGCTCCTTGATCTCCTTCTCGAGCACGACGAGGTCGCTGACGACGCCGAGGGAGGAGAGGGCCTCGACCATCTGGGTGATCAGGGCATCCTTGTCCTTGGGATGAATGTCGAGAAGGACACGTGCGGGGGTCAGCAGAGCGGAGAGTCTCATGATCTCGATCCTTATGCGTCAGTGAGCCGGCGCAAGCCGGTCAACCGTTACTTGACAACCAGGACGCAGCAGGGGGCATGCTCGATCATCTGTTCGAGCAACCTGCGCCGCGCGGGCTCCTGCCGGACACGTTCACTCATGCCCAGCACCAGCATGTCAACATTGTATTCGTTCATGAGGCGCGGAAGCACCTCCTCGGGAAAACCGTTTTCGAGCGTGACGACGATGCGGGCATTCGCGTCCTTGGCCTCCTGCTCGGCCGCATAGAGGTAGTGCCACGCGTTCTCTTCGAGCTCGACTTCAATCTCCGCGATGCTTTTCCCCGACGCGCGGGAGAGCTGGGTGACGACCGTGCGGTTGATGACGGCAACGGCGACGATGGTTGCGCCGCTCAGCGTGCTCAGCCTGATGGCGGCGTGGATGGCACGCTGCCCTTCCTCGCTGGCATCAACGTACAGGGCGATTTTCTCAAGCGCTTTCATTGCGTCTCAGACCTCCCTTCGTCGCGGCCGTGCTGTCGTTTCACCTGCTTCCGCCGGAAGAAGTCCTCCCGGTCGCTCTCTTCGAGCACATCGCGGATGTGTTTGATCGTCTCGCTGGTGTTCGGCATGAAAATCGTCTCGAGCGCATTGACGCGCCGCTGCGTCTTCTGTATCTCCGTCGCCAGACGCGCGAGCGTGAGGTTCGCCTGCGCGTATTCGAGCAGCAGGGGCATCGCGTCGCTGAACTGCCTCACCGCGGCGTCGAACGACGGCGTCGTCCCAAACGTCCCTATCTGCACCGGGCGCGGCGTATGGCTTGCCCGCAGCTCCGGCAGGGGCACGCCCATGACGCTCCGTTCATGCACCGAGACATCGAGCGGCTCGAGGTACGCATAGTTGGCGCGCTCGATCTCCTCGGAGCCCATCTCGACATACGCGTCGCAGAACGTGCCGTACGCGGCGCCGAGCTTGTCGGACAGCCGCTTCTGGAGGTTCTTGATGTCGTGGATGATCTGCATCAGTTCGAGTATGAGCACCTCGCGCTTCCGGTCCAGCAGGTCATGGCCTTCCGTGACGAACTTGAGTTCGCTCTCAAGCCGGAAGAGGTTGGCCTTGGTTGGCGGGACCTTGAGGATCATCGTCGCGCATCGTGCCGGTGGACGCGGGCCGCGGAGCGGCCCGGAGATTACTTTGCTGCCGCCGCCGGCGTCGCATTGGTTGATGCTGCATCTGCTGCTGCCGCCGCCGGCGTCGCGCCTGTAACGGCGGGGAAGAGATCGTCATCCATCATGTTGGTCGCCATCTGTGGAATCATTGACTGATAGTCAACG
The DNA here is from genome assembly GCA_012514975.1 of bacterium. Lineage (GTDB taxonomy): Bacteria > Auribacterota > UBA3054 > UBA3054 > JAAYZF01 > JAAYZF01. Next base: position 1,544 of record JAAYZF010000149.1, read on the forward strand.
ACGTTGGTCGCTTCGCCCTCGATCAGCGCCTGCATGTTCGTCTCCAGCTCAGGCAGCGGGTCCGTCTTCGCGAGCTCGACGTCAAGCGGCTCCATGTCCTTCTCGTCCGCGAAGACCTCGGCGCTCATCGTCTGCCCCTGGTCGAACCCCTCGGCCTCGACGCTGACGGAATAGCGGTTGCCGTCGACGAGCTCGGCATTCTCGATGCGGAACTTTCCCGCACTGTCTGTCTTGGTGGTGATCTCCTTGCCGTACACGGTCACTTTCGCGCCGGAAACAGGTTTGCCGCTTTCGTCCTTGACCGTGCCGGTAAGGACGCCGGCGGGCATGGTGGCGGCGAGGGCGAAGGCGAGCGAGAGGCAGATAAGCCGGACAGCATTCATGGGAACTCCAGACGAAACGTTAGGCCGCGTTACCGCGGCAAGTAGGTTGCGATCTCCTCTTCAGTGACGCGGGTAAGCTGGTGCAGGGGCAGAATCTTGCACAGTTCCCAGCCGATGCCGAGCGTGTCGCGTATGCTGCGGTCTTCACGCGCGCCCTGGCGGACGAAGCGCTGCTCGAACGCCTCGGCAAACTGGAGGTAGGCCTTGTCAGTCTCCGTCAGTTCCTCCTCGCCGATGATGGCGGCGAGGCTGCGCACGTACTCGACGCGGCTGTAGGCCGAGTAGAGCTGGCTGGAGAGGTTGGGATGGTCCTCGCGGGTGTACCCTTTGCCGATGCCGTCCTTCATGATGCGCGAGAGCGAGGGCAGCACGTTGATGGGCGGATAGGCACCCTTTGCATCAAGCTCGCGGCTGAGCACGATCTGGCCCTCGGTGATATACCCTGTCAGGTCGGGCACAGGGTGCGTGATGTCATCGTTGGGCATCGTGAGGATGGGAATCTGGGTAATCGAGCCGCTCGCGCCCTCGACGCGGCCGGTGCGCTCGTACATCGAGGCGAGGTCCGAGTAGAGATAGCCGGGATAGCCTTTGCGGCTGGGCACTTCATTGCGCGCGCTGGCGATCTCGCGCAGCGCCTCGCAGTAGTTCGTCATGTCGGTCAGCACGACGAGGACATGGTGGCCGCAGGTGAACGCCAGGTATTCGGCGAGCGTCAGCGCGAGGCGCGGAGTGATGATGCGCTCCTCGGGCGGGTCGTTCGCGAGGTTAAGGAACATGGTGACATTGGTCAGCGAGCCGGATTCCTCGAATTCGCGGCGGAAGAACTCCGCGACATCGTACTTGACGCCCATGGCGGCGAAGATGACGGAGAACTTGTCGGTGGATGCACTGCCTTGCTCATCGACGATCTTTGCCTGGCGGACGATCTGCGAGGCGAGGATGTTGTGCGGCAGGCCGTTGCCGGAGAAGATCGGCAGCTTCTGCCCGCGAATCAGGGTGTTCATGCCGTCGATGGCCGAGATGCCCGTCTGGATGAACTCACGCGGGTAGCGTCGCGCCACGGGATTGATGGCCAGGCCGTTCACGTCCCGGCGTTCACCGCCGAACGGCTCGGGCCCGCCGTCGATCGGATTGCCCAGGCCGTCGAAAACGCGGCCGAGCATCTGCTCGGACACGCGGCCGAGGAACGGCTTGCCGAGGAAACGCACCTTGGTGTTCTCGGTGGACAGGCCGTACGTGCCCTCGAAGGCCTGGATGAGGGCGTAGGTGGAGCCTACATCGAGGACGCGTCCGTGGCGCATGCCGCCGTCCGGCGCCTCGATCTCGACCACCTCGGAATAGGCGACGTCGTCGACATTCTCGACTACCAGGATCGGCCCGGCGAGCCGCGAGAGCCCGGTGTAGGTCTTTGGTACCGCTTCCATCATGTTGTCTGTTTGAGTTCGACGACGATACGGTTGTTGTCGGTGCTTGTGACGACGACAGGAGAGCCCGCCGCGATGAAGTCGCCCGTGGTGACGACATCGAGCAGCGTCCCGTCGATAAGAGCCTTGCCCGCGGGGCGCAGCGTCGTTTTTGCAACGCCCATCCTGCCCTTCCAGTGGGCAAGCTCCGCGCTGTCGCGCACGGCGTAGCCCGTGCCGGCCGTCATGCTCTGCATGAGGAACACGCGGTTGAATCCCGGCGTCCGCGGGAGGAATTTCGCGGCGACGATCATCACCGCCAGCGAGCCCATCACGCCGAGGGCGACCACGGCCACCGGCTTCATGAATTCCTCGAGGCCCGGCCGGCCCGCCCAGTCGCCCGGCGTCCAGCTCATCATTGCCAGGACAAGCGAGGCGCACATGCAGAGTATGCCGATGATGCCTGTCGCGCCGAACCCGGGGATGACGAAGATTTCAATGAGAAGCAGGATCAGACCGATAAGAAACAGCGCCAGCTCGAACCACCCGCTCAGCCCGGCGACATAGTGCCCCCAGAAAAACAGGCCAAGGGCAATGACACCGATGATGCCGGGGAGCGAGATGCCCGGGCTGCGGATCTCGATCATGATGCCGCCAATGCCGATCATGAGCAGTATGCCCGAGACGACCATGCTCGTCAGAAAGCGCGCGGCGCGCTCGACCGCCACGGCCTCGATACGCGTGACCGGGGCATCGGCCGCGCCGATGTGCCCGAGCAGCGCAGGAACCGAGGCCACCACGGCCACCGCAACGCCCTGCGTCACCGCCTCCAGAGACGTGAGCGTGAGCAGTTTGCCCGGGACGACAATGTTCGTATGCCCCGCATCCTCATCCATCATGGATTCGAACACGTCCCACGGATGGCCGTTGCGCTCGCACGCGGAGCGCACCATGGCGCGGACGGCGCTGTAGGCCTTCTCCTTGAGCCCCTCGTCGAGTTCCTTCGCACCCATAAGCGGCACGGGCGACATCTCGATCAGCTTGGCGTCGCCAATCTGGCTCTGCGGCGCCATGTAGATCTTCTGGGTGGCTGCGGCGATCAGCGCGCCGGCCGAGATCGCCTTTGTGTCGACGAACGTGTAGGTGGGGACGGTGCATTTGGCCAGCGCCTGCATGATCTCCTCGGCGGCTTTTACCTTGCCGCCGTAGGTGTCCATCTGCAGAATGAGGGCCTGGCCGTGCAACCGTTCAGCCTCGCGGATGCCGCGGCGCACGACGTAGACCAGGCCGTCCTCGATCTCGCCCTCGACGGGGATGATGATCGCCGGCCTCGCCGCATCAGCCGCGCCGGCCCCCGCGCACGGCGTACACACGCACGCGCACAGGGCGGTCGCAAGCGCGCACACCAGTGATAGAGGTGCCCTGAATGTGTCTTGATCGGTTCGCATCCTCAGCATACCGCGGACTAACATGAAATTATAGCGCAACACGCGCGAATAGTCAACTTGAACCGTCTCCCGCGGGAATTCCGGCGCGCACCGTCACGGGCCCGCGGGCGGTGAACGTGATGAAATGGAGTCCGTCATGCGCCGCGTGCGATGAAACGATGGGCGATCCGGATGCGTCGGAGACGTCGCATGAACGCGGCTGCGCGGCGAACACGAGTTCCGTGGCGCCGTACGCGGACATCGAATAAATGACGGTGTGTTTGTCCGCGGCAACGCGTTCGAGCCGCGCAGTCGAGCGGACGAGGCATGGAGGTGCGCCGCCGGAGCACAGGGAGACGGTGTTCTCCGCTGCATCGAGCATTTCCTCGGGCAGTTGCAGCGTATGCGCGCACGGGGCGCCGTTGATGACCAGCAACGGCAGACCGTTGACACCCGGGAACTCGAACGAGATGCTCCTGCCCTGCCATGCGTACTCTGACACCGCCTTCAAATACCGCGTTGCCCGCACCGCCAGCCCATGATGCAGGCGGCGGACGCCAAGATTCGCCAGCGCGGCGAGCCACGAGCTCTGGGCGAACGCCTGCGGGCGGATGTCGTGATAGATGTTGCCCTGCGGCGCGTCGCATTTCTCCGGCATCGCCCCGCCCATCGGGAGATACGCGCCCGGCGTCATGCTCTGCGCGGTGATCAGCTCGATGGCATCGACGAGAAGCTGTTCCGGGCAGACGAACGTGTCAAGCGAAGCGACCACGGAGCAGATGCCGTTTACCCAGTGGCCGCCCGGCTGGCGAAGCAGGTGTTCGAGAAGCCTGCGGCGAATGCCGTCAATTCCCGGCACCGGCGCGAAGATGGGGAGCGAGAGCGCCCAGACATACACTGAGCGCGCGGGCCCGAACGGCTCGGACCGCACGGTCGAGCCGTCATCGAGAAGCAGGTCGCCATACGGCGGCAGTCCGCCGTCACCCGGCGCGAAAAACTGTTCGAGATGCTTCCAGAGGTCTCGCGCCTTCCGTTCGTACTCAGCAGCCGCGGCAGGCTCGGATACCGCGGCAAGCATGGTCCACGCCGCATGCATGAGGAGATTGCAGTAGATGTCATACGAGCGGAGGACGGGGGCGCCTCGATACGAGATGTGCGCGGGGCCGCCAGGTTTGCCGATGGCATAATCCCAGTGCTGGTCGCGGGCGCCGCAGGCAGGCGTTTCATCGGCGAAGTAGGAGCCGAAGAGCCCGCGTTTCCTGTCGAAGATGTACTCCTCGATGCATGCCATTGATTCCTTCAGCATGGCGAGATTCCGGCCTGAGACCCAGGTGTTGTCGCCGCTCTGCGTCCAGTGGGTAAACGCGGACCAGACGGCGTAGTAGATGCCGTCCTCCTCGAACTTGCCGAGAGTGGGGCTGACCAACTGGCCAAAGACCTTTCCTTGCGGGAGGCCGGGCTCGTCGAGTTCCAGCCTGTTCTCCATCATCAGGCGGCACCAGGCGTCATGGCGGTGCAGCCAGCCTGCCGCGGCCTGATAGTTGAAACAGAACGCCGCGTCACGCACCCAGATGAGGTAGTAGATCGCCTTGACCGACGCGCGCAGCGCGCCCGAGTCGTCAATCGTCGAGTGGAGACAGGCGCGCGTGATGTCCTGCAGCCGTGTCACCTCGGGTGCGTGCGCTGCCTCAACGCGGCCGGCGCGCGTCTGTGCGGCAACATGCGCGGCATGCCGCCTGAGCGTTTCATCCCTGTCCGCACAGGCGAGCGCGGAGGCGCGGCCGGCGATGTCATCCCCCTCGATGCCGGCGCCTATCACCAGCGTCTGCCCCGCGGCCAGATCGAGCGCGGCATATGCGGCGCGCCACTGCTCGCGCATGGGCGCCATGCGGAACCGCGCATCGCCAGCGCCCCACGCCGCGGCGAACTCGAACGCATACGACGGCTCGGCATGGCGCGCGACAAGCACGGAAGGGCCGCGCATGGCTGCATCGTCATACCGGCCCGTCTTGAACTCGACGCTCTGCGGATAATCGGCCCAGACGAGCACGGCGGCCATATCCGGCGACGGCGCGATGTGCAGATGCTGATGGGGATAACGGACCACGCAGTGATACGGGTCGTACGTGCAGGACGAGAACTCGCCTGGCGTGAGCCCGGGGAACGCGATGCGCTCGAACACGCAGAGATGATCGTCGCGGTTCGAGAAATTCCTGTCGGCGGCGCAGAACGATGTGCCTGCCCTGGGCGACCACCAGAGGATCAGCTCGCCTGTGTTGACGAGGAACTCGATGCGCAGTGCCGAGGGTGTATGGAGAAGAATCTGTGTTGGATGCGTGCTCATCTGGCGTGCGGTGTCGTGGGGTTCTGTCGCGCGGACGCAATGGCCAGCGCCAACAGCGCCGGCACGGTGATGCCCATGATGTTGAAATCGAAATCAACCAGGCAGTGCAGCACGAACCCTGTCGCGGCAACGAGCCCCGCGGCGTGCAGCCATGAGAACGCAGGATGCGCGCCCTGCGCGGCAACCGGCGCGGAAGGCAGCGCGCTTCGCTGCCTGAGCTGGCGCGCCCAGGCGACGCCGAGAGGCATCGCCAGCGCCATCGCGCCGCCGAGAAGGCCGAGCAGCCCGTAGTCGGTCCAAAGATTCAGAACGACGTTATGCGCAAGCCGGGCGTCTTCAGCGCCTTTCCTGCGGTACAAGGGATACAGGCGGGTGAATCCGCCGGTGCCCCAGCCGCGCACGGGTTTCTTCCCGATGATTGTTGCCGCCGCGCGCCAGTACTCAATGCGCGCCCCGCCCGTCGCCCTCAACCGGTCGTCAAGCCGCGCGCCATACCCGCCAGCCAGCATCGCCGCTGCCACCAGCGCGCATACAGCGGCTGCAACGACCGCGGTGCGCCGGCTTGTTGCGCCGGCGCGCCGGGACAGCCAGATGAGCGCCATAAGCATCACGCCCGCAATGGCGATCGATGCCTTTGACTTTGAAAGAAACAGCGCTACCGCCCCCAGCACAAATCCCATCCCGCCCAGCACGCGCATCAGCCGCATCGGCGCACCGGCCACAATCGCCGCGCACAAAGGAAGCATGACGATGATGAATCCGCCCAGGGCGTTCGGATAGATGAACGTACCGGATACGCGGTCGCTCGTCAGCTTCTTCACCCAAAGAACCGTCTGGGGGTCTATGGGCGTCGAGAACAGGTGGTTGGTGTAGGCGGTGAAATTCGCGAACCCGGCTTCCATGGCAGCGTACTCGCGCGTGGCAGCGAGCACGCCGGCGGACTGCTGTATGCCGGTGATCGAGGCGAAACAGCCGCCCAGAATGACGCAGACGGCCGCGGCGCGTCCGGCCTGCTCGTCTGCAAAAAGCGTCGCGGCACACAGAAACCAGACGCCGTAGACGACAAACTGCGTCCTTATGTCGTCATTGCGCCACTCGGGCGGCAGCGTCCGGTCTGCCCACAGCATGCCGACCAGAAGCACGGCCCAGCCAGCGCCGGCCCAGAATGCCACGCCGCCACCCGCCTCCCTTTTTCCCGTCAGCAGCGCCACGGAACACAGAATGCCTATAACCACAATCATTCCGTGCGCAATCGTATTGGGAAAGGAGAAGAAGATGAACTCACCCGCGCTTTTCGGCATGTCGACGCCGATCCCCGCCTCGGCAATGCCGAACTTCAGCGGCGCGGCAAAGAGCAGCAGGCACGCAAGCACGCGCGCGCCCGTCCTCAGAATGTCAGCCCACCTGATATTCACAGTTGTATTGTAACCAATCATCCACCCGATGGCAACAGCGGCATCGGCACAGGTGGTCGCCGGAACTGGGTCAACCCGGTTTCGCCTAGTCGCCGGGCAATGTGTTGACTCACAGGGCCGTATAGTTTAGAATGCAGGGCAGCAAGATGTGCAGAGACAGATGCCATGCCGATACCCGTTACAAGCGTCCATAACGAGCGCGTCAAGCACGCCATCCGCCTGCGCGACCGGCGCGACCGCGACCGCGAGGGCCTGCTGCTCATCGAGGGATATCGCGAGACCTTCCGCGCGCTGGCAGGCGGCTGGCGGCCGGTGACGCTGTTCTGCTGCCGCACCCTCTTTCTCGGCACGAATGAGGATGCCCTGATCGAACAGTGCCGCGCCGCGGGCGCCGACGTGCTCGACTGCAGCGAGACCGTGTTCCGCAAACTCTCGTACCGCGACCGCCCCGATGGCCTGCTCGCCGTGGCCCGCCAGAAACGCGTCAGCCTTGCCGACCTTGCCCTGCCTGCCGATCCCCTCCTTCTGGTCATGGAGCAGGTCGAGAAGCCGGGCAACCTGGGCACCATGCTCCGCTCGGCGGATGCGGCGGGCGCGGATGCGGTGATTGTCTGCGATCCGTGCACCGACGTGTTCAACCCGAATGCGGTGCGATCGAGCGTGGGCGCGCTGTTTCTTCTGCCTGTGGCGGTGGCATCCACCGGTGAGACGATTGCCTGGCTGCGCGCGCGCGGCATCCGCATGCTTGCCGCCACGCCTGCCGCGGCGAGGAACCACTTCGAGTGCGACATGGTGCGCGGCACGGCGATCGTCGTTGGCGCGGAGCAATACGGCCTGAGCGCAGAATGGCTCGCCGAGGCCGATGAGCGCGTGGTCATCCCCATGCGCGGCCGGTGCGATTCGCTGAACGTGGCGTCCGCGGCGACGATTCTGCTGTATGAAGCCGTGCGGCAGCGCATGCAGGCCGGCACGGCCCCGGCGCAGCGGGAGGGCGGGTGAACGCGCGGCGGTACACATGGCTCCTGTTTGACGCCGACGGCACGTTGTTCGACTATGACAAGGCCGAGGCAGGCGCGCTTCGCCGCGCGTTCGAGACCCTGCGCGTGCCGTTCCAGCCGGCGTATCTCGGCGTGTACAAACGCGTCAACAAACGTATGTGGGAGGAATTCGAGCTCGGGGCCGTCACGGCGGCGATGCTCCGCACCAAGCGGTTCGCCCTGCTCTCCGACGAGATTGGCATCCCGTTCGATCCCGACGCATTCAGCGGGCTCTACCTCCGCTTCCTTTCCGAGTCAGCCGATCTGACCGATGGCGCGGAAGGGGTTGTCCGCGCACTGCATCCGCGGCACAGACTTGCGCTGGTGACCAACGGGCTCACCGAAGTGCAGCGCTCGCGCTTCAGCCGCGCGGCGATACGTGACTGCATTTCCATCGTGGTCATCTCAGACGAGATCGGCGCGGCGAAGCCCCATCCGGCATTCTTCGACATCGCGTTCGAGCGCATGAACCAGCCGGACAGGAACACAGTGCTGATGATTGGCGACAGCCTGACATCGGATATCCGCGGCGGAAGCGATTACGGCATCGACACCTGCTGGTTCAACCCGAACAGCCTGCCGCGCCCGGCCGACCTGCCGATTACATACGAAATCCACGCGCTGCCCGAATTGCTGAGCATATGCCGGTGACCTTTCACAATGAGCACAGCGCCCAGCGGTTTCCCACACGCAACCCACTGACCTGATCCAGACATGAAGGCATCGCAATTCGATTTTGCACGGTTTGCCGCATTCAAGGCGGAACGCGAAAAACGCATCCGCGCATTCTACGCCGGCGCCGCGCCGCAGCCCATCCTGCTGCAGGAACGCGCCGGATGCAACTACGTCATCTGCCGCACGCCGCGGGAATCTCTCGAATGCCAGCTTGATGCCATCACGAGGAACATGGGCTTTGCGAGCGCGTACGTGCCGTTTCTCGAGCCGTGGTTCGGCGTCGGCGTGTTTGCCAACGCGTTCGGGTGCGAATATGTGTGGACTGACGGGCAGTCGCCGCAGACGCACTACATCATTTTCAGCGAGGAAGAGGCGGCGAAGCTCACCAAGCCGGACCTCGAGGCGTCGCCCGTGATGCGGCTCGTGCTGGACGCCATCGCGTATTTCCTCGAGGAGACCCGCGGCGAAATCCCCATCGCGTGCACCGATACGCAAAGCCCGTTCGACACGGCAACACTGATCTGGGAAGTCAACAGCTTCTTTACCGCGATGTACACCGCGCCTGAAGTGGTGCATCACGTGCTGAACCTGATCACGGAGTGCGTCATCGAGTTCACGCAGCGGCAGCTTGATCTCATAGGCGCCGCGGCTGCGCGGCCGGGGCATATAATGCTTTCCGCGACCGGCTGCCCGGGCATGTCGATTTCTGATGACAACATCGTGATGGTGAGCCCGGAGACGTATGCGGAGTTCTCCGTGCCATACAACGAGCGGATCGCGGCCGCGTTCGGCGGCCTTGCGATCCATTCCTGCGGGAATTTCGAGCGGCAGTTGCCGGCGTTGCTGAAGACAAAA
>JAAYZF010000016.1 GCA_012514975.1 bacterium
CACCCGCGCCTTGTACTCCCCGCTGAACTGCTTCCGTTGTGACATACCGTCTCCTCGTTGTTTCCTGCCTACAGTATACCACACCGGCCTATCTTATCGACTGGTCCTAATTTCGGGTACCATCATATTCCCTGCGTCCAGGAAATTGTCACAGGGAAGAACCGCACGGTGTATTCGACCACGTTCTACCTGGACAGCGACCTGGAGCACAAGAACAAGGTGGGGCTCTTCGTAGCGCGCATCCACAAGGACGAATTGAGGTTTGTCTATAAAGAATGGCTCATCAACCCCGACGGGGCCTTCGTCAGCCAGGCCGAGTATGACCAATGCAGGCAGCGTCTGGCGAGCGTCCCGCCCGGCAGATACCCAGGAGCCGTCAACGTCACGTTCCGCATCAATGGCGAGATTCACACCGCTTCGAGCGTGCCCGTGGCGATACGCGTGCACGGGACCAGCGCGAAAGGCAGTAACGTCAAACCTGCACAACCAACATCTGCGCTACGGGGTGGTGAACGGCCGCGCTGAAGCGCGCACTCCGAGTGTGTCGGCGGGTGCCTTTGCGCGGTTGTTTCTGGTATAATGGTGCCCCCCGCCGCGCGCTGGCAACCCGCGCGGGCGATGGCGCAATGATGAGTACCGGATCGAGCGGTTCAAGTGACGGGCGGAACACCTGCCGGCTGCGGCTGGCTGAGTACTATTGCATCGAGGGGCTCAATTCCTTTGCCTGCACGCTGTTCATCAATTCCATTTATTTCTGGACGCGTGCGCGGTTTGGTTTTTCCGACACGATGAACCTGCTGCTTGGCGCCACGCAGGGCGGCGTGTATGTCCTTGCCGCGCGCTGGGGCGGCAAGGCGAGTGACCGCCTGGGCTATGACCGCCAGATGCTCGCGACGCTCGCGCTGATGGCCGCCGTGCTTTCCATCGGCTGGTGGCCGCCGCTCACCATGGCACCGTATATCGTCCTTGCCTTGTTGACCATAGGCATGGGCGCGTTCTGGCCGGCGAACGAAGCCGTGGTCATGCACTCGCCCGGGGCGCTGTCGATGCCGCAGCGGCTGGGCGCGTACAATGTGGTGTGGTCGCTGATGGGCGCGCTGGGCTTTTTCGCGAGCGGCGCGCTGTTCGACGTGCACGCCAATCTCATCTTCCTTGTGCCCGCCGCGTTGTTTGTGGTCGAGATCGTCTGGCTGCTCCGGCCGTCGCGCGGCACAACGCGCGCGGGTGTCACGGCCATGGCGCTGCCGCACACGGGCGTGCGCGTGCCGGCTGCCGTGAAGCAGCGGTTCATGCAGACGGCCTGGATCGGCAACTGCGCTGGATATGTCATCATCACGTCAATGTCGGCGCTGATGCCGCATATCGGCGAACAGCTTGGCCTGCGGCCGTCGCATGCCATCTGGCTCTCCTGCACCATGATGTTCGCGCGCGGCGCGTCGTTCGCCTTCTATTGGTGGTGGGAGGGCTGGCACTACCGCCAGGGCTGGTTTGCCGCCGCGCTGGCTGGCGCGCCGGCGTGCCTTGCCGTGGTCTTCTTCAGCCGGCATATTCCCGTCGTGTTTGCCGCGCTGATGCTGATGGGCCTTGCGCTCGGCCTGATCTACTACAGCTCGCTGTATTATTCGATGGACGTGGGCGAGAGCAAAGGCGAGCACGGCGGATTGCACGAGTCGCTGATCGGCATGGGCGTCTTGGTCGGCCCGCTGACCGGCGCGGCCGGCGGCTGGCTGTTCGGCACGGTGGGCGCGCGGTGCACGATTCTGGCGCTGACGGCCGTGGCGGCGTCCACCGCCATCGGCTGGCTGGCGCGGCGCCGCCCCGGGAGCGCCGGCGTCCCCGCCGGTTAGGCATGGCAGATGCATCAGCATGTGTGCAGTTTGTTGACAAATTCCTAACAAAATGCTACACTACGGCCGTGAACCAGATCAGTGATCAACACGGCTCGAGGTGAACGATGGCAACGTATGCTTCATTGCGCGATATGCAGCTCAACGCACGGCAACTGCTCGCCCGCGCCAGCAAAACCGATGACCGGCATGTGGTGCTCACCTGCCATGGCAAGCCCGTGGCGGTGGTGATGCCCGTCAGCCCTGATGAACTCGAAGGCGCCGAACGTGCGCTGCGGAGCTGGCGCCTGCGTCAAGCCGCCGAGGAACTCCGCGCAGCGGCACGCAACACCCCGCGCCCGGCGATGACCATGGCTGCGGTTGACCGTGAAATCCGCCGCGCACGCCGTGCACGCGCACAGGGAGCCGAGAAACGCCATGGTCGTCGTTGACACGAACGTCCTTGTGTCAGCATTCATATCGCCCGGCGGCACGTGCGCCATGGTGCTTGACTGGCTGATCGTGCATCATGAGCGGTGGATTGTCACGCCGCTGATGCTGGAGGAATATCGCGACGTGCTCTTGCGCCCGGCCTTCGCCCTGCCGCGTCCATCGGTGGAGCGGCTCATCGCCACGCTCGAACGCATCACGGTTGACGATGTCGACTTCGTCGAACCGTGCATGCCAGGCGCGGATGAGGAGGACCGCCGGTTCTGGTCGGTCGCTCTGACGTACGGAGCCGCGTTTCTCATCACGGGCAACGGCGAAGCACGACTGCGACTGCGAGCACGACGATTCATCTCCCAAGTGGCTGCTTGCAGCCATTTCACCGGTGCGTCATCGGCGTGTAGGCCGGGAGCGTTTTTCCCACGAAAACGCGTTTCAGCCTCGCAAACCGCTGCCGGCCGTTCTCGAGGCGTACCGCGGGCCATTCATCGCCCACCAAGGGCCGCGCGTAGCGGATGAAATCGTCGGTCACGTCGAGGCGGTCCTTGCTCATCCATGCGGGCGGGAAGGGGCGCACGGTGTTTGCCACCGCCTTGAGCGGCACTTTGTCGAACACGGGTGTGTACACCGCGCCCGGCGCCCGCAGGATCGTCGCCATCCATCCGGTGCCGTGGCGCAGCGCGATGTCAACGGCTTTCCTGCCAGCCTGGTATGATTCTTCGATGTCGACCGTCGATGCATGAATTGAGACGCCGCGCTGGAGGATGCCGGGCACCTGGCACGATGCCTGGCCGCGCGCGGCAAGCTTTATGCTGTTGAGATAGTTGGTGACCACCTGCGCAGCCGTCGTCCCGCTCGCGCCATACTCGACATGGCCAAAGCCGTCGTGCCGCTCGCCGAGCGTGCCGACATCAAAACCCTCGCTGACCACGACAATGCACCGCCCGCGCTTCGCGAGGCACGCATTCACATTCCCGCCAAGCGATTCGAGCGTATGGCCTGATTCGGCGAGGTAGATTTGGA
>JAAYZF010000150.1 GCA_012514975.1 bacterium
AGGAACAGCATCTTCAGCATGAACCAGTCGCCAAACCGGTCGAATTTCCTGCATGACGTGATGATGTGCGCGGTCAGCAGCGTCGTCAGTCGTTTGCCTTGACGCCTGCCATGCTTCTTCAGCCTGCGTGCGAAATCAAGGTCCTCGGCGGTGAGCATGTTCTCGTCAAACCCGCCGATCGCCTCGAAATCCGCACGGTAGCACCAGTACGACCCGCCGGCAAGCCCGCTGAGGAACAGCGACACCCACAGCACGATCTCCGTCATGATGATCCCGAGTGACCGCCGTTCGGGCGTGACGAGCACGCCGCCTCCGATGTACTTTCCCGACGAGAGCGCCTTGTCGATCTTCACCAGCATGTTGTCCGACATCCTGCTGTCGGCATCGATGGTGACGATGATCCCGCCCGCGGCGGCCCGGGCGCCGGTATTGCGTATGCGCGAGAGGTTCTTGCTGTCGTCGCGGGCGATTCGCGCGCCGTACTCGAGCGCGATCCGCTCGGTGGCGTCAGTGCAGCGGTTCAGCACGACAATGATCTCGACCTGGCCGGGATACGGCCGGGCCGCGCGGCAGATTGATTCGAGGCACGGGACGATATACGCCTCTTCGTTGCGCGCGGGAATGACGATGGAGAACTTCATCTGAACGGGGTCAGGCCCTAAATTGTCAGTTAATGATACCGGGATCACTGGCTGCACGCCAGGGCCATGCGTTCAGGCTTTCCGATGGGTGATCAGGATTGACAGGCAGAACGCGGCTCCCAGCGCCGGTTCCGGGAGGATGAGGACAGCGACGGGCGCGGTGTCCGTCCCGCCGTGGTTGTCGGTGATTGTGAACGCGAACGAATCCGTGCCCATGTAGCCGAACGCGGGTTCATAGGCGATCGTGGCGTTGGTGATTATGGCAGCGCCGTGCGCGGGCTCGGAGACGCTTTGGATGGAGAGCGCATCGCCATCCCAGTCGTAGCAGTTTGCGAGCACATCGATCACGCAGGTCGTGTTGGTGATGATGCCCACTGTGGCGCCGACGGCGACGGGGCGCTGGTTGAAGGTGACGTGCCTGGCCTTGAGTTTGAAACCGCTGAGGCTGGTCTTGTGGCCGGCGTACTGGCCCGCGAAGCCGTAGACACGGAACTCGACCGGGCCGGCGATGGCCTGGTACGCGGGCGTTTCAGGGAGGGAGAACCTGAACGTCAGGGGCACGACGTCCGTGAACCGCGGCGTGGTGAAGACTTCGAGGCCGTCGACAAATCCTTCGACGCTTGCGAGCACCGCATATCTCCGCGGCGCATGATGATCGATCCGGCCGACGGCGAAGTGGATCTCCGCGCCGCGCAGGTCGACGGTCGTGCCTGGCGGCGGCGTGACGGTGAGCGCAAGGAAGTCGTTGTTGGCGATGGCGTTGGCGAGCGTCGAGTTCGACTCGACGAACGGCATGTTCAGCGCGTAGACGAACGCATTCGTGCCGGCGCGGCAGGAGACGCCCGCGCCCCTGTCCCAGCCCGAGCATGCGAACCCGAGCGCGCGGAACAGCGTGTTCGTCCACGGGCGGTTCAGCGCCGGGTCAACCCCGTTGAAATCAGACTCGATGATCACGCCCGGGCCGCCGACGACGCTGGCCACGTACCTGCCCCATGCCGGGTCGCCATCGGCATCGAGCGCGCGGGCAAAGACGTGGCAGACGCTGCCTGCCACCTCGCTGGTGCACGTGCCGGAGAGGCGAAGCGTGCCGGGCGAGCCTTCGAGGGGCGAGACGGTGATGCCGTCCGGGAGGAGCGCGGCGATCACCGTCACGTTCAACGCGCCGTTCCCGCCGCTTGCGATGATATCAGCCGAGTACGGCCGGCCGATCTCGATGGGCGGGAGGACCATGGCGGTATCGAACCGCGGCGTGGCGCCCAGCGGGTCGTCTATCGAGCGGATGGCCTTTTGCTCGGCCATCCAGTCGAGCATGAGCTTGTACTTGACTGCGTTGCCCGCGGCGTAACTGTTGGTTGACTGAGCGAGGAACTCCTTGTGGCCCCACTGGCCCCATTTGCTCCACGAGCCGATGTCGGTGAAGGCGGCATGGGTGGTGAGGCCGTGCATCTTGCAGAGATTGAGGTTGATGCGGTAGGTATCGGCCATGCGCGGATGGCCGTTCATGGCGCACATGAATGCCGTCCATGCGGCGGCGAGGGGATCCGAGCCGTTGTCGCGCGATGAGGTGTAGATGCTCGGCCCGCCTTCGTAGCACACGAGCGGGGTGTTCTCGCGCAGGCTCATCTCGTGAAGGAACTGGGGGATGCCGCCGCCCGTGTCATCGTTCATCGTCGAGGTGCCTGAGACGCCCGAGAGGATGCGCCGCTGCCATTCGTCATGCGCGATCTCGAGGTGTGCCTCGCACTTGTTAGTGAAGAACGCGGGGCCGAGGGACCAGACCCATTCCTGGATGTCGTTGCCGAAATAGGGAGCGACGCTGAGGATGTGGGGCTTCACGCCGTTCGTCGCTGCTTCATCGATGAAGCGCTGGCAGTACGCCTTGTCGATCGTCCAGCCGGCGCCCACGCGGACGATGCGCTGCGTATGGGCGGCGCCCCACACGCCTTCGAATATCTTCCATATCCGGCTCGCGCGCCGCGCAACCCAGGCGGCCTGGGAGAGCCCCTGGCTCGCCGCCTGTGCGTTCGCCCAGCCCCATTGTGAGAAACCGTAGTTCCACAT
>JAAYZF010000151.1 GCA_012514975.1 bacterium
CAGCCGCGAGACGAGCTACACGAACATGCCAAAGGCCGACATTATCCTCGTCACGCATGAACATGGCGACCATCTCGACCCCGAGGCGATCCGCATCCTGAGCAAAAGTGGTACGGAGATCATTGCGCCGAAGGCGGCAGCGAAGGCCCTCGCCGGTTGCACCGTCATGGCAAACGGAGACACGCGGACGGTCAAGGGCATCGAGATCAAGGCGGTGCCCGCGTACAACATCGTCCACATGCGCAGCCCGGGCATGCCGTTCCATCCCAAGGGCGCCGGGAATGGCTACATCATCACCTTCGGCGACAAGCGCGTGTACATCGCCGGCGACACGGAGAACACGCCCGAGATGAAACAGCTCAGGAACATCGATGTCGCGTTCCTTCCCATGAATCTGCCGTACACGATGACCCCCGAGATGGTTGCCGATGCCGCCCGTGCGTTCCGTCCGCACATTCTCTATCCCTATCACTATGGCACCACCGACACATCGAAGCTTGTCTCCCTGCTGAAAGGTGAAAAGGACATCGAAGTGCGGGTCCGGAAACTCCAGTAAGAACAACTGCTGAACAGCCTTTTGAGGCCTTGTCCACGTCGTCCACTCCGTCCGCGTCGTCCACTTGGGCGGCGCTGGGGCTGGGGGAGGACCTTCGCTTGTCAGGGGAGATACAGCGCCCCGGGCCACGTGCTACAGTGCGGTTTGGAGGAAGTCGGGCAATTTATCTTAACGGTTGTGGCCCGGGGCGCATCGCGGCGGCCATTGCGGCCGCGCAGCTTATGTTGTCGGGCACAGTATATCAAAGGAAACATTGCAGGAACATGAACATCAAAGAGAGTGCCGGAAGAGCACTCTCTTTGAGGACATACGCCGCCCCGGCGCCCTCGCCACCCCGTCCGCTTGTTTGACATTCACTCTCCTTAATGTTATCTTCTTCCGCGGTTGGTTCGCGCGGTAACCCTGGATGCGACTGTACTATGGATGTGAAACTCATACCCCCTGTGAAGTCCTTTGCCATGACGGGCCAGGCGCTCAAGGCGGCGAAGGCGTTTTCGCCGAAGGACGTCTTCGAGCTCGACTGCTTTCTGCCGCATGCCACCCGCCGGGCCGAGAAGCTGTTCCACGACCGCGGTGTCCGGCTGAAATTCGTCGAAGTGGACGACTATGGCGACCAGGCTTACCGGATCGAGGTGGGCAAGGGCGGCATCATCGTGTGCGGCCGCGACCAGAAGGGCCTGTTGCTGGGCTATCGCACGCTGGTGCAGATTGCCGCGCAATGCCAGCGCGAGCTGCCGTGCTGCGTGATCGAGGACGCGCCCGCGCTGCGGCTGCGCGCCTTCCTGCTCGATCTGCGCGTGCAGAAATACAAGCCCGCCTATCTGAAGGAGCTGTTCACCGAGCTCGCCCGGCTGAAATACAATGCCGTCATCATCGAGTACGCTGATGCGTTCCCGTTCTCGCGCGAACGCCTCGTCACCGCCACCGTCCACTATTCCCCCGAGCAGGTCGCCGAGGTGCGCAAAGCGGCGGCGGGAGCGGGGATCGACGTCATCCCCCTCCAGTCCACCCTCGGGCGGCTGGAGTATGTGCTCGGCCTGCTGCCGTATCACGAGTTCGCCGGGCGGAACGCGGCGGCATCATACCTCCACGAGAACAACCTGCGGTTCAGCATGCTCGATCCGCGGCATCCGGGCGCGCTCAAACTTGCGCTCAGCCTGCTCGACGAGGTGATGGACGCGCACGACAGCCCCTATGTCCATGTCGGCCTTGACGACACGGAGCTCCTTGGCTGGGCGACTGACGGGGCGGGCGCGGCTGGCAGGAAAAGCGCGGCCGAGCTGTTCGAAACGCATGCCGAGCATGTGCTCAAACATGTCATCAAGAACGGCAGGACGCCGATCATATGGTCTGAAGGCGTCGAACGGTTCCCCCAGTGCCTCGCGCGGCTGCCCAAGCAGACCATCATCGCCGTGCGCCACGAGGACGGCCCGGAACACATGGGCGCGCGGTTGAAGATGAGCGCCGACGCGGGCTTCCGCGTGCTCGCCGCGCCATCGGCGCGATGCTGCCCGGACAACGAGTGCGCGCGCGAGACAGGCAGGCACGTCAAGCACATCGCCGATGCAGCCCGCGCCGCCCGCACGGCTGGCGCGGCAGGCGTCATCATCACCTCGTGGGCGACGCATGACCGCATGGGGTTCGTGTACCGCGACGGCGCGCCGTGTGGTTTCGCACCCGGCAGCAGGCGGATGCACCACGCGGCGCACTGGTATGCCGTCGCCGCCGGCGCGGCATTGTCATGGAACCCCTGCGACCAGTGCGAACAGCTCGTCGAGGATGCCTGGCCCCGCGTCTGGTTCGGCTCGGACGACAAGCGGCTCACCGAACTCCAGTTCCTCCAGGAACACGATGCGTTCCAGGGCGCCGACAATGCCGAAATCCAGCGCGACCGCAAACGCGTCCTGCGCATCGCCGGCGACGTGAAACCGATGATCCGCGCCGGGCAGCTCGAGCTGTTGTCGTTCTATGCCCGCCTCTCGATCCACCGGCTGCACGCGCGCAACGTCTTCAAGCGCGCGCTCAAGCCGCAGGAAATCGAGATGCTGCGCGGCGAGCGCGAGCGCCTCATCGGGCGGCACAAGAGCCTTATGAGCGCCACGCTCTTCTCAAGCGACATCGCGGAAGAGCGCGAGCACTTCTTTGGCGACACGGGCCTCCTGCTCTCACGGTTCAAACGCTGAGCTGACGACACCATGGCCGAGTGGTTTGAGCTCGTCGACATGTCCGGCCGGCCCGTCGGCTGCGCCACGCGCGCGGCATGCCACCGCAACACCGCGCTGCTCCACCGCGTCGTCCACGTCATCGTCGTCAACCACGCCGGGGAGATCTACCTCCAGAAACGCGCGCTGTCCAAGGATATCCAGCCGGGGAAATGGGATACGTCCGTCGGCGGCCATGTCTGCCCGGGCGAACACGCGCTCGCAGCAGCGCGCCGCGAAATGCGCGAAGAACTCGGCATCACCGGCGCGCCGCTCATGCCGCTGCACGAGTACATCTGGCGTTCAGACGTCGAAAGCGAGTATGTGACGACCTTTCTCTGCCGCCACGACGGCCCCTTTGCCCTCAACAAGGATGAAATAGACGAAGGCCGCTGGTGGCCCTTCCTTGAAATCTGGGGCCGCCTTGGCTCGGGCGCCTTCACGCCCAACTGTGTCGAGGAACTCAGGCGCTACACTTCCGACGCGGCCGCGACGGCATAGCCGCGCTGCTCGCGCGCAGTCGCCTGATGGTGGGGGTGCGGCGCGGGCGTGCCTGTGCCGGCTTCGTGGCTGACTAGAGCAGGGGACTCCGCTCGAAACCGACAAGCTGGCACTCAGGCCGGGGGACGAGGCCGAATGCGTCGCGCACCAGCTCCTGCATCCGCCTCGCGAGCGCGGCGACATCGGCCGATGCCGCTCCTTCGCTTGTGACAATCATGTTCGCGTGCTTGTGCGATACGGCGGCATTGCCCACGCGGAGTTCGCCCTTCACGCCGACGCGGTCAAGGTAGTACGCGACCGCCGTGATCTTCTTCCCGTTTGTCTCGAACGGAACTTCATCGGGAAGGAAATTCCTGAAAAAACTGCCGCACGTCCGCTCGGTCGGATAACGCCGCATGCGGTGCCGGATGATCTCGTCGCGCCGGCCGCGCGCGTAGGCTGTGTCAGCCTGCGTCTCGTTTCGCAGGCGGAATGTCGCATCGAGCAGATAGTTCTTCCTCTCGTGCAGCCTCGATGTGTCATACCCGAAACGGAACCACTCGTTGTCCACCGTCTCGATGCTTCCCGTGCCGGCCGCGACGACACGGGCCGACACAAGGAACTGCGACAACAACGCCTCGAAGTAATGCACGTTGATATACACCGACCCGCCGACGGTGCCGGGTATCCCGCTGAAATCCTCGAGGCCGCACAGGTTGTTCGCAAGACAGTAGTCGATGAGGTCCTGAAGATGCGTGCCGGCGCCCGCGGTGACACACGTGTGCTGCGTGTCATCGCCTGGCCTGAGCTGGATCGCCGCGTTGCGCGGGCGGACGACGATGCCGTCGAACCCGTCGTCGCTGATGAGCACGTTCGCGCCTTCGCCAAGCACGAACAGTGGGGCTCCTTTCGCCTGCGCAGCATTGACGGCGTGACAGAATGCGGCCGCATCGCGCGGCTCCGCGAAGAATCGCGCCGGCCCGCCCGTGCGGAACCACGTCATGGGCGCGAGAGGGACGTTTGTCGCCAGTTCATCGTTCATCGTTCATCAGCTCTGGGGAAATTCCTTGCGCGGACAGCAGCGCAAGGAATTTAATGGCGGCGCACCGCGGCGTGGTGACGGACAGTAAGGTCATGCACAACGTCACATCGCGTCTGGCTTTACCACTCCTCGAACGCCTCCTTCGGCGCAGGCTCCTTGCGGCGGATGGGCGCGTTGGTCACCGCGGGCGCTTCCTCGAATGTCTCGAGCAGCGACTGCGTCATCGGATAGATGTGGCTGGGCGTTGCCGCATCAAACGGCCACAGGGCAAAGCCCGGTGCGTAGTAGACAATCGCCGTCGAGCGCGACAGGGGCAGCGTCGTCTTGCCCATCTCGGTCTCGTTCACGTACGCCAGATGTTCATGGCCTGCCGCGACCAGCGTGCGCGACGCGAGGCCGAGGCCCTGGAACGGCATCAGCAACGTGTCGCCCAGTGCGGCGAACGGAATCGCCGTGCCCGCGGCGGCTTTGCGGGCCGTGTTCCCGCACCCGGCAAGGCACAGCGCCAGCATTGCCACGCACGCGGCACGCACGGCCACTCCGCATCCCGCACTCCGCACTCCGCGATTCATTTCACCTTGCTTCCTGCCGCGGCTTCGCGTTCAACCGTTATGAGCGACAGCGTCCCGCCGTCATCAGCGCACAAGATCATGCCTTGGGACTCGATGCCGCGAAGTTTCGCGGGCTGAAGGTTGGCAACGAGGACCACGGTCTTTCCCGCGAGTTCCTCGGGCCTGTAATGCTTCGCGATGCCTGCAACCACCTGGCGCGTCTCGGCGCCGATGGACAACGTCAGCCTCAGCAGCTTGTCAGCCTTGGGAATGGACTCGGCCGTCAGCACCTTCGCGACGCGCAGGTCGATCTTCGCGAATTCATCAATGCTGATTTTCACTGAGGAGGCGGGAAGATCAGGAGAGGAGCCTTTGGGCGCAACGGCGGCGGCAGCAGATGACTGACCGCGCCGGGCAGCCCCCTCACTGGCAGCCGCGGCGGCCGACGCGCCGGCTGATGGCTGCCTGTCCACCTTCTCCTGCGCCTCGATTTCGGCGACGACTGCCGTCAGCCGTGCGTGCTCCTCGGCCAGGTCGGCGTCCTCGAGTTTTCTGAACAGAATCTCCGGCGTGTCCAGCTTGACGCCGGCGAGCGGCGCAGGATCGGCGGCGGTGAGCCAGCTCTGCTGGGCGACCGTGCCCGGCTGCTTCATCATGTTCCAGATTCGCTCGGCCGAGAACGGGATGAACGGGTGGAAATACACGGCAAGCGTGCGGATGACCTGGCAGCATACGTGCAGCGTCGCCTGGCAGCGTGCGGGATCGGTCTTGCGTGTGTGCCACGGCTGTGCGGCGTCGAAATAGCGGTTGGCCGTGCGCGTGATGTCCATGACGCGCGCGGTTGCCTGGCGGATCTTGAACGCGTTGATCAGCGCGCCGACTTCCTCGCCGCCGGTCTTCAGGTCGGCATGCATCTGCCTGTCCGCGTCCGAGAGCGTGCCCGGGGCGGGGATCACGCCGCCGAACCGTGCGGTGACGAACGTGAGCGTGCGGTTGATGAAATTGCCGAGGATGTCGGCGAGCTCGTCGTTGTTGAGCCTCTGGAACTCATTCCAGGAAAAATCGGCGTCCTTCCCCTCCGGCAAATTGGCGGCGAGGGCATAGCGCAGCAGGTCCGCCGGCCACTTGCTCAGGTAGTCCGGCAGCCACACGGCGTAGTTCCTGCTCGTGGAGAGCTTGCGGCCTTCGAGGTTGAGGAATTCATTCGCGGGAATCTGCGTGGGAAGGTTGTACCCGCCGACGCCCATGAGCATCGCGGGCCAGAAGATCGCATGGAAGACGATGTTGTCCTTGCCGATGAAGTGGATCAGCTCGCAGTCCTTGTTGCACCAGTAGTCGCGCCAGCGGTCGGGCTGTCCGATGTTCCGGGCCCATTCTTTTGTCGAGGAGATGTACCCGATGGGCGCGTCGAACCAGACGTAGAGGACCTTGCCCTTCGCACCCGGCAGCGGCACGGGCACGCCCCAGTCGTAGTCGCGGGTGATCGCCCTGTCGCGCAGGCCTTCCTTGAACCAGCCGCGGCAATAGTTCATCACGTTGTCCTTCCACTCGGGCTTCGACGCGAGCCACTGCTCGAGCAACGGCTGGAACTCGCCGAGCGGGAGGAACCAGTGCTTGGTGGTCTTGACCATGGGCACGCGGCCGCAGATGCCGCACCGCGGCTCCTTGAGCAGCAGCGGTTCGAGCGACGAGCCGCACTTCTCGCATTGGTCGCCCCGCGCGTCCGCGCTGGCGCAGACGGGGCACCTGCCCTTCACATAGCGGTCGGCCAGGAACATCTTGTCGTGCGCGCAGTAAAGCTGTTCGACTTCCTTTGTGCGCAGTTTCCCGTTGCGGTCGAGCGCGAGAAAGAATTCCTGCGACGTCTCGTAATGGACGGG
>JAAYZF010000152.1 GCA_012514975.1 bacterium
ACGCGAGGGCAGGGAACTACGCGAATGTTGAGTTCCGTACCGCCGAGATCAAGGAGCTGCCGCTCGCTGATGGTTCTGTTGATGTTGTCATAAGCAACTGCGTGCTCAAAGGTCGGATTGTCAGTCTCCAGGTCAAGGCGCTGAAGACCGGGAAGACAATGGCATAACCAGAGGGTGCAGTCGACGCGGTACCCGCACGCCTGACCCTCGCCGTCAGGCCGCCCCCCAACTCTCGTCGACACTCGGATTGATGCCAATGAGCGAGGATGGTTCCAATGGATATGACGGGATCGCGCGCATTTACATTGCCGGACGTGGCACCCGTCCCCTGGTCGGCGATGCGATCGGCGCCGCCATCGTCCGGGCGTGGGCACGAGCCTTTCCCCCGGGCGCGACAGTCCTCGACCTCGGCTCCGGCCCCGGTGAGCCGAGCACGCGGATCCTGCAGGAGGCCGGCCTCACGACCCATGCAGTCGATGCATCACCGGCGATGGTCGCTGCATTCCGCGAGCGCTTCCCGGGCGTGCCGATCGAGCAGAACACAGTCGAAGCGTCTGGGTTCTTCGACCGGACTTTTGACGGTGTGCTTGCCTGGGGGCTCCTGTTCTTGCTCAAGCCGGCAGCTCAAGCGCTTGTCATCGGGAAGGTGGCTCACGCGCTCAACCCCGGCGGGCGTTTCCTCTTCACGGCCCCTAAAGAACCCCTCGAATGGTTGGATGCCATGACCGGCCTTCAGTCGCAGTCACTCGGGGCGCAAACCTATGGGCGGTTGCTGCGCGATGCCGGTCTGACCTGGGTGGCCGATGCGCAGGACGAGGGCGGGAACCACTATTACTTTGTCGAAAAGCGGCAGCCGAAGTGAGGCTTGTAGGGACGACAGCGCTTGGGGTATTGGGGTCGGACCACAGTAACTAACCTATACACAAGCAGTTAGAGGCGTTTTTGGGCATTTTTTGGCCCTTAGAAGCCGTTTTTCGGGGCCAAAAACGGCCTTCTAACGAGCCAAGCAGTCGGACAACGACTCCTAGAACCGGCTTTTTGCTCTTCTCAGGCGCAAGTGGTACACTAGGACAATGGATGTTTCGACGAAATGCAGCGTGACCGTCCTTTTCCTGGCACTGCTCATTGCGCCGCCCGGCGTTCTGGCGCGAACGTTCCATCTTGCCCCGCCCCCGCTGGGCGATGACGCGAATCCGGGGTCGAAGGCGCTGCCGTGGGCGTCGTTCCAGAAGGCCGCCAGCGTACTCATTGCCGGCGACACCGTGCTCGTCCGCGGAGGAGTTTACGCGATCACCAGCGCTATCGCGGCAAGGCGCTTTGCCACGTCGAATGCCTGGATCACGTACGAAGGCTGGCCCGGCGAGCAGGTGATCATCGACGCCACGAACCTGTACAACAGTCCTGCGGCGTTCGATATCCAGAACTCCGCCTACACGCGGCTCGTGAACATCGGCGTCGGGTTTTCGCACGATGCCGCCTTCAGGGTCTACGGCGCGAACACTCATCACATCGAGATCATCGACTGCTCCACGTACAATACATACGGCCCGGGCATCCGCGTCCAGTACGCGAACAACGTGCGCCTCATCGGCAACGAAATCGTCGGCGCGAACATCATGGCCATGGCCCCGCCGGGCGCGACGGCGTCCGAACCGCCGCACGAGGCCATCAGCGTGAGCAGCGTGGACACGTTTGAGATCGCATTCAACCGGCTCCATCACAATGGCAAGGAAGCGATCGACGCAAAAGGGACCGACCGGCACGGCAGAATCCACCACAACGCCGCATGGAGCAACGCGCGCCAGGGCCTCTATGTCGACGCCTGGCACGGGTTGCTCGAGGATGTCGTGTTCCACCACAACGTCTCATGGAGCAACGAATGGGGCTTCGGCATATCGGTCGAGGGCGCAGACTCCGCGATCAGGAATCTGCGGTTCCACCACAACCTGCTCTACCGGAACCGCGCGTCAGGCGTCTTTTTCTCGATCTGGGGAACGAACGGACCGCGCAACGACCTCGCCATCTACAACAACACCATCTGCAAGAACGGCCGCTCGGGCCACTGGGCCGGCCCTGTCGGCGGCATCGACATGAAATCCACCAACGAGGTCGACGTCGCCATCGTCAACAATCTCTGCGCCGGCAACTATGCGTTCGAGCTGGCCACGTTTGACGACCCGTCGAGCAATGGGCTCGACCGGCTGGCCGCGCAGCGGATTTCCCTTGACGGCAACCTGTCCGGCTGGTTCAGGACCAACACCTATGGCAGTTCACCCTATGGCCGCGTCTATGCGCTCCTGGGCGACAACAGCGTCACTGGCGACCCGCTCGTCGTGAATTACAGCGGAGATGTGTATTACCTCACAAGCAATTCGCCCGCCATAGACGCCGGCGTGAACCAGCCGCAGTACAACGACCCGGACGGATCGCGAAGCGACATCGGCGCGTTGTGGTACGGCGCGCAGGATGTGCCGCCCGACCCGTTGCGCATCACGCTGCCGCAGCCCGGCGTGATAAGGCTTGAACAACACACCGTGCCGGGCAAGACCTACCAGCTGATGCGCTCGGAGGACCTGCAGACATGGTCGCCCGTCGGACCGGCCGTGCAGGGCGACTGGGCGTATATACGGACGTACGCGACGGAAACGAATGCCGCGCGCGCGTTCTACAGGTACGAAGTGCGGCAGTGACTTTCCGGACCACCGGATACACGGAAGTCACGGAAACGAATTCAACGCGGAGACGCAGGGGCGCAGAGAACAGAGTGTTGCTGGGCAAGCGGCAATGCCGCCTGCAGGATGTGGACGGGCGCGTCGCGCCCGCGAACAAGCGTACTCGGCGTACACCCGCGCCGGCGGGTGAACCTGCCAGTAAAGAAATGGAGGCTGTACAATGACTGCATCAAGTATTGTCATCGCGCTCACGATATTCATCGCGCGTGTGTGTGACGTAGGACTCGGCACGATACGCCACGCGCTTATTATTCGCGGGAAAAGGCACTACGTCTTTATCATCGCCTTTTTCGAGGCGCTGATATGGGTGTACGCGGTATCCCGCGTCATGTCATCAATCCAGGATCCTCTTACCTCGTTTGCTTTTGCATTGGGGTTCGCCACGGGTACATTTGTTGGCATGACCATTGAAGGCATGCTGAAAATCGGCGAACAAGTGATCAGGGTATTCTCGAAATCCGGGCACCTTGTTGCACAGCAGTTGCGGGGCAATGACTACCGTGTGACTGTCTTCGAGGGGAGCGGGCGTGATAGTGCCGTCCAACTGCTTTTTGTGCAGGCAAAGCGGAGAGACGTTTCACGCGTCATGGGTGTCGCACGACAGGCGGATCCAAACTGCTTCATCATACTGGACGACATTCGTTCCGTGCATATGGCCCACGGCTCTTCCGAAGGCGGAAGGGATCTGAGTTCCGTACCCCCTCTTGTCACCACCGATAGCAAGTAATCAGCAGCCTGACGATGGCCGAAAATCTGTTGCGCCGTGCGGCAACAGATCTGGCCGGGACAGGGCCCCCGCCTTGCTGGGCACGTGTCCCTCCTATTTTGCGGCGGGCCGCGGCGGCGGCTGCTGCTTGCCGCTGAGGATTGTGCCCGCTGAAACCGTCCCGGCTGTCTTCTCCAAATCCGTCCACAAGGTGCCGTCGCCCGTGTGTACGATATTCACCCTGAGATCGGCCGGAAGCAGCCTGGCGACCTGGTACCTGGTGTACGACTGTGCGTCGCCGAATGCCTTGACTTTGAGCGCGAAGCCCTGGGCCTCGGCTTCGCCCTGCATGCGCTTGACATCGGCCTGCGCTTCGCCGAGTGCGACGGCGCGGGCCGCATCGAGCTGGGCGATCTCGACCTGTTTCTCGGCGACGAGCTTGCGTGTCGTGGCATCCATCTGCTCGGCGATGAGGTTCTGATCGGCCTGGACGAGGTTGACAAGCGCAAGCGTCTGTGCCTCGACTTCCTGGCGGCGCTGGACGATCAGCGATTTCTCGCGCTGGAGCTGTGCGGCGCTCTTGCGTGTGACTTCCTGTATCTTCGCCGTCTTCTCCTTCTCGACCGAGATGTAGCGTTCGCGGATCGGCGTGAGAAGCGACTCGGGCAGCATGATGTTCCTGATGAATGCCGAGTGGATCACCACGTTCTTCTCGCGGCAGATGGACGAGAGCGTGTTGCGGAACACGGCCTGGAACTGCTCGCGATGCTCGCCAAGAAGGAAGTCCTTCGCCTTGAACGTCGAGCCCTGCAGCCGCCCGATCGACTGGCTCTGCGGTATGATGATCTTGTCCTCGATCGCCGTCACGTCGCCGAACTCGACCATCACTTCGGGCACGTAGGCGGGCAGGAGCTCCCACTCGATGGTGGCATCGAGCGAGATGATGAACGCGTCGCTCGAGGGGAAGGTGATGGCGTCCGGGGCGGTCTTCTGCTTTGCCTTCTCGTCGCGCACGCTTTTCACCTCGCTGACGCCCTGCTGGGCGATCTGGCGCTGGACGTTTGACGCGATGATCCGGTCCGCCTCTTCCTTTTGCTCGCGGGACCGGCTGTCGTAGAGCCAGTTCATCGATGACTTGCCCACCTGGCGCGCGACAGGCGCGGCCCGGGGCGCGCGCTGTGCCTTCGTCTGGCCCTCCTCGAAGAACAGGTCTACGGCATCCGCGGCCACCGTGGACCGCGCAAAGGGCTCGCCGCCGGGCGGCGCGAACGTGACCTGGTTGATGCCCACCTCGACCGCCATGACGCGCAGCTCGTACGGGTTGATGTAGTAGATGCCCGGCTGGAGAATCTGCTCGCGCGCCCCCTGCTCGCCCGCGCGCGAGAAACGGTTTGTGGTCGGCGTGCCCAGCTTCCCGGTGACGAATCCGACGTAGCCGGGCGTGATGACGACGGCATCCTGGATTTCAACGGTGTAGCCGTACGGATTGAGCCGGTGGGAACCCGGTGTGAGCACCCGGCGCCAGATGCCCTTCTCGTCATCCTCCGCCAGGATGCGGCTGCCCGACGGCTCCTTGCCGACTTTCGAGGTGACGACGCCGATCTTGCCGGGCGGAATCTGCACGCACTGCCGCACCTCGACCTGCTCGAAGTACGGCAGCACAAAATGGCGCCC
>JAAYZF010000153.1 GCA_012514975.1 bacterium
ACGGCGGGAGCATGACGGTGGACGTGTTTTTCATCGCGGCGATGGCGGGCGCAAGCGAGTATGCGCCGCCCCGGCCTGTCGCGAACGGCAGCGGGCCGTGCATGATCTCGTGCCGCGTCACCATCGTGAACGGCCGCAACGCGCCGCCCGCCGCCATGTCCGCACGCGCGAACTTCTGCTCGATGACGCGCGCAAGATCAACCGTCGTTTCAGCCCTGGACGCAAGCCAGCCGCGGTGATAGGCCGACTCGATCGGCGCGCCGGTCTGCTCCGACACCTGCGCCACGACCGAGCGAAACTCGGCATCCGCCGCCATGCCCACGAGGTACGGGCTGAGGCACAGTCCCGCGGCCGCGATCACCAGCGTCACGATGATGATGGTTCTTTTCATTGGTCTCCGGTTGCGTTGTTGAGCCTGCTGTGCGCAGCCTTGCCCATTATTCTACTAAACTCCTTGTATACGGCGCAAGGAGTTTATGAAGCGGGTTGTCAGGGTGTTTAACGCCAGGAGCGTGCGTGCCTTGTTGCCGCAGTGCGTTGGCGTGGTTGTGGCAAAGGCCGGTTGCCGGGCCGGCATCGTGAATTCCTTGCGCCGCACAAGGAATTCGGCTATACTCTTGTGCATATGAACACGCCCGGCGAGTCGTCCTGTCATTCGGTCCTCTGCATGTGCCTGTCCGGCGTGGGCGACGCGCTCATGTTCACGCCGTTCATCGACGCGCTGAAGGCTGCGCGGCCCGCGACCGCCATTGACGTGCTCGTCATGTTCCGTTCATGCGAATCGCTCTACGCGAGCAATCCGAATGTGCGCAGCGTCTTCCACATCGATTTCGTCAATCAGAACAAGCTTAAATCACTTGGACAGGTCCTCTCGATCCGCCGGCGCGGATACGACAGCGTCGTCGTCGCCTTCCCGGCCAACCGCTGGGAGTACAATGCCATCCAGGCCCTTCTCGGCGGGCGGCGCGTCGGCCATCGCTATCTGCACCATGACCGCGCCAATCTCAATTTCCTGAAGCATGACTGGGTGCGCGAGGACGATGCGCTGCACAACGTGGACAAGAACCTCCAGTTGCTCGAATTCTTCGGCGTGGCCAGGCCTGACAAGCCGCCCGCGCTGCATTTCCACATCACCGACTCCGATCATGCCGCCGCGGAACGCTGGCTCGCGGGACGAATCGCGCGGCCATCTGTCATGATCGGCTTCCACCCCGGCTCCGCGCTGTTCAAGAATCACATCGAGAAACGCTGGCCAAAGGAGAAATACGCCGCGCTTGCCCGCCAGCTTGTCGACGAGCTCGATGCGCACATCCTCGTCTTTGGCGACCCGTCGGAGCTCGAGCTCCAGGAGTTCATCCGCATGACGGCAGGCAGGGAAGGCCGCGTGCATGCCGTGACGGGCACGACGCTGCGCGAGAGCGCCGCGCTCGTCCAGCGCTCGACGCTCATGGTCTCGAACGATTCGGCACTGATGCATGTCTCGGCCGCGGTGGGCACGCCTGTCGTGGGCATTTTCGCGTACACGAACTGGCGCGGGCTGTATCCATGGGGTGTGCGCCATCGCGTCATCAGGCGCGACCTGCCATGCAGCCCGTGCTTTTTCTACAGCCCGAAGCCTGCGCAATGCCACGTTGATCTCGATTACACCTGCACCCGCGGGATCGAGGTGGATACCGTGTACGACGCCGTGCTTTCTCTTCTCGCCGAAATCCAGTCGTCCTCGACGACCTGATCGTGCTCGTGCTCGTCCTCGTCGTCGGCAGTTCATCGTTCATCGTTCATCGTTCATCGTTCATAGTTCATCGTTCATAGTTCATCGTTCATCGTTCATCGTTCATAGTTCATAGTTCATCGTTCATAGTTCATCGTTCGTCCTAATCGCAATCGCAATCGCAATCCTAATCGCAATCCTAATCGCAATCCTAATCGCAATCCTAATCGCAATCCTAATCGCAATCGTAATCGCAATCGTAATCGTAATCGGCAGTTCACTGTTCTCCGTTCGCAAGGTCCCGCATCGTGCGGCCCTCGATACCTCGCGCGGCCGGCGACTGTGCATCAGTCGGGACGGCGATGTCCCTCACACCTTGAGCATGCGGCGTAAACGGCGCGCCTGAAGGCGGCGCATGTTCGGAGTACCTGCTTCAGCAGGGCCGTTCATGCCGCGCGAACGGCCCGCCTGAAGGCGGTACTCCAAACAAACCGACGCGACCGCGGTTGGTCGTTGATGGAAGACCGCGCCTCGTTTTCCTTGACTTTGCCACCCTAAAGTGGTATAGTCGTTCGGGGATGGATATCACACTTCGGTGTGGGCCCTCCAGTATCCATCCCCACTTTCATTTTGCGCCTCGCACAAAACGAAAGTGACGGAGCAAAGCGATGGCTTCCACAACCGACAAACACGGCATGCCGGACATCAAACAGCCGGCTTCCTTCCTCGGCGCGTCGTTCGACTGCGCATGCGGCAGACGCCATGAGGTGCCCACACGCCACGTCATCTACTCCCCTGATGCGATCGACCGGATTCCTTCCGTGCTTGCGCCGGAAATAACCGGCCGCGCGTGCGTCGTCATCGCAGATCAGCGCACGCGCGACGTTGCCGGCGCACGCGTGCTGCGCGCGCTCGTGGACAACGGATGGACGTGCCGTGAAATCATTCTTCCCGATCCGCCCGGCGCACATCCTGTGTGCAACGATCACACGCACGACTGGCTCGCGCGCGAATCGGGCACGGCGGACGTATTCATCGCCGTTGGCAGCGGGGTGGTGAATGACCTGACGAAATGGGTTGCGCACGACAGGGCGACACCCTATGCCGTGGTTGCCACCGCGGCAAGCATGAACGGCTACACCGCCGCGAACGTCGCGCCGACCATCAGGGGCGTGAAATGCCTCATCCGCGCGCAGGCGCCTGTCGCGGTCCTTGCCGTGCCGTCCATCATCGAGCACGCGCCGTTGGAGATGACGCTGTCAGGCTTTGGCGATGTGATTGCCAAACCCATGAGCACGGCGGACTGGATGATGAACCACGCGCTGTTCGCCGAGCATTACTGCCCCTTGTGCGCCGGGATGATCACGCGCATCGAGCCGCTCTACCTCGACCGCCCGCGCCTCGTGCGCGATCGCGATCCAAAAGCCATCAAGGGGCTGTTCGACGCGCTGGTCTACTCGGGCGTGGCGATGACGATGATGGGCACCTCTGCCCCCGCATCCGGCGGCGAGCACCTCTTCAGCCACACGCTCGACATGATGAGCTCGGTCGACGGCGTGCCGCATGACTTGCACGGCAGACAGGTGGGCTTGGGAACGATATTCGCCGCGGCGCTCTACGAACGAATCCTCGATGCATTGTCAAGAGGCACGGCTGTTCCCACCGCCATGCCCGCATCCATTGACGCCGGATTCTGGAAAGGACTTGCTCCCGCCGTGCAGGATGAATACACAGACAAAATCCCGCGGTTAACGGCATTGCGGAATCTTGTGGATGCCGGCGAGTTGGGCACACGGCTGGATAAAGCGGTGCGGACGAGGCTGAAAACACCGCGCGAGATCGCATCAGCATTGGAACAAGCTGGCGCCGCGCGGCGTCTTCCCGATGTCAACTGCTCGCGCGACCGAGCTCGCGCAGCCATTCTTCACATGCATGAAATACGCAAGCGGCCGAGCGTGGTTGATCTCGCATGGACGACAGGCATCCTGGCTCGTGAGGCAGACGCGTTGATTGATGAGTGGCTGGTGTAGGGAGGGCGGGAGTAGTCTGGAGAACGAATTCACCACAGAGGCACTGAGACGCGGAGGATCAGCTTCGCGCCCCGCCGGGCATCACAGATCGTGGGCCGTGCCGCCTCCCTGAAATATCCGTTCGCCGAAAGCACCCGTCGCCGTTCTCCGTGCCTCCGTGGCTCTGTGGTGGGCAAACCGTTTCCGCCGTCCTCGCGCACCTCACCGTCGCACGACGGCTCTGATAACGAACAGCGCGGCCAGCGCAGCCGCTCCCCCAACAGGCTCGGGCACGGGCGAGTAGATCGCGTAGACATTCCCGTCATCGCTGCCTATGAACACGACGCCGTTGTCAACCCACGGGGTCGAGCGCACAGGGCCACCCGTCTGGTGCTTCCACAGCACGACGCCGTCAGTCCCGCTGCCATTCAGGTCGAACGCATAGACCCAGCCGTCAAGCCCGCCAACGAAGACGGCATTGCCCGCGACCGTTGGGGACGACCATATCTCGCCGCCGGTCTTGTATTTCCATTTGAGCGAGCCGTTGTTCGCGTTGACCGCGTAGAACCATGTATCCTGGTGGCCAATGTAGACGACATTGTTGTGTAATGCCGGGGAAGACCGTGGTGTCTGGTCGCCGCTGACAGTGCCGGCGAACATCCATCTGGTCGCCACGGTATTCTTATTGATGGCGCGCAGGGTGGCCTGGCCGATGTAGTAGACCGAATCGTCGTCCACGGCGACGCACGCCTGGCAGTGATGGCCGCCGCCGCGCCATTTCTGCAGCTCGCTGCGGAGGTCGGCGGCGAGGGTGACGTTGTCGTCGCCTGACGTGTAGAGCGTCGTCTCGTCGATGGCAGGCCCTTGCGGCCCGTTGTTCGGATAGTCCATCGCGCGGAACCGCCAGACTTCCTTTCCGCTCGCGGTGTCGATGCCCGATATGGCAGCCGTGCCCGACCATTTCTCGAACCCGGCAAACACGGCGCCGTAGGCCACGGCGGGAGAATTGTCAAGCGCGTACGCCGAGCCGCGCGTGTATCTCCATATCTGTGTGCCGACAGCCGCATCGAGCGCGTAGAGCACGCTCTCCGCCGTGAAATACACCGCGCCGTCCGCAATGCACGGGCCACACCGCACCGGTTTCACCGGGCTCGTGACGAACTGCCATATCTGCGTGCCCGTCTCCGCATCGAGCGCGTAGAACCGCCCGTTGTCGCTGCCGACATAGACGATGCCGTTGACAACCACCGGCGAGCTCATGACGTTGCTTCCCGTCTGGAACGACCATTTGACCCCGCTGACGTTCGTCGCTCCAGGAGTGTACAGCACGCCGGTCCGCTTGAGATTCCCGCGATGGATGCGCCCCTGCAGCGGATCGTACTCCGCCGGATTGACGTTGAGGACGACGTTCGTGATGAACACATCGTCCG
>JAAYZF010000154.1 GCA_012514975.1 bacterium
ATGACACGCCTGCTTCTTCTTCTGTCACTGATCACCGCCAGCATCGCCTCCTACGCCACAACCGCCGATCAGACCATCCCCGGCACGGCCAGGCCGTGGACGCGTCTGCCGGATGACGACGCCACCGGCTCGTTCCGTTTTGCCATCATTCCCGATCACACCGGCGGGACACGCCCCGGCGTGTTCGAAACAGCGGTCGCAAAGGTCAACCTGCTGCAGCCGGACTTCGTGATGTGCGTCGGCGACCTTATCATGGGCTACTCGGAAGACCCGGTCGAGATCAACCGCCAGTCGGACGAGCTGGCTGCCATCATCAGCACGCTCGACATGCCGTTCTTCCATGTCGTGGGCAACCATGACATCTCCAACCCGGCCATGGGTGACATCTGGCGGCAGCGCCACGGCCGCAGCTATTACCACTTCGTCTACAAGAACTCTCTCTTCCTCTGCCTTGACACCCAGAATGAAACCGGCAGGGAGACCGTCATCGGCACGCAGCAATCCGCTTATGCATGCAACGTGCTCGCCAGCCATCCCGACGTCCGCTGGACGTTCGTCTTCATGCACCAGCCGCTCTGGCGCCGGGACACCTCTCCCGACCTGGGAGGGTGGAAGCCGATCGAAGACGCGCTGCACGGCCGGCCTGCCACTGTCTTCGCCGGCCACGAGCACACGTACGAGCAGACCGTGCGCGACGGGCACGACTACATCATGCTCGCCACGGCAGGCGGCGGCAGCCAGCTCACCGGCCCCTTCTACGGCCTGTTCGACCACATCATGTGGGTCACCATGACGCCCGCCGGCCCCCGCTACGCCAACCTGATGCTCGATGTCATCGCTCCCAAAGACATCGCCACCCCGGCAACGCACGCCTATGCACGCGAAGTCGAACGCAACGTTGCCATCTCCGTCACTCCGCTCATCGGCGGCACGACGATCAGCGGCACGCTGGCGACAACCGCCCTCCTGCGCAATGACAGCGCGTTGACCCAGCGCTTCGAGGGCGTCTGGCTGCCTCATCCGACACTCGCGTTCACCCCGCCCGCCTTTGACGCAACACTGGCGCCGAACACGCAGTCCGGGATCCCGATCACCCTCTCCGCCAGCCAGCCGCTCGCCCTCGAATCCACTCCCACTCCGCGCATCTCGTGGACACGCAGGATGAACCCGCCCGGCTACGGCGAGGTCTCCCGCCGTCATTCGACCGCAGTGCCCATCGACACCATCCATCGCTGCCCCCGTACGCAGGAAGCTGTCGTCGTGGACGGCAGTCTTGCCGACTGGCCCGCGCTCCCATACCGCGTCGAGTCGCGCGACCGCATCACCTATCCCGAGAACTGGTCAGGACCCGATGACGGCTCGTTCGCATTCGCCACCGCGTATGATGATGCGTTCGTCTACGTGGCTGTGAAAACGACGGACGACATGCTCATGGTGGACCGCTCGGAATCGCCGTGGTCGCAGGACTCGATCGCGGTATCGCTGGACGCGCGTGAGGAAAAAGTGCGCGCCGCCGATTCGCCCGGCTCAAAAAAGGAGTTCGAAACGCATCTGCTCTACTACCTCAGCCCCAGCGGGAAAGGCAATATGATCTGGTACCTCAAGGAACGCCTCCCGGAAGGCAGCCAGGCCGCCTGCGTCGCTGACGGCCAGGGCATCTCTCTCGAGATCGCCATCCCCATCGAGTATCTGAATGGACGGCAAGACGGCGCGTGGAAGGACTTCCAGCTCAATATCCTCGTCAACGACGTCGACACGACCGGCGCATCTCGCCTCCGCTGGCGCCCGGATTGGAATGCCGGCACGTACCCCGGCGCCGGAACGTTCCGCAAGGAGTAGATTGACAGACATCCACCAGAGGTTCGTACTATGCGTTTGATCTTCTCGTTCGACACCGAAGACTACGTCACGCCCGAAGCGTGGGACGCCCAGAAGTGGTGGGCCGGGCAGCTTGCCGCGCGCGGCGTCCGCGGCTCGTTCCAGTGCGTCGGCGAGCTCGCCCGGCGGCTCAAGGCGCATGGAAGGCAGGACGTGATCGATGCGCTCGCGAAACACGAGATCGGCTATCACGGCAATCTGCATTCCGTGCCGCCAATCCATCCCGTCGCGATAGACGCGATAAGCCTCGCAGAAGGCATCGAGTGGGTCCTCCGCCGTGAAGCGCCGGGATTCGCTTCCGTCGTTGAGACGTTTGGCCGCGTGCCTGTCAGCGCGGCCATGAACGGCGATTCGTGGACGCCTGCCGGGTTCCTCGCCATGGCCTCGCTCGGCATGAACGTGTACGCGGGCGGCGGCAGTGCGCTCATGCCTTCACGCTGGTATTGCGGCATGCTCGTCGCGCACTACAATCTCTGTTTCGAGTCGTACTATGGCGAGGACGACGCCGCGGAGAAAACGTTCAGAGATGATTTCGGGAAGATCGCCGCGACGGTCCCTGATGACGGCGCGCTGATCGTCTTCACGCATCCCACCCGCCTTGTCACGTCACAGTTCTGGGACAAGCCCTTCTACCGCGGCGCGAGCCATCCGATCGAGACACTCCCGCCCGCGCCGCTCCTGCCGGATGCGCGCATACAGAAACTCAAGAGCCGTGTGCAACGCCTGCTCGACTGGATGCTCGCCCGCCCCGGCGTTCGCACGAGCGACATGGCGACGTGGTACGCCGAACAGGCATCCCCGCGCCCGCTCTCCGCGTTGCTCGCCTGCTGCGGGCTGAAGCCGGGTGAAGCAGGCAGGCTCCCTCTGCGCGAATCAACAGACCTCGATCCCGCGCTCTCCGTTTTCTTCGATTCGTTCGAGTACCGCTGGTCAATCATGCCGCGGGGATTCAGCGCAAGAAACCTCATGAAGCAAGCGCGCGCCCTGGCATGGACATCAGGTCCCCCCCGCCTCTAAGGTGAGGAACCTCATGCAGGCGCTGTGCCGCCGTTCCCGCCACTGAATACTGAGTACCGAATAACGACCAGGCGGTCACCGGACCCCGCTGGAGCGGGTCGGACGGTGACCCTCCAAACCGATCACCGCTTACCGATTACCGATTACCCGCCGTTCCCCATCCTCCGTGCCTCTGTGGCTCTGTGGTTCAAGCGGCCGTTGTTCTTCCTTCCCCTACCTCGCCAGCCCCTTGACCTCCTCCCGCGAGGGAAACGACGTCTGCGTCCCCGGCTTGAGCACTGACATCGTCGCGATGGCGCATGCACGTTTGACAGCTTCTTTCAGCGGGCTCTTCCTCGAGAGGAAGTACGCAAGGCTGCCGACGAAGGCATCGCCCGCGCCGGTCGAGTCAACCGCCTTGACCTTCCTCGCGGGAACGTGCTGCGCGCCGCCCCTGTCCACGATCAGCGCCCCACGGCTGCCGAGCGTCAGG
>JAAYZF010000155.1 GCA_012514975.1 bacterium
ACTCGCTTGCGCCCGAGGCGAAGCCGGTGATCGCGCCAAGATAGTCGTTCCGGTTGTTCAGAATGTCGCTGTAATCGAGATGCGCACTGTCGGCATTCGGCCCGCGCACAGGCTTGATGACCAGCGCGCGGTCGGGCGTGAACTCAGTGTCGAAATGCATGCCCGCCATCGCACGCACCACATCCGTGCAGCCGCCGCGCAATGGCAGAACGTTGGCGCCGAGCGCGGCATCGGTGTCGAGCAGAAGGACGATGGCATTGTCCTGGCCGATCGACCCGGCGATGCTGATGTGCATCCGGCGGGTGTCGTTCGTGTGGACGCGCAGCGCGGCGAGCGTGTCCCAGCCCGTCCAGTCAGTCGGCGTGTCCTGCACGGCGGTTGCGAGCGGGCCATGATATGCCGCGGGCACATCATCCGGAATGTACGCGCCGTTCACCCAGCCTGACTCGATGAACGAGAGCAGCGCGGGGAAGTTCGTGCCCGACGAGTACTCGGTCGTGTTGTCCGCCTGGACATGGCACGTCAACGCCACGTCATACGGCCCGGCGTTCGTAAAGAGCACTGCCGGATTCGGCGTGCCCTGGATGATGTTCGTGTAGCCGCCCGGCCCGGTGATGTCCCAGCGATACCAGCGCGGCAGGCTCGTGCACCGGTTGTGGAACCTGACGAGGCGGGGGAGCGTGCCGTTCGTCTGGCTCATCACGAAATCAGCCGTCGGCGCAGGCAGTTTGCCCAGACCATAGATGTTCACGGAATACGGGCCGAGGAAAAAATGCCCGTTGGTGACGAAGTGCGTCGCCTCCGCGCCCTTTGTCGCGCCGCCCCAGGCAGGGTCATAGCATTTGCGGTTCGACGTGTACTGCAGGTACCAGTTCCATTTCAGAAACGTGTTCGCCTCGGCATGCAGGTCGTAATCGCCGAACGTCTGGTTGCAGGCGTTGATGATGACAAGCACGTCGTCCGCGCCGCCGCTGAAATAGCGGGTGAACGCGATGACCTTGTCGCCCTCGTGGCCTGGCCAGCCGTTGTTCACGTGGAAGACGTAGCAGCCCGCGCCCGTCAGGCCCTTCGTGGTGCCATATCTGTTCAGCCGGCAATGGATCATGCCGCGGTAGCACTCGGTGATGCCGCCGTAGGTGTTGAGCCGCGACCAATCGAGCGGAATGGCGTCGCTGAACCATTTGTCCATCAGCAGCTCATCCCCCTGGAAGATCATGGGGATGCCGACCGCCGTCATCACGATTCCCGCGCCAAGCGTGCTTTTCTTCTTTGCCCAGTAGCTCGTGCCGTTCGGATAGTCCATCTCGACGTTGAGCCGCATCTTTCCGTTGGCGTTCTCATCGTGGCAGGAGATGTACTTGACGAGCGCGGTATCGCGCCCGTTGTTTGCCCAGGTGACATGGTCGCGGATGGTGTCCATGTTGCGGTCGGCGTCATTTGCTGTCTTCATTTCCGCGCGCAGGGCATGGACGCCGGGGTTGTGCCATTGCGAGTCGAAGCCGCAGCCGTCGCCTTCGCCTTTCTGCGGCCGCGTGGTGATGTACCAGTCGTTCTGCGTGTCCTCGGCGATGGCGACGGCGCTGCCCTGCCCGGCGTCCTCGCGCGACGTGTTCATCCAGCGCAGCAGCGAATTGCCGCTCGGGATATACTCGAGCTTGTCCCAGTGCAGATGCCGCATCGTGATGGTCGAGTCCGCCCGCACGCCGTCCGCATGCAACTCGGTGAGCCAGTAGAGATAATTGCTGCGAAGAAACCAGCGCACCTCCTCGCGGCTGGAATTCGGCCGGTTGTGCCCCCAGTATGTGTGCCACGAATTCCATGGATGCTGATGGTCTTCCGTTGCGCCCGGCGGGCTTGGGGCCGGCCCGAAATAAAACATGCCGCCGTCCTCGGGTATGTACTGGTTACATTTGCCGCAGACGTACCCCGGCGGATACGATCCGTGCTTGCCGTTCCATTGCCACAGGAATTCTCCGCCGCTCGTGTGGTTGTACACCACGTCGTTCAACACCGCCATCCCGTTCGAGTGCAGCGCGTTCACCATGCGCCTCCAGCCGTGAAACCCGCCGTACGAGCTCTCGGGCGCATAGTATCCCTCGGGATTGTACCCCCAGGACAGCTCGCCGCCAAATTCGGCTGACGGCATCAACTGAATGCCGTTCACGCCAAGATGCTTCAGATGGCCGAGCCGGCCGACAAGCCCGTCGAATGTCTGGTTGAACGTGCCGGGATGCAATTCGTACAACACAAGTTCGTTGAATGCCGGCCGCGTGAATGACGTCCAGCCAGCCCCCGTGTCAATGACTTCCGCGCCGCCGCGCGCCCAGTCGACGTTCTTCGTCCACGGGTCGAGCCGGTAGACCTTCCTGCCTTCATCATTGACGATGACGTACTTGTAGACATGGCCGGTGAGTACGCTGTTGATGGCGATGGACCAGTACGAGCTGCCGTACGTTGCGGGAAATGCGATGTCTCGTGCAAGGGGCAGGTTGGTCTCGTTCCATCCGTTGAACGAGCCCATGATGAAGATGTTCGAACATTCGGGGCCCCAGACACGGAACGAAGTGAAGTTCGTGCCGACAGCATGGCCGAAATGGCTGGTGGGGCTGGGAGCGACGAAGGCCGGTGCGGCTCCCGCATCAGCGGCAATCAACAAGACGCAGCACGTGAGGACTGAACGCACGCTGCGCAACAGTGCAGACGCGGACCATGCCGCACGGTCCGCGGCCGTCAACGCCGCCGCAGCACCGCCGCCCACGGATGCAGACGCGGAACGGCGTTCCGCGCAGGCCTCAACTGAGTTGTCACCACCCATAACGCACCGCTTCACGGCATGTGATCACGTACGTTGTATGATACCATTAAAACCACTGGCAAGTCAAAGTCGTAACGTTACGAACCAAGTCCCTTGCGGAATGTACGCGCGTGATCTGCGCGTCAGTCTGGCCGTCTCGGCCCGTGTTGGCCCGGTCGTTATGACCTGCATGATGCATAACGGCGCAGCATCTGCTTCAGCTATCGTGGCCAACAGGTTCATTCGCCCTGTGTTCTTGCGCCTTCTGCCATTGCTGGCACGACGCATGCTCTGATGGTATTCGATGGTATCGGTCGAGAATCGAGGAGACCGAGCAGACGAGTACGTGCACGAGCACGGCGGGGACGCGAGTTGACACTGTGCGGGAGAGCGCGTACAATGGAACGGTCCCGATGCGCGCCAGTGCGGTATCGGCACAATCTCCGACGGCGCAACGCGCTCACAACGTGGAGTTGCATCCATGAGCACACCTGAACAGCCTTCCGCAGCCGCAAAGCCTTTCACCAAACGGCACGGCATGACGCTTAAGCTGATG
>JAAYZF010000156.1 GCA_012514975.1 bacterium
CGCCACCTTGTGGCCGGGCGCGAGGTGAAGACGGATGTCTCCTCGCGCGTCGAGTCGCCGAAGCTGTGGAAGCTGCTGCCGGGCGTGCTTTCAGAGGAAGACGTCGACAAGCTGCTGCAGGCGCCTGACGCTGCAACGAAGCTCGGCTGCCGCGACAAGGCCATGCTCGAGCTGCTCTATGCGACGGGCCTGCGCGTGAGCGAGCTTGTGAACCTGCGCATCCGGGATGTGAATCTTGAAACCGGTTTCCTTCGCTGCACCGGAAAAGGAAGCAAGGAGCGGATCGTGCCCGTGGGCGGACATGCCCGGACGGCCATCGGGCAGTATCTCGACGCACGCGGCCCGCATGCCGGCGCGGATTTTCTGTTCATCACCGGCCGGCGCAAGCCGATGTCGCGCATCAATTTCTGGAAACGCCTGCGGCGCTATGCCAGGGCCGCGGGCATCAGCCAGGATGTCTATTCGCATCTGCTCCGCCACTCGTTCGCCACGCACCTGCTCAGCCGCGGCGCTGACTTGCGCATCGTGCAGGAAATGCTTGGCCATGCGGACATCAGCACGACGCAGATCTACACGCATGTCGACCACCAGCGGCTGAAAGCCATCCACAAGTCGTTCCATCCGCGCGCGTAGGGAAAGGGACATCCCTTTCCCGATCAACTCTGTTGCCGCGTGCAGCAACGGATTCTGGTATAATGTGGCGTAGGCATAACCACATGGAGTCTGCATGCAGATCACATCAGGATTGGCCAAGGGACAGGTGTTGCAGCGGATGGAACGCAATGCGGCTGACGCAGTGATCGCCGGCACGACCACTGGCCGCGGCGCTGTGCGCGCGACAATCGCCGCGAAAGGCAGGGCGCTGAAAGGCTGGAAGGACCGCCCGGTCGGTGCCGCACGGCGCGGGAAGTTCACGGCGCGGCTCGAAGGCATTCCCGCCGGCGGGCCCTATGCGATCACGCTCTCCGTCGACGCCGACAAGGCGACCGTCTCGCCCGTCTACGTCGGCGACGTGTGGATTCTTGCCGGGCAGAGCAACATGCAGGGCATCGGCAATCTCAGCGGCGCGCCCAAGCCGCATCCGCTGGTGCACGCGTTTTACATGGACCGGCAGTGGGGCATCGCGCGCGAGCCGATTCATCTGCTTGACGAATCGCCCGACCCGGTACACACTGCCGCGCAGGTGCCGCGGGACCGGCGCGCGCAATACCGGCGGAAGCTGAAGAAGGGCGTCGGCTGCGGCGTGTTCTTCGGCATCGAGATGGTGAAGCGCACAGGGGTGGCCCAGGGATTGATCTGCACGGCGCACGGCGGCACGTCAATGGCGCAATGGGACCCAGAAAAGAGGAGCGAAGGCGGCGCGTCGCTCTACGGCTCGATGTACCTGTCGTGGAAGGCCACCGGGCAGCCTGTCTCGGGCGTGCTGTGGTATCAGGGCGAGAGCGATGCGAATCCCGATGCTGCGAAGGTGTACACGGAGAAGATGAAGGAATTTGTCCGCGCGCTCCGCCGGGATCTGCGCCAGCCTGGACTACCGTTCCTCATGGTGCAGATCGGCAGATTTCACTCGGTGAACGCCGATGAGGAGAACTGGTCGCGCATCCGCAACGAGGAAGCGCGGCTCGTGAAACGCATCCCGAATCTCGCCTGCGTCTCCGCGATCGATCTCTCCATGGATGATCCGATCCACGTGGGCTCGGAAGGCCATGCGCGCCTTGGCGTGCGGCTTGCGCGGCTGGCCGACCGGCTGGCGAAGGGCAGCCGGAAGGAGCTGCCGCCGCCCGCGTTTGTCTCCGCGCGGCAACTGCCGCCGGTGGGCGGCTTTGGCGGGGCGTACCACCTCGAGGTGACGTGCGCGAATGTGGTCGGCGGGTTGCGCGCATCAGGCGCGCCATGCGGCTTCTCGCTCATCGACTCGAACGGGGCCGACGCGAACACGGTGTACAAGGTCACGCTCGCAGGCAGCAAGATCCGGATCGAGACAGGGCTCGAGGAAAACAACGGGCAGTTCCGCCTCGCGTACGGCCACAGCCTTGCCCCGCTCTGCAACATCACCGACAGCCGCGACATGCCGCTGCCGGCGTTCGAGCCGATTCCCACGGGGAACGCCATCGCGCTCTCGCCCTTCGTGCGCACGTGGCTGGTGAGCGAGGTACAGCCCGCGCCAGCCGGCATCGCCGATGTCGCCCTGCCGCATGACCGCGAGTCGCTCGGCCTCGCGCTGCGCACATTCCCCGACGGCTTCGTCAACCTGCATCCCGAATGGATGAACAGGAGCGGCCAGGCGTTTCTCCTCAGCAAGGTGATGCTCGATGAGGATATGCGCCTCAACATGCGCATCGGGTATGACGGGCCGATCCGTCTGTGGATTGACGGCGAGGAGTTTTTGACGGATCCCAACGGGACAAACCCTGCGCTGCGCGACGCGGTGATCAAGCCGCTTGCGCTCGCGAAAGGCGAACACGAGATCGCCGTGGCGATGAATCTCAACGGTGGGCTGGCCTGGGGATTGTTCCTCAGATTCGACCGCCAGGGCCTGCGCAGGAAGCAGATCGAGGATGGCGCGTACAAGCTGCCGGTGTGCAGCATGGCGTAGCCCGCGTATCGCGTGCGGCGTGCCGCACGCATCAACGGTGCGCAGTCAGGACTGCGCGGTTCCGCGGCAGGCGGGCACGCCGTTCCTTCCAGTCAGCGGTCGCCGGCCGCTTGATGTTCGCGCCGGCCGTAACTACAAGGAGCACCGTCATCAAGCCCGACCTCGACACCCTTCGCGCCGCGCTGCCCGACGTTGACGCGCGGCTGATCGAGCAGCATCTCGCCCTGCTCAGCGACCGGTATTTCGCCAGCTTCGACCCGGCCGCCCAGCAGGAGCACCTCGCCGCGCTCGCCTGCCTCGACCCAGCCAATCCCGTCGAGCTGCTTCTGCGCCGCACTGCTGACGGCATGATCCAGTGCACTTTTCTTGCGTTTGACTATCCGTATGCATTTTCGCTCGTGACGGGACTGCTCTCGGCGAGCGGCTTCAGCATCTCATCCGGCGACGTGTTCACGTACGGACAGGTCGTGCCGCCGCCGGCGAAGCGCCGCGGGCGCACCCGCCGTGGCACGCCTGACGCACAGCCCGACACGCTCGGCCGGCGGCGCATCATTGACGCGTTCTACGGGGGCATTGACCGCGATGCGGCGTTCGAGCAGTGGGCCGCGCAGGTGCGTGCCGCGGCGCGCGAAGTGTTCCTGCTGCTCGAGGAAGGCGCGCCCGACGCCATCGTCCGGGCCCGCCACTTTGTGAACGAACGCGTGGCACAGAGGCTGGGCACGCTGCGGCTCGATTCGCGCGCAGTGCTCTACCCTGTCCAGCTCTCAGTCGATTCATCCGGCGGGCCTCACACGCGGTTGCGCGTCGTCTCGGAGGACACGCCCGCATTCCTCTACTCGCTCTCGAACGCATTGTCCGCGCAAGGCATGTCAATCGAGCATGTGCGCATCCGCACGATCCGTGGCCGCATCGAGGACGATCTCGAGATCGTGGACGCGCACGGCAGGCCGATCACCGACCCGGCGGTCGTCGACCAGGTGAAATTCTGTGTGCTGCTGACGAAACAGTTCACGTACTTTCTTGTCAAGGCGGTTGACCCTTACAGCGCGCTCAGCCGCTTCGAGCAGATGGTGAAGGACCTTGTGCGCCAGCCGGGCAGGCAGCACTGGCTCGAAATGCTGTCAGACCCGCATGCGCTGGGCGACCTTGCGCGGCTGCTCGGCGCGAGTGATTTCCTCTGGGAGGATTTCATCAGGCTGCAGTACGAGTCCCTGGCGCCGATCCTCGAGCCGCATGTTGCCGGCCGGCATGTCAGCCCTGATACCGCCGCACTGCCCGGCATGCTTGATGAAGCGCTTGCCGCGGCGCACACGTACGAGGAGCGCTGCGCCGCGCTGAACACGTTCAAGGACCGGCAGATCTACCTTGCCGACCTCGATCAGATCCTGCTGAACGTGGATTTCCGCAAGTTCGCCGCGCGGCTCACCGCGCTCGCCGAGCTCGTCGTCGAGACCGCGGCGCGCCTCGTCTACGAACACCAGTGCGCGCGCCACGGCGTGCCGCGCACGGTGGGCGGAATGGCTGCGCGGTACGCGCTGTTCGGGCTCGGGAAGTTCGGCGGCGCGGCCCTCGGGTACGCATCCGACATCGAGCTGCTCGTCGTCTACAGCGACAGCGGACGCACGGACGGCGCCGAGCCGGTGGACAACG
Source organism: bacterium (assembly GCA_012514975.1). Classification (GTDB taxonomy): domain Bacteria; phylum Auribacterota; class UBA3054; order UBA3054; family JAAYZF01; genus JAAYZF01. The sequence goes on from JAAYZF010000156.1 coordinate 4,247, forward strand.
GCGAGTTCTACTCGCGCATGGTCACGGAAATCACCCGCGTGATCCAGGCGCGGCGCGAGGGCATCTTCCACGTCGATGTGCGTCTGCGCCCGTATGGCAACGCGGGGCCCGCGGCGTGCAGCCTCGAGAGTTTCTGCCAGTACTACGGCAGCGGCGGCAAGGCGCTCTCGTACGAGCGTCTCGCGCTCGTGCGGCTGCGGGCCGTCGGCGGTGATGCGGCCCTGGGCGCGCAGGTCGAGCGGCTGCGGGACGAATTCGTCTACGCGGCAAAGGCGGTGGATTTCAAGGAGCTGCGCGACCTGCGGCAGAAGCAGTTCCAGGAGAAGACAAAGGGCGGTCGTCTGAACGCCAAGTTCAGCCCGGGCAGCCTTGTGGATGTCGAGTACGACGTGCAGATCCTCCAGGTCACGTACGGCGCTGACAACCTGTCGCTGCGCACGCCGCGCGTGCATGACGCCCTCGCGGCGCTCGTCCGCGCCGGCGTGCTCGGCGAGCAGGAGACGCGGCGGCTCACCGCCGCGTACGACTTCCTCCGCCGGCTGATCAACGCGATGCGCATGCTGCGCGGCAGCGCAGTCGATCTCTTCCTCCCGCCTCCAGGCTCGGATGAATACATGCATCTTGCGCGGCGCATGGGCTATTCGAGCAGCGAATCACTCAGCGCCGCGCAGCAGTTGCATGTGGATTTCGAGACGCATACTGCCGTCGTCCGCGCGTTTGTCGAGCGGCACTTCGGCCGCGACTCGCTGCCCGGCCACGAACTCGGCACGATCGCCGACCTGGTGCTCTCGGACGCCGTGCCGGAACGTGCGCGGGACAAGGCGCTGGAGCGCGCCGGCTTCGCGCTGCCCGGACGCGCGTACGTCAATCTCCGCAGCCTTGCCGGCACGGGCGCGCGGCGCGAGCAGTTCGTCGCGCTCGCCGTGCTCGCCTGCGACATGCTGGCGCACAAGCCCGACCCGGACATGGCGTTGAACAACTGGGAGCGGTTTGTCTCCTGCCTTGCCAGCCCCGGGGACCACTTCGCGCTGCTTCGTTCGCAGCCCATGCGCCTCGACATTCTGTTGAGCATCTTCGCCGGCAGCCAGTTCCTCGCCGATACGCTGATCGCCAACCCCGAATTCTTTGACTGGGTGACAACGCCGCGGAACCTGCAGCGCATGCGCGACCGCGAGGAGCTCGATGCCGAGCTCCGCGACGTGAACGCCCGCAGCGCCACGCGGCGCGACTGGCAGAACGCGCTGCGCCGCCTGCGCCGCCGCGAAATACTGCGCATCGGCACCCGCGACATGTGGCTGAACGTGGCCGTGAAGGAGATCACGCGCGAGATCTCACTGGTTGCCGAAGCGCTTACGCAGGCCGCACTGGCACGCTGCTGGCGCGAGGCATGCACACGCCTCCCCGCCGCCGCAACGCTCGAACAGCATTTCTGCATCTTCGCGTTCGGCAAACTCGGCGGCGGCGAGTTGAACTACAGCTCGGATATCGATCTGCTCGGCATGTACGACGACGTGTCGCTGCGCGCCGCCGTGGACGCCGCGGTGTTCGCCTCGGCGCCGGACACGTACGCGAAGCTCATCGAGGGCCTCCGCGCAGACCTCGCCGATCACACCGAGGAAGGATACGCCTACCGCGTGGATTTCCGCCTCCGTCCGTTCGGCAGCTCGGGCGAGCTCGTGACGTCGCTGACTGAATTGCAGAGGTACTACCTGCACGAAGCGTCATTGTGGGAGGTGCAGGCATCCCTGAAGCTGCGACCGATCGCCGGGAACGTCTCGGCCGGCAACCGTTTCCTTTCCCTCCTCCTCCCTCTCTGGACGGAACAACGCAGCCGGAACGACGTCGGCGCGAGCATCAGCAGCCTCCGCGACAAGGCGATGAAACACTACGCAAAGGCCGCTGGCGCGGTGATTGACGTGAAGACCGGCATAGGCGGCATTCGCGACATCGAGTTCCTCGCGCAAGGCCTGCAGCTCGTCCATGCACACGCGTTCCCCGAAATCCTCTCCGGCAACACTCTTGACGCGCTGGACAAACTTGCCGCGTGCGAGCTGCTGCCGCACCAGATGGCCGGGCAGCTCCGGGCTGATTACGTGTTTCTCCGCCGCATCGAGCACTATCTGCAAATCCTCGAGGACCGCCAGATTCACGCGCTGCCGAAGAAGCGCGAGGAGCTCACCGCGCTCGCCCGCCGCATTCTCGGCATCCAGGCGACGGCGGATGAGTTCATGGAAGAGGTGGATGCCTGCCTGCGCCGCGTACACGACGCCTACCTCGAGTCACTTTCCCCGCGGAACGAAACGCGGGGGAAGTGAAGACACCATCTTGCTGGCGTTTCTTGCGCGGATGAGTCGGCCGCCTCCCTGTCACACGTGCGCCTGCCGCGCGCGGCGCAGGAGGATCGCGCCGCCGAGCACGAGGACACCGAACACGCCCGGCTCGGGAATCACGCGCGGCGCGGTCTCTTCATCGATCGGCACAAGGCCGGCATCAATGTACTGCCGCGCAGTCTCGAGCACCACGGCGCCGGAGATGGGCGTGACGAGCTGGTAGTTCGTCGCAATGGTTGCCGCCCATGTGCGGTCGGCCGTGCGGCGTGAGGACGACAATCGCGAGATCTCGTCCCGCGCCCACAGGCGCGCCACGTGGTCGTTGCCGCGCGGCGCTGCCGGTGGCGCATTCGTGCCTTCGACCGTCGATCGCTCGAAGAAGTAATGCGCCTGCCTGCCGCACAGCTCGTCAATCACCTGCGTGCAATCGGCATTCGTATCGCCAAAGTGCGGCGCGCGGCGCACGGCGGGGAAGCGCTCGAGCTGTTCGGCGATGCGGTTCGGCCCGTTGTCGAGCTGGATATCATACAGGATGGGGGTATCGGGCCTGCGTTCGTATTTCTGCGCGAGGGATTCGATGCCGCTGAGCAGGACGGGCTGCGTCGCATGGAGCCACAGGATGACGCTGTCCGGCTTCTCAGCCGCAATGTTCCATGCGCGGAGCAACGCGGGCACGTTGTCACATCCGCCGATGAACGCCATGACCTTGTACTGACCCGCGATCGCGTCCAGTCCGTCGAGCGAGTACCTGCCGGGCGGCGCCAGGTCGGTCACGACGTCGCCCGCGGCGATCACCGCCACCTCGGTTCCCTGCGGCAGCACGGCGATCTCGCGGGCCACTGTCTCTGCATGCTCCTTCATCCCTTTCGAGGCGTCGAGCACGAGCACGAGTCGCTTCGGCAGATTGTTCGTGCTCTCGCAGACGCGCTGGAGCACCATGTCCGTTCCGCCGCCGCGTGAGTCGACCGTCCATGTTTCGCTGACGGCGGGGTTGCGGAGCGCGCGGAAGGAGAAGGGCGTTCCGAGCTGCGCTTCCGTCAGGTCGGCGCGCAGGGCGTGTGAGTTCTGCCCGGACTGCTCGATCGTGGCCGTGACGTTGGACGGCACACTCTGGAGTGGTCCGTCGCCTTCGTACCACACCGCATGCCTGACCTCGCCCGGCACGTCGAAGTTCCGCTCGGTGAAATACGGCGCGCGGACAAGCCCGGCGGCGCGCGACTCGAGTGCGAGGGGCGAGGTGATGCCGATGCGCACCTTCATCGTCCCGCCGTTGGGCGGCACGGGGAAGCACTGCATCAAGATTCTGTCAGGGCCGCACGTGGTGATGAGCACCGGGTCGCGCCGGCGCTCGACAACCTTCCTGTAGGCGTCTTTCACCGTTGCGCGCGGGCCGAACGCCGCCTCGCGCGGTTCGCCATCGATCCACAAGGTAAGGCGCGAGACGACACCGCCGGGCGGCAGCATGATCTGCGCGCGGGCCTCGCGCTGCATAGCGCTCCCGTTGCGGAATGCCAGCGTCCATTCGGTGTACGCTGTGCCGCCATTGGCATTCACAATGCCGTCGATGCGCGATTCCTCCAATGACAGCCCTTTCAGCCTCGCGGCCACCTGGTCGCCCGCCTGCTCGAAGTCGAACTGCTCGACATCGAGCACCTGCCCGCCGCGCAGGCCCCTGATGCGCGGCGGTCTCACCGCATTAAACGGCACGCCGGTCACGCGGTAGTACACGCCGCGCGCGTCATTGATGGGCACGGTGCGGCCAAACATGCTGAAGAGGAACCCGACCAGGTCTGGCGTCCCGCGATCTGGCACATAGCAGTAGCGGAGCAACTGGCTCCTGCTGCCCAGCGCGCGGAGCAGCTCGATGCCGGTGAGACGCGTCTCCTGCCGCCCGCTCGTGGCCATCTGGATGCCGGCACGCGTGACGATCTTGGGCGCGTCCAGGACGGCCAGCACAAGCAGCGCCAGTGCGAGGCCGCGCCACAGGCCAGGAAGAGCGCGTACCGCCGGTTCGAGCTTCCGCAGTCTCAACCGCACCACGATCGCAACGATCAGCGCCAGGTACGGACTCAGCGGTACGAGCCCGAGTCCCAGGACCACCACGCCCATCAGCGCGAACGGTGCAAAGGGCAGGAAGAGCAGTGAGTAGTACGCCGCGATGCCGACTGCCACGGCGTTCAGCCAGCCGAGGACAGTACGCCGCCCGACGCCGGATGGGTTGAGGTGCGCAATGACAACGGCGTTCATTACCGGTACGTACGCGACCAGCAGCATGTGCCACACGGTGGGCACCGGGTTGAACAGCGCGTTGGCGCACATGCCGCTGAACAGCTCGAAAGCGAGCGTAAACGCAGGCAAAGCGACGCCGAAGAAGATGCACACGGCCTTGAGAAAGCTGCCTGTCGTGGATGCCGCGGGCGTGTTCGGTGCAGCAGTGGGCCCGCCCGGGCCGGATGAAGGGGCTTCGGGCGCGACCGGGCCGATGCGGCCGATGATCCGTCGCACGTCTTCGTGCGTGACAATGGCGATGCCCTTGGCGGCGGCCTCCTCGTCGATGTGCCGTCGCAGGTCGTCGAGCACTTCGTCCGGATCGGCGCCTGCAGCGGTGAGGCCGGCGCGCGCCTTAATAATATAGGTGTCGAGTTCCTTTCGTGCAGCATCGGTCCACGTGTGCATGGTCATGCTCCTTTCTTGCGGAGTTGCTTGCTGCCTTTGATGAGCAGGTCAAGATGCTCATTCATGAGCGCGGCGATCCGGCGGCCGCGGTCGGTGAGGGCGTAGTACTTGCGCGCCGGCCCCTCGGACGACTCGACGAGCCGGGTGGTGACGAGGCGCTGCGCGCGCAGGCGCGAAAGCAGCGGGTAGATGGTGCCCTCGGTGACGCCGAGGCCGGGGAGGTCGACCAGTGTGCGCACGAGGTCATAGCCATAGCGTTCCTCGGCTTCGAGGGCGTTGAGGATGCAGAGCTCGATGAGCCCTTTGCGCACCTGGACGATCCAGTTGTCGAGGTAGTCGGCCGGGGACTGCTGGGTGGTATCGGAAGCAGCGGAGGCATTCATAGCGTGACTCGCCGGGTGTTGTGAACAGTATATCACAAACTACCTTGTTTGTCAAGGTACATGACGGCAGGAACGACCGTCTGTCAGGAAATCATGGACGAATGGGCGGATCGCATGCCGAACGGCGCGGAAGCTCGCGCGGCGTACCCGGAACTCAAGGCAGAGGTTGAACAGCGTGCCGAGCGGATATACGCGAATCTTCTGCGCTGAGGTTCACTCGAGGTAGCGTCTGATGGCTGTGGCAAGATGTGCGCCGAAGGCTCGCGCGATATCCGGTGTGAGCGTCACCGCCCCGGCGGTCGCGTACGGGAATTCGAGCGAGGCGGACATCCGCATGCCGTCAAGTTCGGACGTCCAGCGCGAGCAGCCTTTGCCCGGTGTGAAATTGCCTGAGGCGTTCCAGCCGCTGCCGAATCCCATCGTGCCCGCGCTGCGATACGGCACGGAGCCCTCGCACGCCGATTCGAGAATCCTGCTGAAGCGGCACTGTTCGTTCCAGATTCTCTGGTTGCCGCTGCCGACAAGGTAGATGTGTTCGTTGTTCTTCCCGTTGATGTACGGGCAGTGCAGGTCAAGCGCGACGCACAGTTTTCCCGCAGACCATTCCGGCACGAGCGTCCTCAGCGCGCGCACCTCGGGATGGATGCTTTCGCCTTCGTAGTCGCGGTTGTGGTCGTGCGGCGCACGGTGCTTCCCCTGGTCGCCATCCTCGACGCCGTCCTTGTCGGCAAAGGGAATGGCAAGCACCTCGACGTTCGCGCGGAACCATTCTCCATCCTCGGTGGGCGCCAGCACGGCATCAAGGATGCCTTCGAGCACATAACTTGCCATCGACTCGCAGGAGTGGTGCCGGCAGGTAAGCAGAACGCGGTGCGCGGGCTCGCCGTCGAGGTTCCCGGCGTGTATGCGTTCGGCGGCGCGGCCCTTGTGCGTGGTGCACAGTTGATGGACGGCGAGATGCCTGTCTCCGCTGTGCCGCGCGATGAAGCGATCGAGATCGGCCTGCAGGTAGGGCATGGCGAAGGCGAAGCGCACACAGTCGTCGCGGCGGCGGAAGGCATACGTGAACGACGGGTCTTCCGCGACTGCGTGCACCATGTCCGTGCCGAGCCACGACCACGCCGCCCCGTCATCGAAACTCACGGCCGGGCCGCGCGTGCCGATGACGTTACGATTGGTGAAATGAAACGTCAGTGTGCGCCCTGCCGCGCCCTGCACGCGGAAATTCCAGTAAAACCACCAGCCTGTCGTGTCGCGAAGGTCCTGGCGGACATAGATGTGATCGCCGTCGATGCGTTCGACGATGATGTTCCCCCCGGGAAACCCGGCATCAATACGAAGGTCATTCGTGGACGCGGCAGGGCGAGAGGCAGGAATGGCCCTGGGCGTGCCGGTGTCAAGGTTCGCGTACAGCCATGTGCGGAGCATGCGCCTTCCCTCGCGGCCAAAGCCGTGGTCCGTGTCGCGCATGACGTGGAATTCCGCGGGGACGCCGTTCGAGACGGCATTCGAGTACATCCGGCGCAGCCATTCGCGCCCGCCGCTCTTGCCGCCCTGCAGGACGATGACACGGGCCGTGCGCGCCAGCGGCGCCGCATTGGTCCATCGCATTCCCCCCTCGATGAAGAAGAACCTGGTCGCGTAATTGGTCACCGAGAGGTCGCGCCGGTTGAGCAGCACGGCGGTGACATGCCCGCCGTTGGAGAAGCCGCCGAGGAACACGTTGTTCCTGTCGATGTTCGGCACGGCGGCGAACAGATTGCTCAGCATGACGGAATACGCCGCCCAGATGACGTCGCCATCTTCGTCCCTGATGAACAGGCGCGACCATTCGTTCGAGCCATCCGGCCTGAGCGGTTCGAGCTCGTCCTTGAACAGCGGCAGGTTCATGCAGATGAAATCGCGTTCACGCGAGACGATGCGCGCCTCGTGCGGCACGCGCCCGTCGCCGCCCTTGCCGCCGTTGAGATGGATCAGCACGGGGAACGCGCGGTTCGTCTCGTAGTTCCGCGGATAGTACAGTGACGCGCAGGGCGTGTCCCTGATGTCGGACGCGCGTGCCTGCAACGTCTGTGGCAATGACGGGAATGTGAAGACCGCGGTGGTGTTGGCAAGGGGGTGCTTGCTGATGCGCCGGCTCGTCACATCGTTCGTCACAGACGCCCTGGCGATTTCGGCAAGGGTCAATGCCTGCGTTGCGTCGATCTGGATCGTGCGCGCGTGTGCTGCCGCATCCGTGCCTTCTGCCGGGAGCTGGATGACGGTGGTGGCGCCGGTGGGCGCATCCCTGAAGATTGTCGCGTAGAGGACCAGGCCGGCGAGATATGAGCCGGCCGGGCCCGGATGGCTGTTGTCGTCCGCATGCAGCCGCCATTCGGGGTGCATCTGTCTGGACAGGCCGAATGCAGGCCCGACGGGCGCACAATCGGCGCCGGTATCGTACGCCAACTGCCCGTACGCTTCGTTGAGCCTGTCCTGCATGACAGGGAGGATGTCCACGTCGCGCGGTGAGTATCTCGCGGAGAGCTGATTGGTCATGAAGTCGCGCGGGCCGGCGTACGCCCACGTGAGGTAGAGGATCTTGCGGGCGCCGATGTCATCGGCGGCGTCGCAGAGACGCCGGCCAAAGCTGAACATGTTCGTCGGGTCCTTGACGGGCTGAATGCTTTGGTTCTGGAGGATGACGGCGTCCCACGAGCCGCTGGCGATGAGCGCTTCGGCGCCGAACTTCGTGCAGTGATCCTCGAACGACGCGCCGCCGCGTATCGCGCGTTCATACGCAAGCACACGGCCTCTTGACGCGGCGATCTGCGAGATGATCTCCGGAAGGTTGTTCGCGCCGGTATAGCTGTTTCCGATGAACAACACGCGGTTGGTCAGCACGGTGTCGGCAGCGGGAAGAAGGGCGGGTGTAAGAAGAAGGCTTGCGACGCAGGCAAAGAGACGGTTCATAGAGCGTGGTTACCTCGACAGTTGCGCGCGCACGGCGGCCCAGCGGTCCGCCATGTCCGGCGCATACATAAGTGGTTCGAAACCGAGTTTGAGGTAGACGGCAATGGCCGGCAGGCGGAAATCATCCGTGCTCAGGTAAATCCGGCGGTAGCCGGCGGCGATGAAGCGTGCGGTGGCGGCGGCGGTGACGGCCAGGCCGAGGCCTTTGCCCTTGTGTTCAGGATCAGCGGCAATCCAGCCGACCTCGCCGCCGTGCGGATGGAGTTCCGTGGCGCGGTGCTGCGCGATGGATGTCGCCACGAGAGCGCCCGTGGCGCGGTGCGCGATCACGAACAGGCCTCCGGGGAGGACGGAACGCTTGATGCCCTCGACTTGTTCGCGTGTGAACGAGGCAAGGTCCGCCTTTTTCACAAGCGCGATGTACGCGTCCTCCTCGCCGTCCGCCAGTTGGCGCAGTTCGTATCCATCGGCGACGCGCGGCACGGGTGGCGTGTCACGCAGGCGCTCAGGCCAGAGCATGTGAAGCTGCCGGCGCGGCGGGTTCTGCAGCCACTGGCGCGAGTCAGGCACATTCAGCCACGCGCCGTCCTGTGTTGCCGACTGCTGCGAGACGAGGCCGGGAAGCGTCATGTCCATTGCGTCATGGATGCCGATGCGGCAGGGCGTTTCACCGCGGACAGCGCTGAGAAAGTCAAGCACCTCGAAGTAATCGCCGCCGCCATGCCCCGCGCGTTTCGCTTCCTCGGGAGGAGTGCGCCAGGCCGCGTCAAGAAGCTGGCCAAACACGGTCTGCATCACGGCGTCAAGGTCGTGCCAGTGCATCTCGTGGTCAAGCTCGCGCAGGCATATCTTGTGCACGTCGCCCGGGCCGCCGCGCGCGGACTCGTAGCAGCCGTCGCTGCCCTGGAGCTGGTAGTTGGTCATCGCATGCGGCCGGTTCGAGAGCATGTCCACACGGATCTTGATGAGTGCGCCCTTGGCGGTCTTGCAGAGCATCACGGGCGTGGTCTGCCCATACGGCTCATCGCGCCGATCGCGGTAGCGGAACGTGGTGTCCTCGCAACAGACGCGCGTCACACGGTCGCCGGGCATCCACTGCAGGATCGGGCCGAGGCTGTGCGTGCAGTACGTCACGCCGGGAATGCCCGTCTGCCAGTGCCGCCGCCATTTCGTGACTTCGTTGAGCTCCTTCAACTCGTGCAGGTATTCGCCCTCGGCATAGTACACCGTGCCGAACAGCCCTGCGGCGGCAAGCGCGCGGACAAACACGTTCGACTTGATGTACGTGTAGTTCTCGGCCATCATGTAGATGGCCTTCGATGCCGCGGCGGCGGAGACGAGTTCCCTGCACTCATCGATCGAGACGGCCGCGGGCACTTCGCACAGCACGTGCTTGCCGCGCGTGAGCGCCTCGATCGACTGCGGCACATGGAGCTGCATGGGCGTGCCGATGACCACGGCATCAATCGGCGCCTTGTCGAGCATCTCGAGGTAGTCGGTGTACGCTTCGGCGGCGCCGAGCGTGCGCCTGCACTCGTCGAGCTTGTCCTTCCGGAGGTCGCAGACCGCGGTGATGCGCGCACCGTTTGCCTCAAACGCCGAGCGGAAGCTCCCGCCGCGGCCCGCGGCGCCGACAATGCCTATGCTGATCGTAGTCAATGCGTTCATAGTAATGGCTATTGTACGGAAAAACGGCCTGAGGGGCAAGAGGTACCGTTGTGGCCGCCCGACAATGGCCGATGCCGCCAGGGCGGAAAGCCCGACAGAACGCTGGATGCATCGTCTGCAGGACCGCCGCCCATGCAGGCGCGGAATGGCATTCCGCGGGCAATGGCGCCGTGCTATTCGTAGCCGAGTTCGGCGAGGCGCTCTTCTTCAATGCCAAAATAGTGGGCGATCTCGTGGACGACGGTACGTTCGATCTCGCGTGTCAGTTCGTCGATCGTGTCACAGTCATTTTCAAGCGGTTCCTGGAAGATGATGATCCTGTCCGGATAGAGCGGCGGCTCGCTTGCGGAACGCTCGGTCAGCGCATCGCCTTCGAAGATGCCGTACAGCGTGTCGCCGCGCGGCACGTGCATCTCGCGCAGCAGCGTGCGCGACGGGCGGCGCTGGACGGTGATGGCGATGTTGTCCAGGTGTCTGCGGATGTCGCGCGGAATGCGTTCGACCGCGTGGGCGACGATGAGGTCGAACTCGTCCTGGCTGAGCCTTGGCGGTCGGTCAGTCATTCCTGTCCCAAGGCCTTGGCCAAAGCCGCGCGTGCAAGCAGGCGGGTGGAGTCGAGCGCCGGCAGCGGGCAATCGTCCGGTTTCACAAGGAGCGGTATCTCGGTGCAGCCAAGCACGACCGCGTCGCACCCGCGGTCCTTCAGGCCCTGGATCACGCGGTTGAAATACAGGCGCGCCTGTTCGGTGAGAATGCCGTAGACAAGTTCCTTGAAGATGATCGCGTCGATCTTCTCACGGTCTTCCGCGCCGGGGATGCTCGTCCTGATGCCGAATGTCGCAAGCTTCTCGGGGTACACCGGTCCGGTCATCAGGTATTTCGTGCCGGTGATGCCAAGATGCCGGAATCCGCGGCGCTGCGCTTCACGCCCGATACCTTCGGCGATGTGCAGCCACGGAACGGGCGATTCGGCGGCCACAAGGTTGAACGCCTGGTGGATCGTGTTGTCGGGGCAGATGACGAACTCGGCGCCGATGCCCGCCAGCTTGCGTGCCGAGGACAGCATCAGATTGGCCACCTCGCGCCAGTTGCCGCCGCGGATGTGCGTCATGTACGTGCCGAGCGGATGGGTGTGCATGGAGACTTCGGGATGCATGTGTTCGCCCATCGCGGCAGCAGCTTCGGCGCAGAGCGTGCGGTAGCAGAGCGCGGCGCCCTCGGCGCTGCAGGCAACGATGCCAATGTGGTGTGCCATCTGGTGATCGACTCCGTAGGTTGTAGAGCGGATGAACCTGCTGACC
>JAAYZF010000157.1 GCA_012514975.1 bacterium
AGGGCAACGCCCTGGGTCACGGACACCAGAAACCGTTCACGCCCTGAAAGGGCATAACTCCGGCCGCATCAATCCCACACGTATTTCTCATCATACCCGATGTTGTGCCGCTTGAGAAAGGCCCGGTAGTTCTGAATGACATCGGCCATGGTGGCATCAATCAGCTCGGCATTGCGCGGAGTCGTGCCCGCGATCGCCGCATAGTCGCCGATCGTCCAGCCGGTGGGCGCCGCTATGCGGTACGTTCTCTGAGGATCGATCGGGCGCCCTGCCGGGTCGGGAAAGAAGCGCAACGCGCCGCCGCGGCGGCTTGCCGGCGCAGCCGAGATCATCGGCGCCACCTCGATCAGTCTGGCACCGGTCACGGTGAACACGGCGGCACGGCTGTCCGGCGTGTCGGCAATGACATCCATCCACCGCGTCTCACCGGCGACGAACGGCGGTGGCGCGCCCAGATCCCCATACAGCAGCGCGAAGTCGCTTGACGTCACCGTGCTGAGCGCGCGTGCCGCGAGCTGCACCATGCCGGTCTCCGCGGCAAGCTCTGCGGGCAGAAGCGGCGACGCGGCATAGCCCTCCTCCCATGCCCAGTCCGGCTGGAAGCTCCTTCCCGCGACGAGTGTCGGCGCGTTGGAAACGACAAGGACGAAATCGGATGCGGCAGCCGTTCTTCCCTGTCTGCGCACAACGCCCACGCCCGCGTCGGCGGTTGCGGCATCATCGCATGCCAGCCAGTAGACCAAACGGGACGGCTCGATCGGATTGTAGTAAAGCAGGCCCAGCGCCCGGCCGCTGAATGGATACGTCAGCCCGTCATTCATCACCACGGTGCCGTTGCTGACGACGACAGGCAATTGGCCGGCGATGCGCGCGACGATGCTGTTTTCCACGGCTGTGCCGAGCAGGAGCAGGTTGTGCGTGCGCATGTCTTCATCCGTCACTGCATCATCAGGCTTGCCGGGCAGGCGGCCGAAGAGCATGGCATACATCGGCGGCTCCTCCTTCTCGTCCATCCAGCCTGGGGCGCAGGACGCGCAGGCGAGCGTGCCCGCGCGCTTGAGCGCCTCGTTTGCCTCAGGTGTGCCGTGGGTGCCCCAGACGATCATCAGCGGCTCGCCATGGTACAGCGCCGTCGCGCCGCCGGGGAAATGCCGCCTCGCGCGGGGCTCGGCAGGCGCGGTTGCGCCGGCAGTGCAGGCCGTGCCGTCTCCAGTCACGTACAGCGTGGCCGGCAGCGGCGGCGGCAGCACGGCCCGGATGGTCGTACCGACGACCACGGCCATCTCCTTCGCGCGGTCCACGGGCGCCGCTGCCAGATCGAGTTCGAGCGTGCCAACGTTCTCAAGCGTGATGAACAGGTTGTTGTCCGTGCCGGCGCGCACGTCGAACGATGCGGCGCCTGCACGCGGTCCCCAGACGAGCACGCGTGCCCAGTACGCGCCGGACGCGAGCTCGTCAGCGGCGGTGTAGCGGACGCGGCTGACGTTTCCGGGGCGCACCTGTCTGCGTTCCCATGCGAGAGACGCGGCCATGCCTTCCCTCCAGTTTCCGACGGCGTGGCCGTAGCCTGTCGTTTCGTGCTGGATCGCCTTGCCGCCGGCGAGGGCGAGCGCGTGCGCCGCCAGGCGGCTCTGGGTGACCGGGACCGTGGGATCGTCGTCGCTGTGCACCGAGAAGAGCGGCACGTGCAGCATGTTCCCGACGGGCAGGTCCGCGCCAAAGCCGCACACCGGGCGCGCAGAGGCAAAGAGGTGCGGATGCCGCGTGGCAAGGCGGAACGTGCCGCCGCCGCCCATGCTGCCCCCCGTCAGCCATATCCGCCGCGCATCCACGTTCCAGTGCGCGCGGACAAACGCGAGCACTTCGAGCACATCGACCTCGCTGAGCCTGGTGTATCCGCCGGCGCGCGCGCGGCCCAGCACGTGCGCCTCAATCACATCCTGCGTCCAGCGTTGCGCCAGATCCACCCATGAGACATGCGTGCCGCCCATGCCGTGCAGCGACAGGCGCAGCGGCCACGCCGTGCCAGGATCGTACCCCTCGGGCACAAAGATGGCAAAGGGCTGTCCCGACGCATCAACCTTCGAGCGGTATGCCCACTCGAACCCGCTGCGCCTGTGCGCGAGCGGATTCGCGGCCATGGTGTTCAGGCACTCGTCGATGGCATGGGCGATCGTCACACACGCGGGAGTCTCGCATCCGTTCGCCGCGCCCTCTTTCTCCGCCTTGAACAGCAGGTACGCCACCCAGCCGGCGTACGTCTCGTTCGTCGTCTCGCGCAGCCAGGCGCCCGCGCGGTCACGCACTGCGCGCACGGATGCAGCGCGGTCCTCGGCCAGCAGGCAGTAGCTCTGGTGGCTGACGCCGGCGTGTGGCGCCGCCAGTGTGATGCGATGGAAACCCCGCACCGCAGGGACAGTGAGAACCGTTGCCCGTGAGAATACGCCGGACGCGCACGCCACCACCGCGCCCGCCGCGTCGCTCACGCTCCACACCACCGGCAGCTCGTCGAGCGTGTCGCCGGCCTCGAGTGTCGTGTGCGGTTTCACGCTCAGATGCTCGCCGAGGGCGCCTGATTGCAGGAGATCGACGGAGACCGTTGCGGGCAACGCCTGGGTAACGTACGCGGCGTGATGCGCGCGGTCGAGCGCCTCGAGCACGAGTCCATAGCCGCCTATGCCCTGTTCGATCTTTGCGAGCAGGGGATTGAGGCCGCGCTGAAGCACGACGGGGAAGATGGTATCGTGCTCGCGCAGCCCTCTCTCTGCATACCTCGCATCTACCAGTGCGCCGTTCACGTACACCTTGGCGCCGTCGTCAGCGCCGAGATGGAAGTAGCCTGTCTGCACGACGGGCGACGCGATCTCCGCATAGAGATACGCGGCGATGTAGGTTGCATTGCTGTAGACGGCCGCGAGATCGATCTTCCCCTGCGCCGGGCCCAGCGGGCGGAACACGCGCGTCACACCGCCGTGCGTTACGACCATCCCATTGGTCGGCCTGCATCCCGCCTCGCCGCCGATCGCCTCGAGAAAATCAGTGTCATATCCCGCGCGTCTGCCGGCCGCCTTGTCCATCAGGTTCGGGAACGGGCCGCAGAGAAGCCACTCCGTCACGTACGTATTTGACGACAGCACATGGACGGGCGCCGCCGGCGCGCAACGCGCATGCGCGACGGGGAGGCACGACGACATCAGGATGATGAGCAGTGTGTTCCTCTTCATACATTCCCCTTCGATGACCGCCTGGCCAACAGCACACAGACGACGGCCGCGAGCGTCGCGGCCGGCTCCGGGACGAATTCATAGCACCCGATGTCGACCATGCCGTCGTGGACGCGCGGGTTCCCGTCCACGTCTGTCGCGCCGGCCATCCAGGCCTGAACGACGCCGGCGTCAATGCACGGCGAGCCCTCGGGCAGATGGAAATCGAACGCCGCGCGGTCGGCGAACGCCGGATCGTTCGTGATGTTGCCCGGGCCCGCGGGCAGGGGGAGGGCGCAGCAGTTCTGGTAATACGCCGTTGCGGTCGTGTTCGTGTAGTTGTGGCTTGGCCCGTTGACGCAGCGGTTATGGTAGATGATGGAGTTGATGTTCGAGCCGCCATGGCTGGCGAACACGCCGCCGCCGTTCATCGCGGCGAGGTTGGTGGTGATGGTGCAGCTTTCGACCACGCCCTTGATGCTGATGTAGACGCCGCCACCGTCGAGCGCGCTGCTCCGCGTGATGAGGCAGTTGCGCACGATGCCGCCGCCGTCCATGTACACGCCGCCGCCCGAGCCGGTGACGCCGTTGCGCGTGATCACGCAGTTGCGGGCGATGGTGCCGTTGCCGCAGTAGATGCCGCCGCCGCTCTGCCAGGCGCTGTTGTTGTCGATCATGCACTCGGCCAGCATATCGCTGTCGACGCCGTTCTTCACGCCATTGGCGGCGCGTTTCGTAGGATTGAACACCATGTACACGCCGCCGCCGCTCATCGCCTCGTTCCGCACGACCATCGAGCGGCGCATGATGCCGCCCGTGAAGAACAGCGCGCCGCCGCCCACGTCAGCCGCCGCATTCCACTGCATGCCGCAGTCATACGCCGCGCCGCCAAGGAAAAACGCCATGCCCGCGCCCGCCAGCGCGGCGCAGCGCGACACGAGGCAATTGCTCACCGTGCCCGCGGTGTCGAACAGGATGCCGCCCGCGGTCTCCTGGTGGATTTCGTACGGCCCGCTCTCGTCTCCCCGCGAGAACCCGTTGCTGAACACCAGCCACTTTACCAGCGCGTCGGCGGCGATGAACGCGCAGCGCACGGCATTGCTGCCAACGCCGCCCGTCAGCACATCCGGCGCGCCGGCAATGACGGCGCCGCGGAGCTGCCTCTTCATCGGCTCGATCGTCACGGGCTTGGTCACCAGCATCCGGCTGCGATGGCCGTTACGCGAGCGGAATGCCGTGCTGTGCACCTCGTCGATGAGGATGATCGTGTCGCTCGCGCCCGCCGCGTCGAGCGCATCCTGCACATTGCGCGCCGCGGTGGCCTCCGTCGCATACGGCCAGACATTGCCGCCGCCGGTCGAGACGTACCGGTTGGTCGGCGGCGCGGTGTCCTGCGGCACATACTCATAGCAGCCGATGTCGACAAGCTGGAGGGGCGTGCCGAGGATGCGCTGGCGGCCCTCGTTGTCGACCGCGCCGGGCGCGTACCCGTTGTTGCCGCTGTTGACGCAGGGGGAACTGGCTGTGAGATGCAGGTCGCCGGCCGCGAGATCGGTGCACCGCGGGTCATTTGTGATGTTGCCGGCGCCGATGGGAGCGGGATAGGAGCAGCAGTAGGCGAAGTACCCGGTGGTCATCACATGGTAATTCGGCCCGTTGTTGCCCGCCGTGTTGTGATAGATGAGCGCATTGAGATTGGTGCCGCCGAGGCGGCAGACCACGCCCCCGCCGTAGCGCGCAGCGTAGTTCAGGCCGACCGAGCAGTTCTGCAGCACACCCGGCCCGTTGAGGAAGGCGCCACCGCCGTCCTGCGCCGCCGTGTTCCATATGATCAGCGCGTTGTTCACCTGCCCGCCCGAGTTGCAGTACAGCGCGCCGCCGTCCTGCGCCCTGTTGCCGTAGAAGTCGCACCGGTCGAACACGCCGGCCGAGGCGGCATAGGCGCCGCCGCCCCAGTCCTGCGCACGGTTGCCCGCAAAGATGCATTTCGCAAGCATGCCGCCCTGAAAGCAGTACGCGCCGCCGCCGTGGTTCGAGGAGACGTTGCGCACGAAGACGGTGTTGCCGATGAAGCCGTTCTTGTGGATGAACGCGCCGCCCCCGTTCTCCTGCGCGAAACACTGGCGGATGATGCAGTTGGTGATGAAGCCGCTGCCGGCAATGAACGCACCGCCGCCGGACTGGTCATAGGTCGTATCGCCCGTCGTGCGCGTGAACCCGTTGCTCAACGTGAAGCCGACAAGGACGGCATCGTTGCTCAGGTACACGCAGCGCGCAGCGCCCGGCCCGGCCGGCCCCTGGCCGTAGATCACCGTCTGCTCCGGCCCGTTGACGCTCAGGATGTAGACGCGCTTGTTCGCCATCACGCGGTTCATCAGCGCAGAACCGGGCGTGGCCGCGCCGCCGATGGTGTAGACGCCGTTCGTCACATTGATGTAATCGTTGTTCGTGCTGACGTTGATCGCGTCCTGAATGGTCGTCGCGGCCGTTGCCCAGCTCGTGTACGGGGGCGACGGCGTGGGATTGTTCAGATTCACATAGCGCGTCGCCGCATGAACCGGGCAGAGAGTCAGGGCAACAACCATCAGCGTTGCGCAGCGTGTTTTCATGTGCACCTCCGTGGCGAGACGTGTTATGCAGGCTGGCGTATGGCGCAGCTCCGTGAGACAGTGCTAGTATACTCCGTTGCGCCGGAAAAGGCAACTGCGTGCGCGCAGCGATGTCCGCCATGGCGCAGACCCGGCCACTTTAACTTCTTTGCATCCTGCGCGCCTTTTTGCTATACTCACTCCCTGTCCGTGCCGCGCGGCGTTGCTCCTGCGCGCATCACGCGGGAAGCCACGGATGTAAAGAGCCGGAATACGAACGAGTGAATACGACGTTGTCCGTGCCGCTGCTGCTGGTCGCATGTCCGCTGGTCTTCGGGACGTGCGTGTACTTCGCGAAGACCGCCACGGTCCGGAATGCCCTTGTCGCCTGCGCCGCGGTTGCCACGATGGCGGCGGGCGTCATCGCCGCGATCTCCGGCCCGCTCGTCGTCCCCGGGAACGGCGCACTGGCCCTTGCCGCGCTCGCGGCGGAAGCCGCGGCCATCATCACCGTCATCGTCGTCGCCATCCGTATCAGGAGCTGGAGCATCGGCGCGCTCGGCGCGCTGCAACTGGCGCTCAGCGGCATCGGGTGCATGATCGAGCGCGGCCAGGGCTTCCACGCCGAGGCGCCCGCCTTTGTCCTTGATTCCCTGTCGACAATCCTCGTCCTCGTCGTTTCGCTTGTCGGCCCGGTGATCGTGCTCTACGCAATCGGGTACATGAATAAGCATCACGAGCACGCCCATCCCGGCGAGGGAAGCGACCGGCGTTTCTTCCTCCTCATGGTCGGCTTCCTCGGCGTCATGAACGGCCTCGTGCTCGCCAACAGCCTGCGCTGGCTCGGCGCGTTCTGGGAGGCCACCACGCTCTGCTCCTTCTTCCTCATCGGCCACACCGGCACGGCCGAGGCGAAGGCGAACGCGAAGCGCGCCCTGCTGCTCAACTCGGTTGGCGGCGTCGCGCTTGCCGGCGCGGCAGTTGGCGCCGCGCGGGCGGGCGCTGATTCGCTCAGCGGCATCATGGCGGTGAAGGCGCTCGCGCCGATGGCGCTGCTGTGCGTCGCGGCGTTCACGAAGAGCGCCCAGATGCCGTTCCAAAGCTGGCTCCTCGGCGCCATGGTCGCGCCGACGCCCGTCTCCGCGCTGCTCCACTCGGCCACCATGGTCAAAGCCGGCTCCTACCTCGTCCTGCGCCTCGCCCCCGCGTTCTCGGGGCAGAAACTGATGTTCCTCGTCGCCATTGCCGGCGCATTCACCTTCGCCGTCGCGTCCACCCTTGCCGTCGGGCAGAGCAACGCGAAGAAAGTGCTCGCGTACTCGACGATCTCGAATCTGGGGCTGATCGTTGCGTGCGCCGGCATCAACACGCCGCTGGCGTATGCGGCGGCGCTGATGATCCTGAGCTTCCACGCGGTCTCGAAGGGCCTGCTGTTCATCTGCATCGGCACGATCGAGCAGTTCATCCGCAGCCGCGATATCGAGGACATGGGCAGTATCATGTTCCAACTGCCCGTGACGACCGTGATCGCCCTCACCGGCATGCTCTCGATGCTTCTCCCTCCGTTCGGCATGCTCCTGAGCAAATGGATGGCGATCGAGGCGGCGATTGCCTCGCCGCTGATCCTCGTGCTCGTCATCGCCGGCTCGGCGCTCACGGTGCTCTTTTGGGCAAAATGGATCGGCCGCATCCAGACGGTGTCGTATCACCCGGCGTACCGGCGTGAGCAGCTTCCGCCGACAATGCTTGTCACCGAGATCGTGCTCGCGGCGGCCGTCGTCATCCTCGGCGTCGCGGCGATCCCACTCTATCATCGTTTCATCGAGCCGCTTGCCCTGTCGGCGTACGCGGGCGTCGAGGTGCCCGAGGCGAGCCTCGCGCTGCTTCGCGCGGTGAAGAGCTCGATGGTCTGGCCCGTCTTCCTGTTCATCGGCCTTGCCGCGGCGGCGATTGTCATCGCACTCATGCGGTTCAACGAGAAACACGTCCGCCTGCCGTTCCTCTGCGGCGAGAACTGCGGCGAGCTGCGCGAAGGCGGCACGCTGTCGTATTCGTTCCGCGGCATGAAAGACGCGCGGGACACCGCATGGTCGGCCACGCTCTACTTCCGTTCGATCATCCACGAGGGCGCCATCACCAGGTGGTGCAGTCTTCTCGCGCTCCTGATTCTCATCGCCATGTTCGGCGAGATCGGCGTCATATGAGCCAATGAAGGAATTCATCACCGTCATAGCCGCGCTGGTCGCGGCGCCTGTGCTCGGCGGGCTGCTCGCCGGAATCGACCGCAAGCTGACCGCACGGCTGCAGGGCCGGGTCGGCCCGCCGGTTCTCCAGCCGTTCTACGATGTCGTCAAGCTGCTTCACAAGGAGCCCCTCGCCGTCAACCGCGTGCAGGTCAGCTATGTCTTCCTCCACCTCGCGTTCATGCTCATCGTCATCGTCCTGCTCGTTACGGGCAGGGACCTGCTGATGGTCCTGTTTGCCCACGCCTTCTCGACGATCGCGCTCATCCTCGCCGGCATGAGCGTGCGCTCACCCTACAGCCGCATCGGCAGCCAGCGCAAGATCATGCAGATGCTCGCGTACGAGCCGATCCTCGTGCTGCTCGTCGTGGGCGTCTACCTCAGCACCGTCAACTTCCTCGCCGCAACGGTCGTCACCACGCCCCGGCCGCTGCTGCTGACCATGCCGCTGGTGTTCCTCGCGTTCCTCATGGCCGTCGCGATCAAGCTCGAGAAATCGCCGTTCGACGTCGCCAGCTCGCATCATGCGCACCAGGAGCTCGTCAAGGGCATCACCATCGAAATCGCCGGCCCGTACCTCGCGCTGGTCGAGATCACGAGGTTCTGCGAGCAGGCGGCGCTGTTCGCCGTCATCGCCATGTTCTGGGCCCAGAACCTTTTCGTCGGCGCGCTGCTCGCCATCGCGGCGTTCGTTGCGCTGATTCTCGTGGACAACTGCTTTGCGCGCCTAACCACGTTCTGGATGGTTCGTTACATGTGGACGGTGCCGATGCTGATGGCGCTGTCGAACATCATCTGGCTCTACGCTTGAATTCGTGGAGAGGCGTCACGAATTCAAGATAAGAACTACTTTACCTGGCCGAACGACAACGGCAACCTTCAATCTGAAATCTGAAATCTGAAATCTGAAATGAACCTGGTCTCCAATTCGCCTTGGATCGTCCACTACAACTGCAACAGTTGCAACGGCTGCGACATCGAGTTCGTCGCCTGCCTCTCGCCGCTGTATGATGTCGAGCGGTTCGGCGCGCTGCATGTCGGCAATCCCAAGCATGCGGACATGCTTGTGGTCACCGGCTCGGTGAATCATCGCAACGCGCGCGTGCTGCGCAACGTCTACGAGCAGATGCCGTCGCCCAAGGTCGTCCTCGCCATGGGCGTGTGCACATCGAGCGGCGGCGTGTTCGCCGGATGCTACAATATCCTTGGCGGCATCGACACCGTGATCCCCGTCGACGTGTTCGTCCCCGGCTGTCCGCCGCGGCCCGAGGCGATGATCGACGGCGTCGTCAAGGCGCTTGCCGTGCTCGAAGACAAACGCCGCGGCGCGGAAACCGCCACCCCGGCAAAACCGGCTCTCACGTTCTTCCCGCCCGCGCCGCCCGCGCAGGAAGCCGCACGGCAGGAGGCCGCCCATGCTTGAGAATGCCACGCAGGTCATGGTCGACAACCTCGTCGACGCCGTTGCCGTGCACCATCCGCAGGGATATCGCTTCGTCACCATCACGTGCACCGATCTCGGCGACGTGTGCGACCTCTACTACCATTTCGACAAGGACTATGCGCTGTACAACCTGTACCTGCGGTTCGACAAGAAACGCGAGCTGCCCAGCATCTCGGGCATCTATCCCGCTGCCGCGCTGATCGAGAACGAGCTGAAGGACTTGTTCGGACTGAAGGTTACTGGTCTGGCGCTCGATTACGAAGGCAGGTTCCTGCTCTCCGACGGCGCGCCGCACGCGCCGCAGGGAAAGCCAATCCCGCAGCGCACGGTGGTTGCGTATCCGCCACCGCAGGAGAAGGGCGCGTAGCGCGGAAGTGGAAAGAAGGGAAGCTGGAATGCTGGAATAATGGAATAATGGATGGGTGGATGAATGGATGGGTGGATGAGTCGAGCACAACTCCAACTTCCAGCTCCCAACTTGCAGATCCCAACTATCGACTATCAACTACGAACTATGAACTATGAACGATGGACGATGAACGATGAATCCCCCAAGACGTACTGGGGGAAACGATGAACCGCCGTTCAATCTGAAATCTGAAATCTGAAATCTGAAATAACATCATGCCCCGCAAAACAGTCATACCCTTCGGCCCGCAGCACCCGGTGTTCCCGGAGCCGCTGCAACTGCGCCTCGTGCTCGAAGACGAGAAGGTCGTCGAGGCGCTGCCCGTGCTCGGGTACGTGCACCGCGGCCTCGAGAAACTCGCCGAGCAGAA